>NZ_CP123907.1:1800000-2100000 GCF_033783015.1 Corynebacterium sp. 21KM1197 | reverse complement strand
GGCCGATGCCGCGCACCCCGGCGAGGGAGGCATACCAATCCAGGTTCTCCGTGGAGGAGGCAAAGAAACTCACGCCCGCGCCCGCGTGCGTGATCTTGGAGGTGGAGGACATCCACCAAAAACGATTCGGGTTTCCGGCCTGCTCGGATAGCGCGAGGACATCGTGTACCTCGGGGAACTCCTCCGTGAGGGTGTGTACCGCGTAGGCGTTATCCCAGATGATGCGGAAGTCCGGGGCCGCAGCCTCCATCTCCGCCAGGGCTCGCGTTTTTTCCGCAGAGAACGTCACGCCGGTGGGATTGCCAAACACCGGAACCGTCCACATGCCCTTGACCTGGGGGTCCTTGACCAGCTCGCGGATAGCGTCCACATCGGGGCCGTCCTCCAGCATGGGTACGGAGATCATCTCAAAACCGAACTTCTCCGTGATGGTGAAGTGGCGATCATAGCCGGGCACCGGGCAAATCCACTTGACCGTTTCCTCCTGCGACCACGGGCGCTCCGAATCCGGGGTGCCCCAGGTGTAGGCGAAGCTAATCAGGTCAAACATGATGTTCAGGCTGGAAGCATCGCCCGCGATGAGGTTCTGCGGATCAATACCCATCAGATCGGCCCAGATCTGGCGAATATCCATCAGCCCGCGCAGGTTGCCGTAATTGCGCACATCGGTCCCGGAGGAATCGCGGTAATCATCGCCGGGGAGGGAAAGGAGTGCGTTGGAGAAATCTAATTGCTCAGCGGAAGGCTTGCCTCGGGTGAGGTCAAGGTTAAGGCCCTTGGCCTGGAGTTCTTGGTACTGTCCGCGCACCTGGGCGGCGAGTTCCGCGCGCTGCTCGGGGCTCAGATCAAGGAGAGACAACAGAAGTTCCTTCCGGGTGGAGTCAAACGGCACAATAATGTAGCCCTATCCTACCCGGTGTATCTGTGGTTTTGCTGGGCGCGTTACCCGGCACGAGGCGGGTTCGCGGTGCTGATTTTTAGAAGAGGGCGCCCCGAAAATAAGGGGACCTCGCGCACCCGCGAGAGCTCGCTGACCCTTGCTGCATTCCTGCCCTGGGGGAGTTCACAAGATACACGCCGCGCGAGATCCGAGTTCCGATTGTAGCGCATGGCGGGGACGGGGCCAAAGGGTTGGTGAGGTGATGGGGTGAGGGGTGGGATGTGCAGGAGATTTGTTCCTGCTGTGGGGTGGGTGTACTGTAATCCCGGTACGCGGCAGTCATGCCGAGTGTGCGCTGGAGGATTCGACTAGCGGCCTATGTCACACGCCTGGAACGCGTGCGGGGTTCACGCCCCTCGTGGGTTCAAATCCCACATCCTCCGCCAGTAAGCCCCCTGACTTTTAGCAGGTCAGGGGGTATTTTGCGTTTTGGGGTAGGGGGCGTGCCCACGATTTTGCCCACTATCGACGGCGGCGTCGCTTGTTGCGGGGCCCCCGAATAGGCCAGGCACCCCGCGGTAGCAGCATTCCAGTTACGTTCCGCGGGGTGCCTGATTTCTTGGCGGTGAGGCGCTTACTGTGCGCCCACCACGGGCTGCACATCGGTGGGGAAGCAGCCCAGCGGGGACTGCCCGTGCTCCGCCACGATGTCCAAGCACTTGGAAGTCAAGACCTCCGGGGTGAGCGATCCCTCCAGGGCCTGGTTGGCGCGGGCCTCGGCCTCGTTGGTGGCCTTCTTCTGTTCCGCGATGCGGGTGCGGGCGATTTCGGACTGGAGTTCGTCGATCCGCGCCTGGGTGGCCTCATCGAAGTTGATGATGGGAATGGTCACGGAGTGTACCTCGATTTGCCCGTTCACCTTGGCGCGCATTCTTTCCAGGGTCTGCTGGGAAAGCACGGCCAGGGTGTCATGATCGGCGTCCACGTTTGCCGGGGAGAGGGGATCGTATCCGCTCATGACCTCGTTGAGGGCGGCGCGGAAATTGCGATCCACTAGGTTGGATTGGATTCCCTCAAAGGTGCGGTAATCCATGAAGAGTTCCTCGGCGCGATCCACCTTGAGCTGCCATTGCAGGGAGGCGTCCACGGTGGCCTTGGCGTCATTGCCCAGGCGTACTTCGATGCTGCCCAGGGTGTTTTCGCCGCCGTCGCGGTAGATGTCATTTTGCTTGGCGCCGTCGAGTTTGGTCACGGATTCCCACGGGGCTTTGATGTGGAGCCCGTTGCCCAGGGAGCCGGTGGGCTTGCCAAAGGCCGTCTTAATGCCCACGGTGCGCGGCTGCACCACGGTCACGCAGGTGAGAATGAGGATGATCACGGCCACGGCGATGGTGGAGCCGCCGATGATCCGCATGGAACGCTTGGTGAGCGTGGGGGAGGAACCGTGCCTGGCGGAATCTTCCGGTTTCTTTTGGTTTGGGCTGATAAAGAACGCGAGGATACCGGCGGCAATGAGAACGATGGACACGATGAAAAGGAACATGAAAACACTCCTGCCTGCGAAAGTCTGCGGTGTGTGGCCGATGGTTGCGCTACCCCCAAGGGGGTGACCCCTTTTGAGCAACCATCATGAATTATACCACAGATTACCCTCTAACGGGGGTGTTTTATGCTGTTCGGAGAGTATCCGCGATGTGTTGCCGGATCTCGGGCAGCTGGTACCAGAGGTTGCGCCCGGGGCAGTCCTTGGGAATCCCGGTGACCTCCTGCCAGTCCTTGTGCCCGCTGATGATGGGCTGGGTGGCGTCCACGCCAGCGGAGGGATTGACGTAGCGCACTTGATTGAGCGGATGAAAAGAGCATGCTTGGCACAGCGCGCTCAGCACCGTGATGAGCGAGCGATAGGCCGCCGTGGTGGGGTGATCCCGGGTGAAGTTGCCGATCAAGCACACGCCGATATTGCCGGTATTGGCCTTGAATACGTGCCCGGCGGTGACCACCCCGCCCACCGGGGAATGGGGTGCCGGGGAATCAGGCGCTGGGGTGCCGGAAAACACGGCTCGGCCGGGTGCGCCCGTGGTGCGCCCCTGGTACACGGTGCCCTCGGGGTCGATGAGGAGGTGATAGCCAATATCGCCCCAGCCGCGCCCGCCGTTCTCGGTGAGGGCGTGAAAGCGATAGACCCCGCGCACGGCGGCGGGCCAATTGTGCTGGTATTCGGGCTCCCGTCCGGTGGGGATCTCCGTGTGGTGCACCGTGATGCACACGGGAGCGGCGTATTCCGGTGTCCAGGTCATTAGTGTTTCATCCGCTCCCCACTGCCTGCGGGAGACCACGCGGAGCCCCTCGGTGACCGTGGCTTCGGGTGCGTCCGGGAGGGCGAGGTTACTCGGGATGAGGCGATGGAAATGGGTGCCGACCTCGGGAGAGGCCTCGATCTGCGTGGTGTTTTCGGGGAGGGTGATGAGTTCGGAGCAGAGGGGAAACTCCCCGTCCCGGCAGTGGGTGGAAGGGTAGACGAGCCGGGAGATCGTGCCCTCGTGGGAGTGGAAGCGCAGGGTGGCGGGCGGGGCGTCGGGAGTGAGCGTGGTGCCGGGGAAGCGGAGGCTCAGGGCGGTCGCGCCGGGGGCGACGGCCCGCGCGGGAAGGGGGAGATGGGCGGCGGCGAGGAGGGTGCCGGTGGCCAGCGCCGCGCGGCCTAGTTGCCTGCGGCTCAGAGTGTTTTTCATGGGGAGAAACGTACTCCGGCGCGGGATAATCGGGTGTGGTGCGTGGAACAAAAGGGGTGTGAGGGATAAAATCACAGGAGGAATTGAACGCTGTTTAATTTAAGGAGCCGCTTTCCGTGTCCATTCTCAGCACCGCAAGGTCCAAGGCCCTCGACGACGGCGTGGGGCTCACGCAGGGAGAAATAGAGGAGGTCCTGAGGCTCCCGGACGCGGAGATCCCCGCGCTATTGGAGTTGGCCCATGAGACTCGCCTGCGCTGGTGCGGCGAGGAGGTGGAGATCGAGGGCATCATCTCGCTTAAAACGGGCGGTTGCCCTGAGGATTGTCATTTCTGCTCCCAATCGGGCCTTTTTGAATCCCCCGTGCGCGCCGTGTGGCTGGACATAGAGAAACTGGTGGAATCCGCCAAGCACACCGCCAAGACCGGGGCCACGGAGTTCTGCATTGTGGCGGCGGTAAAGGGGCCGGACGAGCGCCTCATGCAGCAATTGGAAAGCGCGGTGGCGGCCATTCGGGCGGAGGTGGATATTCAGGTGGCCGCCTCCGTGGGCACGCTGACTAAGCCCCAGGTGCGTCGATTAGCGCGCGCCGGGATACATCGCTATAACCACAACCTGGAAACCGCGCGCAGCTTCTTCCCCCAGGTGGTGACCACGCATACCTGGGAGGAACGCCGGGCGACGCTCGATCTGGTGCGGGAGGCCGGAATGGAGGTGTGCTCCGGGGGAATCCTGGGCATGGGGGAGACGCTGGCGCAGCGCGCGGAGTTTGCCGTGCAGTTGGCGCAGGTGGAGCCCGCCGAGGTGCCCATGAACTTCCTCGATCCCCGCCCCGGCACCCCCTTTGCGGATTACCCGGTGATGGATTCCCGCGATGCCCTGCGTGCCGTGGGGGCCTTTAGGCTCGCCATGCCGCACACCACCCTGCGCTTTGCCGGAGGCCGGGAACTCACCCTGGGATCGCGCGGCGCTGAGCAGGGGCTTTTGGGTGGGATCAACGCCATGATCGTGGGCAATTACCTCACCACCCTGGGCCGCCCGATGGAGGAGGATCTGGACATGATGGGCAAGATACAGCTTCCCATCAAGGCCCTGAACTCGGCGGTATAAGGCGGAGCGAGGTAGCACAAGATGAGAACGGATGCGCTCGCCTCCGCGGTGCTGGCGGGGGAGCCGCCGGCGTTTGACCCGCACACGGGGAAGCCCACCGCGCTGCTCCATGCCCCGGGAGCAGTCCCGGGAACAATCCCGGCGAAACCCTCGCCGGGTGCCCGCGCGGGCTACGAGCCGCCGCGCTATTGCCAGATCTGCGGTCGCAGAATGGTGGTGCAGGTTTTCCCCCAGGGCTGGGAGGCGCGCTGTTCCCGCCACGGGGAACTCGATTCCGCCTGGCTGGAACGCTAGGGGACTGAAAATCTACCCCTGCGGCCCGGCGTAGCGCACCATCTCCTCCCACTCCACGATCTTCTTGCGCTCGCGGCCCTCGGCCTCGCCCAGGGCGCGCTCGGCCTCGTCCAGGCGGTGCCATCCCTCCCAGGTGGTCACGGCAATGCCCTTGTTCTCCAGGAACTCCAGGGCGGCCTCGGGGGTGGCGCGCTCGGGTGTGGGGGCGGCGAGGGAACCCGAGGTGTGGTCGGCCAGGAGCATCTCGATGGTCTCCTTGGCGTCGGATTTGGTGTTGCCGATCAACCCCACGGGGCCGCGCTTGATCCAGCCGGTGGCGTACAGGCCGGGCACCACGGAGCCCTCGGGGGCGTCGAGCACGTGGCCGCCGTCGTTGGGGATCACGGCCTTATCGGCGTCGAAAGGCACGCCCGCCACCTCGTCGGAGCGGTAGCCCACGGCGCGGTAGACGGCCTGCACGGGCCAGGTGTTGTACTTGCCGGTGCCGCGCACGCCGCCGTTGCCGTCGAGCTCCATGCGCTCGGTCTTGATGGCGGCCACGTGGCCGTCCTCCCCGATGATCTCCACGGGGGACTCAAAGAAGTGAATGTAGAGCTTGTGGGGGGCACCCTTGGGATCACGCATGGCGTACTTTTCCAAGGTCTGGCACACCAGGTCGGTGGACTTGGAGGCGCGGCGGGCCTCCTCGGAGGCGGCGTCGTAATCAATATCCTCCGGGTCCACGATGACCTCGATGGTGGGGGAATGATCCAGTTCCTTGAGTTCCATCGGGGTGAACTTGGCCTGGGCGGGCCCACGGCGGCCAAAGATGTGAACCTCCTGGGCGGCGTTGGCGGAAAGCCCCTCGAATACGTTATCGGGGATCTCGGTGACGTGAAGTTCCTCGCCGGTCTTGGCCAGCACGCGGGCGATGTCCAGGCCCACGTTGCCCACGCCCACCACGGCCACGGAGGGGGCGGTGAGGTTCCAGTCCCGGGTGAAGTCCGGGTTGCCGTCATAAAAGCCCACGAACTGCCCCGCGCCGTAGGACTCGGGGAGATCGGCCCCGGGAATGGGAAGATCGCGGTCCCCGGTAGCCCCGGTGGAGAACACTATGGCGTCGTAGAACTCCCGGAGTTCCTCCACGGTGACGTCCTTGCCCACCTCGATGTTGCCCAGCAGGCGGATCTCCGGCTTGTCCAACACGTTGTGCAGGGACTTCACGATGCCCTTGATGCGCGGGTGATCCGGCGCCACGCCGTAGCGAATCAGCCCGAAGGGGGCGGGCATCCGCTCGTATAGATCAATCTGAACGTCCTGATCGGACTTCACCAGAAGATCGGAGGCATAAATGCCGGCGGGGCCAGCGCCGATGACGGCAACGCGAAGCGGACGGGACATGGCAGGGGATTCCTTATCTATCTTGGCGGCAGAAAACTTTAACGGCACACAGTCTACTGAGCACGCGGGATGGCGGGAAGGCTCGGTGTTCGAACAAACGGCGCGGGCGGGGGTAGGCGGAAAAATCGTTGCCCGATTTTCCGGTGTCGGGCGCGGTAAGACGGTAAAATCGGGCGCGTCATAGCTGTTTGTGCGCGGGTGAAAATAATCCGCTCCGCCAGAAAGGTTTTCCATGACGCAACCTCGTTCTTTCCTGCTCACCGCCATCAATCGCGCCTTTGAGGGGGTGGACGAGGAACCCTGGGCGGCCGAACGGGGCCTGCGCCACCTGAACATCGCGGATCAAGAACAGCCCACGGTGGCGGCGGTGCTGGCCACCGAGCCGCTTGCCCAGGGGCCCGCTCTGCTGCGCGGCACGGGCAATCACCTCTTTGACGCGCAGGTGGCCGCTGCGCTGGGCGTGCCCGTGGTGGCGCTTATCGACGCCCCCGCGACCCACATCGACCTCGCCGTGGCCCAGATGGAGGAGGCCGGGGCCGTGGTGGCGCGGACCATCACCGCAGGCGAGTTGGCGGAATTGGCCGAGGTAACCGCCGAGGCGGAGCCCTACATGTCCGCCGAGGTCTTTGAGTCCTGGCTGCTTGGCAAGGCCGCCGAGCACAAGGCGCACATCGTGCTGCCCGAGGGTGACGATGACCGTATTCTGCGCGCCGCCCACGCGCTCCTGGCCCGTGAGGTGGTGCGGCTCACCGTGCTGGGCAAGCCGGAGGAGATCGCCTCCCGCGCGGCGGAACTGGGACTGGACCTCCAGGGTGCGGAGATCGTGGATCATGAGACGGACCCGCGCGCGGAGGACTTTGCCCAGGAGTTCGCGCAGTTGCGCAAGGCCAAGGGTGTGACGGTGGAGCAGGCGCGCGAGACCATGCGCGACATTTCCTACTTTGCCACGATGATGGTGCACACCGGCCAGGCCGATGGCATGGTCTCCGGCGCGGCGCATACCACCGCGCACACCATCAAGCCGGCGTTCCAGATCATCAAGACGGCCCCCGAGGCCTCCGTGGTCTCCTCCATCTTCCTCATGGTCATGCCCGGGCGGCTGTGGGCCTTTGGCGATTGCGCCGTGAACCCCAACCCCACCGCCGAGCAACTGGGCGAGATCGCGGTGGTCTCCGCCAAGACGGCCGCCCAGTTTGGTATCGACCCCCGCGTGGCGGTGCTTTCCTATTCCACCGGCACCTCCGGCAGCGGCCCGGACGTGGAGCGCGCCGTGGCGGCCACCGAGCACGCCCGTACCTCCGCGCCACACCTCAAGGTGGACGGCCCGCTGCAATTCGACGCCGCCGTGGACGCCGCCGTGGCGGCCAAGAAGATGCCGGACTCCCCGGTGGCGGGCCAGACCAACGTGTTCATCTTCCCCGACCTTGAGGCCGGCAATATCGCCTACAAGACGGCGCAGCGCACCGCCAACGCCCTGGCCGTGGGCCCGATCTTGCAGGGCCTGAACAAGCCCATCAACGACCTTTCGCGCGGTGCCACCGTGGCGGACATCGTGAACACGGTGGCCATCACCGCGATCCAGGCGGGAGGAAAGTAATGTCCTTTGCGCTCGTATTGAACTCCGGTTCCTCCTCCATCAAGTTCCAGCTGGTGGATCCCACCAATGACGCTACCGAGGCCCCCTTTGTCAGCGGCCTGGTGGAACAGATCGGGGAGCCCTCCGGGAAGATCATCCTCAAGCACCAGGGCACCGCGCACGAGGTGGAGGAGGAGATCCCCGATCACTCCACCGGCCTCAAGCGCGTGTTTGCGCTCATGGAGGAGCACGGCTGTGGCCCGAATCAGGTGGACGTGGTGGCCGTGGGGCACCGCGTGGTGCACGGCGGCATCCTCTTTTCCGCCCCGGAACTGATCAACGATGAGATCGTGGAGATGATCCGCGACCTCATTCCCCTGGCCCCGCTGCACAACCCCGCCAACGTGGATGGAATCGAGGTGGCCCGCGCCCTGCTGCCGGATATTCCCCACGTGGCGGTGTTTGATACCGGCTTCTTCCATACCCTTCCGCCCGCCGCCGCGCTCTACGCCATTAATAAGGACGTGGCCCTGGATAATGGCGTGCGCCGCTACGGCTTCCACGGCACCAGCCACGAATACGTCTCCCAGCAGGTGCCCGCGCTTTTGGGGTTGCCCGCCGAGGCCGTCAATCAGATCACCCTGCACCTGGGCAACGGGGCCTCGGCCGCCGCGATCAAGGGCGGCCAGGCGGTGGATACCTCGATGGGCCTGACCCCCCTGGCGGGCCTGGCGATGGGCACCCGCTCCGGTGATATTGATCCCGGCATCGTGTTCCACCTGCACCGGCAGGCGGGAATGAGCATTGATGAGATTGATCGGCTGCTGAACAAGCAGTCCGGTGTGAAGGGGCTTTCCGGCGTCAATGACTTCCGCGCCCTGCGCCAGATGATCGAGGACGAGGACGAGGACGCCTGGCTGGCCTATAACATCTATATTCATCAACTGCGCAGGTACATTGGCTCCTACATGATCGCGCTCGGGCGTGTGAACGCGATTACCTTCACCGCCGGGGTGGGAGAGAACGATGCCGCCGTGCGGGCCGATGCCCTGGCGGGCCTGGAAACCTACGGGATCAAGGTGGACCCGGAGCGCAACGCCCAGCGCGGGGAGGGTGCGCGCGAGATCTCCACGGACGATTCCGCGATCAAGGTCTTTGTGGTGCCCACCAACGAGGAACTGGCTATCGCCCGGTACGCGGTGGCCTTTGCCTAGTGTGAGCTAAGGGTGAGGGGCGCGCGGTGTGGCGGGAGGGAGGGCGTCGATAAGCAAAGGCGGCGCTAAGGCGTTATCCTAGGCGGGCAAACTATCCCCCACCCAGGAGCCTCCCCGTGGCAGAGATTCCGTACACCCCGCAACCCTCCCCGCACCTGGCGGCCCCCGGCATGGGCACCATGCACTCGGACGCGCAATCCTCCGACGCCACCCCGCTGCCCGGCCCCGGTGCGCGGCCCTGGCAGGTATCCACCGTGGACCTTGGCGGTGCCTGCCCCACCGTGCTGTGCGGCAGCGACGGCCTAGTACAGGTGCTGGTCACCCAGCGCATCGGCTCCGGGCTGACGTTCCTGCGCCCCAAGGTGGTGGTGCTCGATCCCGCCTCCGGCGCGGTGCTGGGGGAACTGGAAATCGCCAAGGGTGCGCTGCTCGGCGGGGTGTATGCCTTCCTAGACGCGGAGGATCGCATGGTGCTGGTGGACGGCACTAACACCCTGCTGCGCATCGCGCACGACGCCACCGGCGGCACCCTGTGGGTGGATGAACGCCTTGACCTGGGGCGCTTCCTCCACCGCCGCGAGGGCGATCAGGTGGTGGGCCTGGTGCCGGACTGGCAGGGCCGCGTGTGGGTGGCCTCCGGGCAGGGCCAGGTGGCGGTGGTGGACGAGGCCACGCGCACGGTTCATGCGCTGAGCCTGGGCGAGGGCGAGCGCATTGATAATTCCATCTCCGCCGCCCCCGAGGGCGTGAGCGTGATTACCTCCCGCGCGATCTACCTGCTCGACGCCGCCCCCGGCCAGGCCCCCGAGGTGCGGTGGCGCAGGGAGTATGACGCGGGCTCCGCCCGCAAACCCGGCCAGCTTTCCTGGGGCTCGGGAGCCTCGCCCACGTTCTTTGGCCCCAACGGCAGCGATTACGTCATGCTCAGCGATAACGCCGACGAGCAGGAAAAGATCATCGTCTACCGCACCGATACCGGCGAGCAGGTGGGCGAGGCCGGGGTATTCCAACCGGGCACCTCCGGCACCGAGAACTCCATGATTGGCGTGGGCTCCACCATCATCGGCGCCTCCACCTACGGCTATCCCTACCCGCGCTACCCGGAAAACGCCGGGGACTCCGTGCCCAAGAACGCTCCCTTCGCGCCGGGCCTGGAGCGCTGGGACGTCACCGACACCGGCCTGGTGAACGTGTGGAAGCGCGATGACCTCTACTCCTCCGCCGTGCCGCGCCTCTCCTGCCCGGACGGCCTGGTGTATACCTGCGAGCGACGCCCCGGAGCGCTCGGCAACGGCGTGCGGATTCATGCCGTGGCTATCGACGCCGCCACCGGCGACACCCTCTACGAGCAGCAACTTCCCGGGCTCATCACGCTCTTTGGCGTGGATACTTTGCAGATGGTGGGCACGATCAGCCCCGGCGGGGTGTGGTGGCAGGGCACCATCGGCGGTGTGGTGCGGATCGCGGCGGAATAGGCATGGCCGGTGCGGGAATCGGCACGGCAGGAATCGGTGGAGTAGGAGAAGAAACGGAATGGATAGACGGAACTTTTTGAAGATCGGTGCCCTCGCCGTGGCCGTGGGGGCAGTCAAGGTGGTGCCGAGCGTGGGAGCCGGTGCGGGCATGGGGCCAGCGGTGGCTGCGGCCACGGAAGGAGCAGGTGGGCTGCGGCTCGACTTAGCCGCCGAACCCACCTCCGAGGGCGGGGTGCTCACCCTCCTGCGCGTGCACAACGGCACCGATAGCGCCGTGGAGCAGGGCACGGAACTGCACCTGGTGGCGCGCTCCCTCGATGAGGCGGGCCTTGTGGGCGGGGCCTCGGCCTGGGAGCCCTCGGACGCTTTGGCCTCCTCCACCCAGCCAGGCGAGGGGCGCTGGGCGATCGCGCTCCCGGAGGCCGTGGCACCGGGTGAGGCGGCGGAGGTGCCGCTGACCTGGACTTACGCTGGTGGTTCTGGGCTGGGAAGTAGCGGTACGACGGGCCGGGTGCAGGTATTTGCCAGCCTGGTGGTGGAGAGCGATCCCTACCATGAGGTGCAATCCCCCGAGGTGCTGGTGGAGGTGTGATTAGGGGGTGATTTCCGGCCACTCGGAGGTGAGGTACGCCTCTATTGCGCGGTTGCGGAAGGCGTAAGGCTTACCCCGTGTAATAATGCCGCGGACTTTCTCAAGCCGCCGTGCGGCCGTTCCTAATTTTGTGGCCGGACTTATTCCGGCTGCGTCTGCGATAGCGCTCAACGTCCGTTCTGCGGGGTCTAACTCTCCCATTATTTCGACGACTAATCGCTCCTGCTCGGGGAGACGATCAAGAATGTTCGCCACGTGCGATTCCGCCTCGTCGCGGACGGTTTGCCACCCCGCTAGCACGTCCTCGCGCGTGATGGTATCGGTATTACCGGCACGCCAGGCGGAATTACCAGCGAGTTGGAAAAGGAATGGCTCTCCCTTGCTGAGGTCGATGATCGCATCGCGAGCGTCCTGATCCATGTACACATGCTTTATGCCGCCTTCTTCATCACTTATCTCCCAGCCCTGATTGACAAGGGGAGCGAGGGCTTGTTCCATTTCCGTGGTGGTGACTGAGCTGAGATACGTGGTTTTGAAACGACGAGCGAACGTCGCTCTCTGGCGGGTGCGTGCCATGTGCTCAAAATCTGGGAGACCGGAAAGATACACCGCGATGGGAAGGAATCGAGTAATTTCACGATCTCCCGGAGCTATGACCGTTACTTCCTTGGTTAGGGCATCGCCCAAGGAGATAAGTAACTGCGAGAGGATTGCCTCATCGGTGATGTTCTGGATCTCGTCGATACAGATGAGCACCACAACTTTTGCCTTGATGGCGGCGCGCCCGATCTCCACCAAGAGGTCGGTGAGCGCGACGTAGGGTTCTTCCCCCTCGGGCTGGGCGAGAGATACGGAAACGCCGAGCGCGGCGATGCTACGCACGCGATCAAGGAGCGCTGCCAAGCCTTTTTCCGTGCTGGTGGAAAGTCCCGCCTGATCCGCGATTGCGAGCAGGGCCTTGGCCACCCTCTTCAGAGCGTCGGTGGCGGGAGGGATACGGAGTTGATCGGTAACCCAGTCGCCTTGTTCCTTTGCTTCCCTGGATATGAGATTGACGAGGGAAGATTTCCCCACGCCTGGCTCCCCGAGAATGGTTCGGCTCCGCTCGTACACACCGGCGATGCGGCTGGGGCGCACGATGCGGGTCCAATCGTTGATCTCCTGATCGCGGCCGACCCAGATCTGGGGGATCACGTCTGATCCTGGGCTGAACGGTGAGTCGATGACGCCTCTCATGCTTGTTAAACTTAACAGAGATTTGAAGCGTTGTTAAAATTAACAAGCGTCTGCCATGCGAGCCTGGGAGTGCCCTCCCCTAAAACCATGTCACCGGCCGCACCTGGTTCGCCATGTCCACCAGGTCGTAGCGGTGCCGGGGGAAGGGGGCGTTGCGGGCCTGGCGGCGCAGGGCGTCGGCAAGCGCGTAGCGCAATCCGCGCTGGGTAAAGGGGTAATCGAGCAGCGCGTTGGGGGAGGCCGCCTGATCCAGGCCGGAGTCCCGGAGGAACTTCAGCCCGGAGGAGAAGATGGCGGTCTTGATCTGGAGGAAGCGCGGCTCGTTGGTGGGGATCTCCTCCAGGCGGCGTGCGGCGCGGCGGATTCGGGATTCGGTGAGGTTCTTGGAGATCAGTTGCAGGATATTGGTCAGTTGCGCCATGCGGTGATGGCGGGAGGCCTGCGGCACCTTGTCCAGGGCCTGAATGGCCAGTTCCAGTTGGTTTTCCGCCATGAGTTGGCGGGCCAGGCCAAAGGCGGAGGAGACGGTGGCGGGGTTGGTCACCCATACCAGGCTGTAGAGGCGGATGGCGTGGAAGCGCAGCACTAGGGGATCGTGGGTGAGGTGCGTCCAGTCGCGGTCGATGCGGGTGAAAAAGTCCTTGGCCAGTTCCTCAAAGTTCGGCCCGGAGGTGGTGATGGTGTGAGCGGCGTCCTCGGGCAGGAGGGTCTGCTCGGTGTAGCCGAGGTCCTGGAGGATTAACTCGTCCACGGCGGCTAGGGCGAGTTTGGGGGCGGCCTCGCCGGGTAGGATCCGCAGTACGTTATAAAAGTGCCGCTGGGCCTGCTGGTAATCCTCCATGAGCAGGTAGGTGGTGGCGGAGTACCACTGATAGCGCCAGTCATGCCCCAGGCGGTATTCCAGGGAACCCAGCCAGGAGCGCGCCTGGCCGGTAAAACCCAGGTCAAGCATGGCGCGCACCACTCCGAAGGGGATTTCCGCGGACTTCTCATACTCCGGGGTATTCATGGCCTGGTGTAGGGTTTCCAGGGCCTCCTCCGGCTCGGTGTAGGAGAAACCGGAGAGCATACCGGCGCCCACGTCGTTGCGATCCACCAGGGGCACGGGCAGGGCCTGCATGACCTCGCCGGAGGTAATGCGCACGGTGCGGTCGATGCCGTCGATAAGCTGATCGGTGCGGAACACCAGGTGCTTGGTGCCAAAGGTGCGGCGCTGAGGGGAGAAGAGGGAGTGCTGCGCGGGGAACTGGCGGCCGTCGCGCAGCGCGATGACCTCGCGCAGCACGCCGTAGAGCTGGCTGCGCAGGGCGGAGAGGCTGGTGAAGCGCTCCTCCGGGTTGGGGTTGGTGGCGCGCGTGAGCAGCCGGTAGAAGCTCAAGTAGCGGCGCAGCAGCGGCTCGTCGGTGGGGGAGGGGATACCGGGGTCGAGCGCGCCGTCGGTGGTGGGCATGGTGATGGTGAGCGCGGCGAGGGTGCGGCCCACCGTGTAAATATCGCTGGCGATGCTGGGGCCCTGGGTGGGCACCTCCGGTGCCTGGTAGCCGCGTGTGCCGTAAATGTAGCCGTAGGCCCCGATGCCGGACACCGCGCCGAGGTCGATGAGTTTGACCTGATCCTCGGTGGCGATGATGTTTTCCGGCTTGAGATCGTTGTACACCACCCCGCGCGAGTGGAGGTATTCCAGGGCCGGAAGAATCTCCAGGATATAGGCGATGGCGACGTCGATGGGTAGGTTCCCGCCGGGATAGGTGCGCATGCGATCGCGCAGGCTGGGGCCGCTGACGTATTCCATCACGATGAAGCCGCCGGGCACGCGGGGATCGTCGATGAAGTTAAAGATCTTCACGATGCCGGGGTGGGTAATATCCGCCAGGAACTCGCGCTCCGCCACGGCGGCGCCGGCGTCGTGCACCTCCTTTTCCGCCTGCATGCCCTTGAGCACCACCAGGCGCTCGGAGACGTTGCGATCCTCCGCCAGATAGATCCAGCCCATGCCCCCGTGCGCGATGACCCCCAGCACCTCGTACTGATCCGCCACGATGTCACCGGGGGAGAGCTGCGGGGGAGAAACCTTCTTGCCCGTGGGATCTTGCAGGGCCTGCTCGGGGGGAAGCAGGTTGATAAACGGCAGGGTGACCATGCCGCCCGCCACGGTGCGGTCGGTGCGACGCTCGGCGCGGCGGCGTCGGAACGTGCTCAGTGCTTCCCGACGCGCCCGCTCCGAGGTATCCATGCGGGCCGTGGCGGCGTCGCGTAGCGAACCCATGTCGCTGAGCAGGGCGGCGATGTCGCCCACCTCCTCGGCGTCCGTATCCTCCTCGTCGGCAAAGGGGTCGAAGGGAACGGCGGCGGTGGCCGGGGCGTCCTCCTCGTCCGCGAAAGGATCAAAGGGAACGGCCTCCGTGGCGGGGCCCTCGGCATCGTCCTCCGCGTAGAGGTGGGCCTCATCATCGCGGGGAATGTCCTCCCGGGGTGCGTCCTCGTGGGGCTCGTGGGGAGCGGCCTCGGGGGTGTCCTCATTCTTGTGCATGGGTCTCCTCCTCCGAGCGATAGTGCGGGGGTGGCGGGCCGGAACTATTTAGGTAGGGGCCGAACCAGCGGTTATACATGTCCCACCAGGTGCCGTCGGTGCGAATCCGCTCCAGGGTGGAGTTCACCTGGCGCACCAGGCCGGGGTTGCCGCCCTCCTCCGGCAGGGCCATCGCCACCCCGTAGTCCTCCTGGGAGAGCGCCGGGCCCACGATCTGCGTGAACTGATCCTGCGCGGCGATGCCGGAGAGCAGCACGTCATCGGCCAAAATGGCCTCCGTTTGGTGCTGTTGCAGGGCCACGAGGCAATCGGACCAACTGCGGGTTTTCACGATGGAGGAAGCGGGGGCCTGCGCGCGGGCCTCCGCGAGCCCGGTGGAACCATCGGCCACGCACACCGTGCGCCCACCAAGATCCTCGGTGGAGGTGATGTCCGTGCTGTTGCTCACCAGCAGGCGCTTGTGGGTGGAAAGGTACGGGGCGGAAAAGGCCACCGTCTCCTGGCGCTCCGGGGTAATGCTCATGGTGCGGATTACCGCGTCCACCGCGCCCTTGTTCAGGGAATCCAGGCTCCCGGCGGACTCCATGAAGCGGAACTCCACCTTGTGCGGATCGCCAAAAATATCGCGGGCGATTTCGCGGGCCAGATCCACCTCGAAGCCGCGCACGTCGCCATAGCGGGGATCGCGGTAACTAATGCGATACAGGGATTGATCCACCCCCACGATGAGCCTGCCGCGCTCGATGATCTCGGGCACTCGCTCCTCGGGCTTGGCGGAATCGGGGCGCAACGACCCCTCCGCGTCCTCCTCGGGCGCGGAGCGGTGCTCGGTGGTGGCGGCGCGCTCGCCGGGGCGTTCCACCACGGCACCGGCGGGCAGGGGCGGGCCGAAGTTCAGGGCCGCCGCGGCGGCCTCGGTGGCCTCCGCGTGCTCCTGGGGGCTATTGCGCATGGCGCGTTCGGCCAGGGGGGAGGAACAGGCGGAAAGCCCCAGCGCCAGGCCGGTGAGGGAGGCGAGGAGAGCCAACCGCCGGTGACCTACGCCCCCCGTGGCGCGGTGAGCGCGGTGGGCGAGGGAACGGCGGCGCTGCCGGTGCCGTTGCGGGGAGCGCGAAGTGCGCGAAAGACTCGGAATCGGCGGAATCATAGGTACTCCTGCAAGCGAGGGCGCATGCCCAGCACCACCGCCACGATGGAACTCAGCGAGAGCAGCAGCACGGACATGGAAACCAACGCCGTGGCGGAAAGACCATCGCGGATAAAGGAACGCATGGTGGAGCGCGATTGGGAGATCAGATCGCCCAGAGAATCATCGAGGGCGGCAAAGGCACCCGCCGCCGTGGGGGACTCCTGGCCGTGGCTTGAGGTATCCGTGGTCAGCCGCAGGGCCTCGGTAAACTCCCCGGAGCGCAGCGTGCGCACCAGTTCCCCGTGGGCCTCCTCCCACTGGGCGAGCGCCGTGCGCGCCGCCGTCAGGGACTCCTGCGAGCGCTCCGGGGCGCGGGACTGCGCCCGCTCCACATCGTCCAGGGCGGAACTCAAGGCCTGCGTGGTCTCCTGGAAGGAGGAGGTCGTATCCTCGATGCTTTGGCGGCGCACCAGCGCCAGCGTCTCCGAGGTGCGGGCCTGCTGGGCCAGAATCCGCGAGGCGGTCAGCGAATCCCAGGGCAGGGCCGCCTGCTCGAAGCTGCGGTTTCCCGCCTGCCAGGTGGCAAAGTTGGAGCCGGATACCCACAGGATGGCCAGGCACATCATGGCGGTGGCGGCAAGGAACCCCTTGTTCAACCGCCGCCGCGTGATCCGCCACAGCCACCATTGGGCGATGAGCAGGAAGATCACGGCGGCCAAGAGGCCGGAAAGCGGCACCCACTGCGGGCGCATGGCCTGGTACTGCTGGGTGGACACGTTGTGGCTGGCGCGGTCAAAGATCGCGGAGGCATCCCGCAGAATCTCCTCGCGCATGAGCGCCGAGGCCTCCGCCATGTAGGACACACTCACCGGGTTACCCTGGCGATTATTGGCCCGCGAGGTTTCCACCAGCCCGGCGTACACCGGCAACTGCCGCTGCACCCGGGAGATCAGTTCCGCCGCCGTGGGGTCCTCATCACCAAACCCCGCCGACACCTCGGAGGCGGCATGGGAGGCCCGATCAAGGGCCTGATAATAGAGGCTCAGAGACTCCTCCGGCATGACCCCGGACTGCACCATGCCGGTGGTGGCCATCGTGTCCGCGAGCGAGAGCGAGGTATAGAGGTGGTGGGCGGCGGAACTGGTGGGCTCGGTGGTGTCCAGCATCTCCGTGAGGGACTGCTGCCGGGCCGCAGAGTAATCGCTCATGGAATACCCGGCGGCAAAAAGAGCCACGGCCAGGATGATGGTGAGAGTGACCATCTTGCCCGGCGTGGTGGAGATAAACCGCCAGATCACCCGCAGCCGGTACAGCGGGCCGGAGGAGGCGGAAACCCAGAGGGTTTTGAGGGAACTGCGGGGGGTGTCCTCCTGGTCATCCACCCGGTCGAGCCAGTGGTCCTCGGTGTCGTGGGGGAGCTCGGCGGCGTCGAAAAGCGGGGCCTTGCGCCTCCGTGAGGCCGCCCGCTCCCAGGGGCCGCGCAGCCGCTGGCGCAGGTGTCCCTTGGGGGAGTGTCCCTGATCACCAGTCATTTTTTTAGGATAACGCGCCAACCCACCTTATGGCTAGCACTAGGCTGGGAAAGCATGAGCGGAGACGGCAACGGATGGGCGGCAGGCCCCGGCGGCGGCACACTGTGGGGGAGATTCGGGGCCGCGGGCCTGCTCCTCGTGGCGCGCCGGGAAGGCACCGTGCTCATGCAGCACCGCGCGCCCTGGACGCACCACGGCGGAACCTGGGCGCTACCCGGCGGGGCGCGAGACTCCCAGGAGACGGCTACCGACGCCGCCCTGCGCGAGGCCCGCGAGGAAACCGCCATCGACGCCGCCCAGATCCGCGTGCTAGCGGAGCATCGCACCGCAGGCCCCTTTCCCGCCGACCCCGAACGCCCCGAACTCGCGGGACAGTGGACGTACACCACCGTGCTGGCGGAGACGGTGACGGGCGCGGCGGTGCCCTACGAACCCAACGAGGAATCCGTGGAACTGCGGTGGGTGCCCATCGAGGAGGTGGCGGATCTGGTGCTGCTCCCGGCCTTTGCGCGGGCGTGGCCGGGGCTGCGGCGATTGTTGGGCGGGGTGGTGCCTGCGGCGGAGGGTTCGCCTAGCGATGAATGATCGACGCGAGGGCTGGGAATACCGGCTGAGTGGAAAGCGCGTTTCGCTATTTCCACCGACTCGCTGTGCTGTTGTGGCCGTTGGACGGCGGCGCTGAGCGCTTCTAGCGCTTCGTCGGTTTCGGCCCACGCAGAAAGTGCGTCGTTATCAGTATGGGAAGTCATGGTTTCCTCTCTATCCCCGGATGATTTGAGAGCCATGAGAAGCAGCATATGTCATATCTATCCACAAAGCAGTGAGTGGCTTTCACCGCGCGGGTAGGCACACCTGTGGCACGCTTGTGGCGTGATTGAAGCAAAGGGACTGACAAAGAAATACGGCGGCACGCTCGCCGTGAACGACCTCAGCTTCTCCGTGCGCTCGGGAATGGTCACGGGCTTTCTGGGCCCCAATGGAGCCGGAAAGTCCACCACCATGCGCATGATTCTGGGGCTGGACAAGCCGAGCGCGGGCAGCGCCACGATCAACGGCACCCCCTATGCGGAATTGCGCGAGCCCCTGCGGCACGTGGGGGCGCTGCTGGACGCCAAGGCGGTGCACCCCAATCGCTCCGCAGCGCGGCACCTCCAATGGATCGCCACCACCAACGGTATTCCCCGCTCCCGTGTGGACGAGGTGCTGGGAATCGTGGGGCTAAGCGACGTCGCTAGTAAAAAGGCCGGGGGCTTCTCCCTGGGTATGGGGCAGCGCCTGGGCCTGGCGGCGGCGCTTTTGGGCGACCCGCACACGCTGGTGCTCGACGAGCCCGTCAATGGCCTCGACCCGGAGGGAATCCGGTGGGTGCGCAACTTCCTGCGGGCCTTTGCGGCCCAGGGGCGTAGCGTGCTGGTGAGTTCGCACCTGCTCTCTGAGATGGCGCTCACTGCGGATCACCTGGTGGTGATCGGCCAGGGGCGGCTGATCGCGGATACCCCCACGGCGGAGTTTGTCAAGCAACATTCCGCCACCTCGGCGCGGGTGCGCGCGGTGGTACCGGAAGAATTGGAGCGTTTGGCGAGCGCGTTGCGCGCGATGGGGAGGGATGCACAACCAGGTGTGGACGAGGAGAATCGCCCCGTGCTCACCGTGACGGGCACGACCACCGATGAACTGGGGCGCGTGGCCTTTGAGCAGGGCATTGCGCTGAGCGAACTGACGGAGCAGCGGGCCTCCCTGGAGGACGCCTTTATGGACATCACCGGCGGGGCCGTGCAGTACCGCACCGGGGGAGGAGAAAAGTAACCATGAGTTCCTTGTTGAATACGTATCGCGCGGAATACCTGAAACTGCGCAGCACGGCCTCCCTGTGGTGGACGAGCGCGGTGTTTTTGTTCCTGGGATTGATCGTTCCGGTGGGGTTTGGCGCGACCACCGCCGCCAATCCCACGGGAATGGAGGGATATGAGGCGATGGTCACCCCGGATCTTCTCCTCGGGGGACTCGTGGTTGCCTGCCTGCCCGTGGTGGTGGTTCAGGCGGCCATGACGGTGAGCACTGAGTATCGCTTTGGCGGACAGGCGCTTACCCTGCTGGCCACCCCGAGCCGGATCGTGGTGGCCGTGGCTAAGTGGCTGGCCTACGCGGTGCACATCGCGGTGCTCACCCTGCTGGTGGTGCTGGTGGCCTATGCGGTGGGCGGCGCGCTGATTCCGGGGCTGACTCCCACGAGCTTCTTTGAAGATGGCCACGCCCTGACCTTCCTGTGGACCACGCCCCTGAGCATGGTGCTGCTGACCACGCTCACGCAGGGCATTGCCCTGATGGTGCGCAACACGGCGGGGGCCGTGGTGCTGGTGCTGGCGTGGATGATGGTCCTGGAAGGGGCGGTGAGCATGCTCCCCAAGATCGGTGCCAAGGTGGCCGAGTACCTGCCCTTCCAGCACTTCCAGGCGTTCCTGGGGCAGATTCCTGCTGGGGACTGGGGAGTGATGCACAGTGGGCTGTACTTTGCGCTCTGGGCCGTGGGCATCTGGGGCCTGGGCTTTGCCTTGTTCGCCCGGCGGGACGCCTAGGACTGAGTGGAACTCGGGGCATGGACGCGGCATAGGAGCGGCTGAGCCTGACTATTTTTCCGGCGCGAGGTGCCCATCACGCAGTAATGTGATGGGCACCTCATTTCTATTGCTTGGCTGTGATTCGTTGAGCGCCTATCCCCGGTGGTGCGAGGCGGCACGGCGAACGCACCAAGCCGTACGAAAGGCCCCGCCTCATGCCCGCTGCACAGCAAGTAATCACGCGCCGCTCCGTGCTGATCGCGGCGGGGCTGATCTTTATCGGCTCGGCGGGGATTCAGACCTCCTCCGCGATCTCCGCCGGGCTCTTTGATTCCTACGGGCCCTTTGGCACCAGCGCCCTGCGCATGGTGATCGCGGCCCTGGTACTCCTCGTGTTGGTGCGGCCCCGGTTGCGGGGACGCGGCCGTGCCGAGTGGCTGGGGATTGCGGTGTATGGCGTGGCGATGGCGCTGATGAACCTCTGCCTTTATAGCGCCATCGAGCGCCTGCCCCTGGGCGTGGCGGTGACCCTGGACTTCCTCGGCCCGTGCGCGGTGGCGCTCATGGCCTCGCGCAGGCTGCGGGAGGGGCTGTGCGCGGTGGCCTCCCTGCTGGGCGTGGCGCTGATCTCGGTGGGGCCGTGGGGATACTTTGACGCGGTGGGCTACGCGGCCGGGCTGGGGGCGGCGTTCTTCTTCGGGCTGTACACGGTGTTTGCCAGCCGGGTGGGCAAGGCGGGCAGCGGGCTCGATGGTTTGGCGCTCTCGGTGACGGTGGCGGCGCTGCTCACGCTGCCGCTGGGGATGCCCCACGTGGGGGAGGTGAATGCCTCCGGGTGGGGGCTTTTGGGGCTCTCCGCGGTGATTGGGGTGGTGATTCCCTATTCGGTGGATACGCTGGCGGGGCGGATCACCTCGGCGCGGGTGATCGGCACGCTCTTTGCCATTGATCCCGCGATGGGTTCCCTGGTGGGGTGGCTCATGCTGGGGCAGACGATGAGCGCCGTGGCCCTCTGCGGGGTGTTCGTGGTGATGTTATCCGGGGCCCTGCTGGTGTGGCTCTCGGAGGAATAGTGCGGAGGCCTTAGTTATTGGCTGCCCACAGCCCCAGAATGAGTGCGGGAAGCGCGCAGTATGCGGCGAGGAGCACGGCCAGCGCGGCGGGGGCGCTCTTGCTGGCGTGATGAGCGCTGAGCCGGGCCGTGCGAAGCAGCGCGCGACGCAGCGCGGGAATGACCACCACGAGGGTGGTGCCCATGAGGTTGAAGATCACGTGGACGAAGGCCGCTTGCAGGGCAAAGGCCCCCAGGGGGCTGTGCGGGAGTGCGGCAAAGGCCAGCAGCACGCCCACGGTGGTGCCCACGTTGGCCCCAAGGATGAGAAAGAGTGCCTCGCGTTGCTTGAGCGAACGAGTGGCGGCAAAGGGCAGGAGGGAAATAATGATGACGGTGGAGGACTGAATCACCGCCGTGCCCAGGGCGCCGGTGGCCACCCCGGCCACGCCCGAGCCGCCCACGGTGCGTTCCAGGGCGCTGAGCGTGGTGGCGGCAAAGAGCGTGCGCAGGAGCGCGCGCATGGTGCGTAGCCCGAGGAGAATGAGCAGCGCGCCCAGCAGCGCGCAGGCGAGTCCGCTCACCGTGGGAAAGAGGCGGCCGAGTAGGCCCTGGGTTCCGATGGCCTCGATGAGGGGCGTGAAGGGGCCGATGATGGTGGGTTCGGAGCTGAGCCCGTGGTGTCCCTCGGGCAGGAAAAAGTTCGTCACCGCGTGGGAGAGTGCTTGCAGGGGGTGAAAGAGCAGTTCCAGGGGGAGGAACACCGCCACCATGAGAACGTTGAACCAGGCGTGGAGAAACGCCGCGCTCAGTGCCCGGTACCGAGCCCCGTTGCGGTGGCCATAGCTAAACGACGCCGCGAGGGCCGTGAGGGTGGTGCCGATATTGGCCCCCATGATGAGCGGAATTGCCACCGGCACGGAAATTGCCCCGGTGCCCACCGCGGCCACGGTGAGCGCGGTGGCTGCGGAGGAGGATTGCAGCAAGGCGGCGGCGAGGATTCCCAGAACAAGACCGATGAGGGGGTGGGTGGCGGAGGAGAAAACGCGCTGAGCGTAGCCCGAACTCATGCCGTAAATGCCGTCTACCACTAGGTACAGACCCAGGAAAAGAGAAAGGATGGCCGCTATGACCCCGGCGCAGCGGATGAGTTTGCCCGCGGTGGAAAGCATGATCATGTCCTCATGTGGGGCGATGTCCTTGGGGTTCATGTAGTGCTGGGTGCCCAGGATCGGTGTGGTCTGCGATACCACGCGGCACCTCCTGCTGTGTGGCCGCGTGCGCGGCGAGAAGTTTCCCCAGTGTTTTCTTATCAGTAACCTAGCATTCACCGAGGGCGGTGTGTAATCGCTTGGGCATAGAAAAAGTGCCCCGCCGGAGACGGGGCACTAAATCACAAGGGGGAGCGGCTTACCAGAAGCGCTGCACCGCATAGGTGCGCTTCTTTTCGTCCTGGGCCCAGCCCACGCCGATGATCTCGGCGTCCTTGTCCAGCACGTTGGCGCGGTGCCCGGGTGAGTCGATCCAATCCTGTACCACGTTCCCAGGCTTGGGCTGATAGCCGTAGTAGGCGATGTTCTCGGCGGTGCGGGTGTTCGGGTCGTGATCGAAGTTCTTGGTGTCGCGCATGGTCTCCGCCCACTCCTGGGACTCGGCGGTGAGGTGGTTATCGCAGTTCACCTTCTTCAGGCCGTTGGCGGTGCGGTAATCGTTGGTGGCGTTCACCACGCTGACCACGTGGGCGTCGGAGCAGTTAAAGGCCTGGGCCGCCTGTGCCGGAACGATCAAAACGGCGGTGGCCAGAGCGGCGGAGGAGAGGGTCTTAACGGTCTTGCGCAGGGAGAACATCGTGGGGGCCTTTCGGTTTGTCGCCTTGTTGCTTTGTTGAGCACCACACTATGGGCTGCACAATCCCCGCGCGACTTTCGTTCCTATGGTATGAGATTATAACTATTTCTCCCATAGGTAAAAATTATCGAAAAAAGCCCTGGTTGTTTGCTGTCGGAGGTGTGACCTCCCGGAAAAACGACGTTCTATGCCGGAGATTGTGTACATCGTACGTCTGGCGACCGCCGAAAAGCGGGGAGGTATGCCCTCTGACGTGTAGCCGAAGGTATATTTTAGTGATCCTGCCCACACTTTAAGGAGTCGGAAAATGCTATACCTTTTTCCGGTTAAGGTCTTGACTTTAGTCCTCTGACCTGGTGTTTATCGGTGGGACGTCTGAAGTGCTACGTCTGAACCTAATGTCAGACGTTTATCGTGGCTGGTTGCCGGGCAGATCGGATGTCTGCCCAACCCGTGATAGGTGCAGAATCACTGCAAAGCGGAGGTAAGCCGCATGACGTTATCCACGTATCGGCGCGCAAAACCGCGCTGATTCCACTGCTCAAGAGTCAGTTCCGTGGACACCGATTGGTAGGCCGCAGTGAGGTCGTTGAGTTGCTCGATGAGGTTTCCGCGCACCACCATGAGCGAGACTTCGTAGTTGAGCCCGAAGCTGCGCATATCCATGTTGGAGGAGCCAAGAACGGCGATGGGATCGCCGTCGGTGGCGTCCGGGTCCGCCAGGAGGAACTTGGTGTGCAGCACATAGGGGGCGGGGAACTGATAAATGCGCACGCCGGCCTCCAGGAGGGCCTGGTAATAGCTGGATTGGGCGTGGTGCACCATGAACTGATCGGCCTCCTCGGAGACCAGAAGTTCCACCCGTACCCCTCGGTAGCAGGCGGTGGTCACGGCGGAGAGCAGGGATTCATCGGGAATGAAGTACGGGCTGCACAGGATCAACCGTTCCTTGGCGTGGTGCACGATGGAGGTGAACATGCGCAGGTTGGGTTCCGTGGTGTAACCCGGCCCGGAGGGAAGCACCTGCGCCACGTTGGTGGACGAGGAGGACAGCGCGGAGAGCGGGGCCGGGTGTGTGGTGTTGCTCAGTTTGAGGTCCTCGCCGGATTCCAGATACCAGTCCACGGCAAAGATCATTTCCAGGGAGTCCACGATGGGCCCCTCTAGTTCCACCATCGCGTCGATCCACTGGCGGCCCTTCTTGATGTTCTTGGGCATGAGGTAGGAGCGTGCGATGGCGTTCATGGAGCCCATGAAGCCGATCCTGCCGTCCACCACCAGGATCTTGCGGTGGTTGCGCAGATCGGGGCGTCGGAAGCGGCCGTACCAGGGCTGGAGCGGAAGCATGAGCTGCCACTCCACCCCGATGGAATCCAGGCGGCGGCCGAGTTTGCGATAACCCGGGTACTTGTAGCTGCCGATCTGGTCAAAGAGCAGGCGCACCTGCACGCCGCGTGCCGCCGCGCGTTCCAGGGCGCGGAAGAATACATCGGTGGTGTCATCCCAGGCCATGATGTAAATCTCCACGTGTACGTGATCCTGGGCGGTATCCACGGCCTCGGCCATGCGGCGCAGAATATCGTCATAATCCGCGTGCAGCCCCACATTGACGGCGGGCAGGGCGGGGAAATTGGTCAGCGAGCGGTTGAGCCGCACCAGGGAGGCCACCTCGGAGGAGAGCGTGACGCTGGGAGGGTAATCAGGGGCGTCCTCCTGAATGTCCTCGATCATGGCGTTGGCCTCCTGCTGAATGCGGTGGCGGCGCCGATTGATGTAGGGGCTGCCCATGAGGAGGAACAGCGGCAGGCCCACCACGGGAAGAAGAAGAATGGCCAGCAGCCAGGCGGTGGAGGAACTGGGGCGGCGGCCCTCCGGGACGTAACCAATGGCGATGATCTTGATGGTGTAATCCACCAGGAGGCCAATGAGCTGCCAGGTATCCAGATTGAGGTTTAAGGAGAACACGGTGTATCGCTGGCTTTCTATCGCACGCTATCAAAATCGGGGGTGGCCGAACCATCGAGGTCATAGTCCACCACCACGGGGGCGTGATCGGAGGCCCCCTTACCGGAGCGCTCCTCCATGTCCACAAACCCGGCCGTGGTGGCCCGCGCCAGCGCGGGGCTGGCCAGCTGAAAATCGATCCTCATGCCCTCGTTCTTGCCAAAGCGCCCGGCGGTGTAATCCCAATAGGTATAGCGGGTGTCCTCGGTGAACTGCCGGGTGACCTCATTCAGCCCGGCCTCCTCTAGGGCTTGGAAGGCGGCGCGTTCGGGCTCGGTGATGTGGGTGCGGCCCTCGAACACGCTCATATCCCACACGTCCTCATCGCGGGGGGCGATGTTGAAGTCCCCCATGAGCAGCAGCCTGGCTTGGGGATCCTCGCGCAGGTGCGCGGCGACCTGATCGCGCAGCGTCCACAGCCAGCGCAATTTGTAGTCGTAGTGGCGATCCGCAATTTCCCGGCCATTGGGCACGTACAGGCTCCACACCCGCACCCCGCCGCAGGTGGCCCCCACCGCGCGGGCCTCGCGGGCCTGCTCTGCTGTGGGATCCTTGGCAAAGCCGGGCTGATCGGGGAAGTGGGTGGATACGTCCTCCAACCCCACCCGGGAGAGCAGGGCCACCCCGTTCCACTGGTGGTATCCCACGTGCGCCACCTGGTAGCCGATCTCCTCAAAGTGGGAGTAAGGGAACTTATCGTCGGAGCACTTGGTCTCCTGCACCGCGAGCACGTCTACCTCGTGGCGGAGTAAAAACTCCACCATGCGATCCGCGCGGGTGCGTGCCGAATTGACGTTCCAGGTGGCTATGCGCATGGCTACGAGGATAGCCGGTGGTGCGCGTAGCGATGTCGATGATGCTCTATAAATCCCTGCGCGGTGTAGAGGCCTACCCCGGCCGCGTTGGATTCGAGTACCTGGAGGTAGGCGGCCTGCGCGCCGTGGGCGTGGCCCCAGGCCAACATCTCCGCGCCCAGCCAGGTGGCTAAACCGCGGCGTCGATAAGCGGGGGCCACCTCCACGGCGGAGTAGCCCAGCCAGGTTCGGCCGTCCTGGGAGGAGGTGATGGTGCCCCGGGTTACGGCCACGGTATCGCCCTGTGTGGTGAGCAGGCGGCCAAAGCCCAGGGTGCCCTCGATTTCGGTGCTCAGCAGCCGCAGCGCGCGCTCCGGCAGCGGCGTGCCCCGGAAGTGGTACATGGCCAGCCAGTCCGCATCGGGCTGCGGGTCCACGCGGAACCTTAGCCCCGGCACGGGCTGCGTGGGTTCCGGTGCGGCATCAATCTGCCTGGTCATCACCAGGATCTCCGGGCCGCGCTCCCAGTCCGGGCCGGAGCACAGGGCCTCCGCCGGGCGGGCAAGGCGCTCGGGAAGGTGGATCACCACCGGCAGGCCGTGGGCGGCATAGAACTCCTTGATCTCCGCCAGGGGTACCGCGCTCAGCCCGGCGGAGGAGCCCAGGGGAGTGGCGGAATTGGAGCGCTCCGTGATGCCATCGCCCGCGCGCAGCAGCCATTGGCCGTTGCCGCTCCACCTATGCTCCAGACCGGGAAAGGCGGCGGCGGTGGCCTGCTCGATGGCGCGAATATCGGAGTTGAGCACGCGGCGCGGGGAGAGTTTGCGCACCACCTGCACCTGCTCGGCGGGGATCGTCACGCTGGGAGCCTGGGAGGGCAGGCCACCCACCTTTTGCGGGCGCACGGTGAGCGGATCGAGGGCGAGGACGTGCCCCACCACGTCGCTGAGGTGGCCGGGGGTATCCGGCAGCGCGCGGCGCACCACCACGCGGTCTCCCACCGCGATGGGCTGGCTGCGGAACCAGGTGCTCATGGTGTGCGGGGCTACTCGGCGGTGGGGGTGGTGCTGGGAACGGCGGTGCCTGCGGCGTTGGCAGCAGGGGCATCGGAAGCCGCGGAGTCGGAGGCGGGGACGTCATCGTGCCCAAAGGGGTCCGGGTCCACGCCCGGCATCCAGGTATTGCCGGCCTGGTTCCATTCGTGGGCCTTGATGGCCTTCTTGGCCTGGCGCTTGTATCGGCCGATGAGGGTATCGGTGTACACGTACCCGTCCAGGTGGCCCACCTCGTGTTGCAGGCAGCGGGCGAAAAAGCCGGTGCCTTCCACCTCCACGGGGTTGCCGTCCAGGTCCACGCCGGTGACCTTGGCCCAGTGGGCGCGCCCGGTGGGGAAGCCCTCGCCGGGCACGGAGAGGCAGCCCTCGTCATCGCTGCCGTCGTCGGCGGGCATGGTGGTGGGAATCTCGGAGGTTTCCAGCTCCGGGTTAATCACGTAGCCGCGGTGCCAGTGCCCCTCGTCATCGGGGCAGTTATATACGAAGAGTCGCAGCGGCAGGCCGATCTGATTGGCGGCCAGGCCCACGCCATGAGCCACCTCCATCGTCTCGAACATGTCCTCGATGAGGGCTTCCTGGTCGTGGTAGGGGGCGGGAACGGGCTGCGTGGGGTTATGCAGCACCGGGTCGCCGTAGATCACAATGGGGCGCACAGTCATGAAATACAGTGTAGGCATGGCTCTGAGTGACTTCGACGCCCGCCTGCTGGACTTTGCGCAGCGCGCGCCGCGTGCCCTGGGCGCGCGCGAGGAGGCGATCCGCGCGGAGCTGGGGATCAGCCCGGTGCGCTATTACCAGCGCCTCAATCTGCTTATCGACGCCCCGGAGGCCATGGCCGCGCACCCCGCGCTGGTGCGGCGGCTGGCGCTACTCCGGGAACGCCACGGGAAATTGTAATTTTTGATATGTAAAGTGGCTAGTGTGTCTGATGTGAATAAAGATCGAGAGAACTACGAGCCCTACGAGGACGCCTACGACGAGGATTACCCGGCCGATCCCGCAGCGGCCGGTGCCGCTGGCGCTGCTTACCCCGAGGACGCGCCCGAGGAACGCGGCGAGGGCAGCGGCATTCCCCTGCGCGGGCTCGCCATGGTGCTCGTGGCCGTGGCGATTTTGCTGGCCATCTGGGGTATCTGGGCGCTCGTGGGCGGCGAGGATAAGGACGGCGATTCCGCCGCCGAGACTTCTACGGCTGCCACCGCCCCCGCGCAGCAGCCCGCTGGTCAGGTTCCCCCCGGGCAGCCGGGCCAGGCAGGTCAGCAGCCCGCGGTGACCGGCGCTCCCCAGCAGATTCCGGCCACCCAGGCTCCCGCCCCGGCGGACGCCAACGGCGTGGTGGGGGATAGCCAGACGAACCCCTCCGCCCCCGCACAAGATCCCGCTCAGGCCGCCAGCCCCGCGCCGAGCGCCCCGGCGGAGAACCCCAGCGAGGGACAGAACGATAACCACAACGCCCAGGGGCAGGCGAACCAGGGCCAGAACGCTCAGGAGCAGAACGGGCGCGTGAACGTGCTCAATAACTCCACCGTGCAGGACCTGGCGGCCAATACCTCCCGCCAGCTGGAGGGCCAGGGCAATCAGATCGGTGAGGTGGGCAACCTCCCCGAGGAGCAGTACAAGGTGAATGAAACCACCGTGTTCTTCCATCCCGGCAGCGAGGACCGGGCGCGTCGTCTAGCCGAACAACTCGGTGGCGTGGCTCGCCCCTACGATCCCAACCTCCCCGCCACCACGGCGAGCCAGGGTGACCTCACGGTGGTGCTCGCTGGGGCTGTGGCGGCGCCCACCCGGTAGGATTCCTATAGATCCACCTCCCCAACCCCGAAATGGAGGCGAGCGAACGCTATGCCTGAGATCAAGTTCGAGCGCTCTCCGCGCCCCACGCTGGGCGTGGAATGGGAGGTGGCCCTCATCGACCCCGCCACCTACGACCTCGCGCACAAGGCCGCCGAGGTTATAGAGATCGTGGAACGCGAGCACCCCGAGGTGCACCTAGAGCGCGAGTTCCTGCAAAACACCGTGGAACTAGTCACCGGAGTGTGTGATACCGTTCCGCAGGCCGTGGCGGAACTCGCCCACGATCTTCACGCCGTGCGCGACGCCGCCGCCCAATTGGGACTGCGGGTGTGGTCCTCCGGCTCCCACCCCTTCTCCGACTTCCGGGAAAACCCCGTGTCCGTCAAGGGTTCCTATAACGAGATCATCGAGCGCACGCAGTACTGGGGTTCCCAAATGCTCATCTGGGGTATCCACGTGCACGTGGGCATCAGCCACGAGGACCGCGTGTGGCCGATCATCAATGCGATCATGACCAAGTACCCGCACCTTTTGGCGCTCACCGCCTCCTCCCCCGGCTGGGACGGCGTGGACACCGGGTACGCCTCCAACCGCACCATGCTCTACCAGCAACTTCCCACCGCAGGTATGCCCTACCAATTCGGCTCCTGGCGGGAATGGGAGGGATACATGCACGATCAGGGCATCTCCGGCGTGATCAATCACACCGGCTCCATGCACTTCGACGTCCGCCCCGCGCCCAAGTGGGGCACCATCGAGGTACGCATTTCCGACGCCACCTCCAATCTCCGCGAACTCTCCGCCGTGGTGGCCCTCACGCACTGCCTCGTGGTGCACTATGACCGCATGTACGAGCGCGGGGAGGAACTTCCCACCTTGCAGCCCTGGCACGTGGCCGAAAACAAGTGGCGCGCCGCGCGCTACGGGCTCGACGCCCTGGTGATTACCTCCCGCCAGACCGATGAGGCGTGGGTGCGCGATGAACTCCGCGCCCTGGTGACCGAACTCATGCCGCTGGCGGAGGAACTGGGCTGCGCCGAGGAACTGGCCCTGGTGGAGGGGATCCTTGACCGGGGTGCCGGGTACGCCCGGCAGCGCGCTCTCTACCAGGAGGCGGACTCCTGGGTGCCCGCAGTCAAGGCCGCCTGTGATGAATTAGAAGCGGGGCTATCCCTCCGGTAGGAGATAGGCGCGATTGCGGCTGGTGGGTGGGGCGGTGGCCTGGATCAGGCCGGAATCCACTAACCGGCTTAGGATCGGGCGCAGTGAGGCGAGACTGCGGCCCGTGGCCTTAGCGATATTCCTGCTGGACATGGGGGTGGTGGGGGAGAGGGACTTAAGAATCTCCCGTTTGGCCTCGCTGAGACGGTCCTCCGGCGTGGGGATACGGAAGTGATCGGGGCGCATCTCCGCAAGTAACCCGCGATCGCGGAGGCGGTGGAGGGCTTCCCGGAGATCGTCGCTATCCTGCCCTGTTTGGGTGCGCATGTCCGCGATACTGACCACTCCGAGTTCCCGAGCGAGCACGAGGGCAATGCCCTCTGTGGGGTGGTAGTCCTCCCCGAGGGCTCCACTCAACCATTCGTTCACGCTGGGCTCCATGAGACCGAATCGGCGCAGGGTTACCTTGACTTGGGCGATGTCTACGTCATATTCGGGGACAGGAAGCCCGGCTTCTCTCATGGCGGCAAACATACGGGGAATACCGGAACCATTACTTTCCGCGAGCACCCCACCGTTATCCGCAGGCGTGGGGATTGTCGCCAAAAGCCGAGCAAGGATGCGGTTCCGGGTCGCATGAATACCGTCCAGAAGATCTTTGGGGCTTTTGGCCCCAGGAAAACCGCCGGGGCTGATGATTTCCACGCGGTCAGGATAGATGTCCACGTGAATCCTCTGTGCTAGGGCCTGCTCGGAATAATCGCGGTGCATGACGGCATTGGCAAGGGCCTCGCGGAGTACATCTTCGGGAATTTCTAGGACGTCCTGGCCTTGAGAACCGGAAACCACGCGTCGCACACGCAGATTCTTTTTTATGGTTTGGAGGCAATCGTGCAGCATGGCCGGAATGTGACCATCGCACACTTTGCGGTCGAGGAAGCGTGTGTGCGCGGTGGTGCTTTTTGTATTCCCTGGGTGAACAGCTACATCGATGAGGTGATTCGGAAAGGCCTCCTGGGGGTAGATGCCCAGGCAGAGTAAACCGGCCATGGTCAATTCTCCGGTGGTATCGGTGATTTTGATGTATCGGAGCCACTGATTCTCGCTGCCATTGAGCGCCCGACTGCCGGTGGTGCGGAGATGCCTTTTCACCTCGTCGAGGAGGTCTGGGTCAAGATCTTCGGTGTTGGTGCCGGGAACGGGGTTGGCGTCGATGGTGAGTTGGTCCGAAAGACCGTTCATAATCCATCAGTGTAGTTCACTGAACCCCTCACTCTATAGAGTGATGTCGTCACTAAACTCACTGAGCCTCTCACTCTATAGACTGACGCCCTCAGTGAACGTTACTGACGCGATCACTGGGGGCGTTGGCTGGATTTAACGCAGAGCGAACCTAGCGCTTCTTGCCCAGCGCGCGGTCGGCGGGGGCGTCGTTACGCGACATCTGATCCTTCTCCGCGTACAGCCCCTCGCGGCGCGCCACGCGGCCAATGCGCTGGGCGGTCACCGGGGAGGTGAGGAAGGAGAATCCGATGAGCAGTAGCAGAATTCCCATGTCGCCGCGCTCGCCGGGGCTGAGGTGCTCGCTGCCCGCCACGCGAATGATCGCGCCGAGGATCGTGAGGATGAGGCCCGCGGTTTGGGGCTTGGTCACGGCGTGAATCCGGGACATCGTATCGCCAAAGCGCACCAATCCCACGGAGCCGGCGAAGGAGAGGATCGCTCCCACCACAATGAAGATGAGGGAGATGACGTCGGTGACAAGTTGAATGTTCATGAGGCTAGGAACCATCCCTCTTGCGGAAGCGGGCCACGGATACGGACGAGATGAAGCCCAGCAGGGCGATCACGAGCATGGCGTTGGAGACGGTGGTATCCAGCGTCCAGCAGATGTACACCGCGAGGGCACACTGAGCCATCGCCACGAGGCCATCGAGCCCCACTACGCGGTCGAGGGAATTGGGCCCGGCGAGGATACGCCAACTGGTGAGCAGGAATGAGGCGCAAAATAGCACTGCCGCCACGGTGAGAACGGCCTGGTAAATGGTGGAATCCATGTGCCTTATCTCCCTTCAAAAATGTCGATCATGCTGCGTTCCAGGGCGCGGATTACCGCCAATTCCCGTTCAATATCCTCCGGTGTGGAGGCGTTTACCAGGTGTACCGTCCACATGCGGTTGGCAATATCAATGTCGGTGATGCAGCCGCCCGGTTGGAGGTTATACAGGCCGGTGGCCAGGGTGAGAATCAGCTCGCTATTCACGCGCATGGGAGCCTGGACGATGGCGGTTTTGGGCAGCGCCCGGGGACGCAGCGCGAGGGCGGCCACCTCGAAGCTGGAGGTGAAGAGTTCCTTGAGCCAGTACCCCAGGAATACAAAGAGAGCCTTCCACTCCACGGGGAGATGCGCGATGGGCAGCCGGGGCAGCGGCAGGATAAGGATGACGCCCAGCCCCACCAGGAGGCCCGCGATCACGTTGGCCCAGGTGACCTCGCCCATCAGGCCGCACCATAGGAGCGTGATCCAGAACAGGGTGAGGGGACGCATTCTATTTCTTACGCCTTGGTACATTTAGCGCTCCTCCTCGGGTGTGGGGTCGGTGGCGCTTGCCAAAGCCGCAGCGGTGCTGTCCGTGCTCGCCGCAGCGGGGGCGTCGGTAGTAAGCGCCGGTGCCGTGGTCATCTCGGTGGAGGAGGCCGTGCGGCTCTCGTAGCTATCGCGTCCCTCGTCCAAACGCACGGAGGGGTCGAGGGTGCGGGTGGGATCATCGGCGTTGGGGCCGAGCACCGCCGAGCGGTAAATGCTGACGTCGGAGGCGGATTCCGCGGCGCGCTGCGCCACTCCCACCAGCGGCCCGGCAAAGACGGTGAGCGCCAGGGAGGCCACCACCAGCAGGGTGGTGGAGCCCACCATGCCCACGGGGATACGGCCTACGTCGTCGCGCTCGGTCATTTCCACCTCGTCGGTGACGTCCGCCAGCGGGGCGGGGCGAGCGATGGCCAGGTGCCCCTCGGGGGCGTCCTTGCGGTCGCGCCAGAAGCCCTTGGACCACACGATCACCATGACGTACAGGGTGAGCAGGGAGGTGATTACGGCGCCGCCGATGAGCAGCCAGGCCATGGCGTCGCCGCGCTCCGCGCCCGCCTGCATGAGCATGATCTTGCCGATGAACCCGGAGAACGGCGGGATACCGCCGAGGTTGATCGCCGGAATGAAGTACAAGATGGCGATCAGGGGGGTGGCGTAGAGCAGGGAACCCAGGCGGCGCAGCGAGGAGGTACCCGCCTGGCGCTCGATGAGCCCCACCACCAGGAAGAGGGCCGTTTGCACCAGAATGTGGTGCACGGCGTAGAAGATCGCCCCGGAAAGCCCGTGGGCGGTGCCCAGGGCTAGGCCAAAGATCATGTAGCCGATGTGGCTGACCAGGGTGAAGGAGAGCAGGCGCTTAATATCGCTCTGCGCCATCGCGCCGAGGATACCCACGAACATGGTGGCCAGGGCCACTACGAGGAGCAGGGTATTGAGCGAGCCGTCGGTGAAGATCACCGTTTGGGCACGGATGATGGAGTACACGCCCACCTTGGTGAGCAGGCCCGCGAACACGGCGGTGACCAGCGAGGGGGCGGTGGGGTAGGAGTCCGGTAGCCAGGCGTCGAGGGGGAACACGGCGGCCTTAATGCCAAAGGCCACCAGCAGCACCGCAAAGATCGCCGCGCGGGTACCGGAGGGGACGTCCTCCATGCGCATACCGATCTGCGCCATGTTCAGCGTGCCCACGGCGGCGTACACCATGGCGAGGCCGAAGAGGAAGATCATGGAGGAGACCATGGAGACCATCACGTAGCCCACGCCGGCGCGCACGCGGGGGGCCGAGCCGCCCAAAGTAAGCAACACGTATGAGGCCACCAGGAACACCTCAAAGCCCACGTAGAGGTTAAAGAGGTCCCCGGCGAGGAAGGAGATGTTCACGCCCATGGAGAGCAGGAGGTACGTGGGTACAAAGACGGCCACGGGTTCGTCCTCACCGCCATCGCGCACGCCCTGGGCGATGGCGTACCACATCACGGCAAAGAGCACGAGGCCGGACACGCTCAGCATGAGGGTGGATAGGCGATCGGCCACCAGCGTGATCCCCACGGGGGAATCCCAGCCGCCGATTTGCAGGGTTTGGCTGCCCTCCTGGTCGATCACCACCAGCATGAGCGCGGAGACGGTGATGGTGCCCAGCAGGGAGAAAAACGCCACCAGGCGCTGCATCTGCATGAAGCGGGCGAGCACCAGGGTCAGCGCGGCCGCTACCGCCGGGGCCAGAATGGGCACCGGGATCAGGTACGGCATGTATGGGGCGAGGTGGGAAGCAAGATCAGTCATTGTCCTCCCCCTTCACCGGAGACTCGAAGGAACGCGGGCCAAAGCTATCTCCCTCGGAGGTCATGCGGCCCGTGGAGGGATCGTCGGAGGCATCGTGATCGGGGGCAGCCGAGGCCACGGTGGGACGGGCCAGGATGGCGGCGTCCTCGCTATCGTCCTCGATCACGTCCGCGGCGCGGTAGCGATACTGGCGGTAGGCGAGGGTGAGAATGAACGCCACCATCGCCATGGAGATCACGATGGCGGTGAGGATCATGGCCTGGGCCAGGGGGTCCGCGATGTCCTCCCCGTAAAGTTCCGATTCCCGGCCGATGATGGGCGGGGAGCCCGCCGCACCCCCGGCCTGGAGGATCAGCAGGTTTGCCCCATTACCAATGAGCATGAGGCCGAGCATCATCTTGGTCATGGCGCGATCCAGCACCAGGTACACCCCGGCGGAGATGAGCGTTCCTGCGGCGATGAGCAGGACGAGATTAGCAACCATTCTCAGCGATTCTCCTTTCCGGCAGCAGTAGCTTGGCGACGCCGCTGCGCTTCCCGCGCCATCGAGCGCGCGCGATCGCGGGCGCGCTGGCGGCGGGCGGCCTCGTCTTGGTCGATCTGCCCGCCCAGCGAGGTCAAAATGTGCATGATGAGGCCGATCACGATGAGGTACACCCCGGCGTCGAAAAGCAGCGCGGAGGGCAGGTGCATCTCACCCACCAGCGGCAGGGTGAAGTCCCAGATTTCCGTGGTCAGCGGCGGGCGGCCCAGGAACATCGGCCAGATCGCCGCGAGCGCGGAGAGTAGCAGACCGGAGCCGAGGAGACGCCCGGCGTCGATAGGCAGGGCCTCCTCCAGCTCCGCGCGGCCGCCGGCGAGGTAGCGCAGGCTGAGCGCCAGGGCGGCCACGAGTCCGCCGGCAAAGCCGCCGCCGGGGGCGTTGTGCCCGGCAAAGAAGAAGTACATGGACAGCACGATCATGGAGGGGAAGGAAATGCGCGTGATCACGTCCACCATGAGGGAGCGGTTCTGGGCCTTTTCCGAGTCAATCTCGGCAGACAGCCAGCGCCGCCCCACCGCGCTGAGGGTCGGGCGGCGCGAGGCACGGGCGAAGGAACGGGTGCCGTAGATCAGGGAGGCCACGCCGGTGGCCGCGATGACCAGCACGGAGATCTCGCCCAGGGTATCCCAGGCGCGCAGATCCACCAGCAGCACGTTCACGGCGTTGGCACCATGCCCGATCTCATAGGCGAGGTCGGGAATGTACTCGGCTATCGACGCCGCCTGCCGCGCATTCAGCGCAAAGAGAGCGACGATGGTCACGGAAAGACCCACCGCGATGGACAACCACGCGCGGTTGCGGTTGCCCTTGGGCGTGCCTCGCCACTCCGTGTTCGTGGGCATCTTGCGCAGCACCAGCATGAACACCACCATCACGATGGTCTCCACCAGTACCTGCGTGAGCGCGAGGTCGGGCGCGCCGTGCAGGGCAAAGATCATGGCCAGGCTATAACCCGTCACGCCCACCATGATGACCCCGGAGAGCCTGTTGTGCGTGAGGGTGGCCCCGATGGCCATGGCCACGATGATCACCGCCAGCACCGCCTGCCAGGGGCTGCCCCACAGCTCCATGCGGATGTCATTGCGATCGCCCGCGATGAGGGCGGCGAGGGGAAGCAGGGTGAGTACCGCAAAGATGATGCCCAGGTTCACCATGAGGGAACCGCGCTGGGTGGATGCCGTCAGCCGCAGGGAGACGCGGCGGAAGAACATCAGCACCGCATCATAAGCACCATCGGCGCTGCCCAGGGCGGGCTCCTCCGATTGGAGATAGCGCAGCAGGTGGCGCTGCCAGAACAGCAGGGCGCCGGAGGCCACGATCACCGCGGAAAGCAGCAGCGGGAGAGTCAAACCATGCCATAGGGCCAGGTGCGCCACCTTTTCTCCCGGCTCGGCGGGGAAGGCTGCGTCGAGGTAGGAATCAATGAAGTCACCGATCAGCGGCGGGTACACGCCCAGCGCGATGGTCAGGATCATCAGGAGGGTGGGAGCCAGGTACAACTTGGGGCCAATGGAGTGCATGGTGGCCACCGGCTCCGAGATCCCGCCCCCGGTGGGGTGGCTCTGCGGCTTGGTGGCAAAGGCACCGTAGAGGAAGAAGCAACTGTACGTCATGGTGAGGATCGAGCCCAGCACCATGCCCACCAGCATGAGCCGCCCGGGCATGCCCACCAGCAGGCCCTCGTGCAGGATCGCCTCCAGGGCGGCCTCCTTGGCCACGAAGCCAAAGAGAGGCGGAATACCGGCCATCGACGCCGCCGCCAAGGCCGCTATGGCGAAAATATACGGCTGCTTGCGCCACAGGCCGGAGAGTTCCTGCGTATTGCGGGTGCCGGTGGTGTGGTCGATCGCGCCCACCACCATGAAGAGCGTGGCCTTGAACAGGGAGTGCGCGCAGGTCAGTGCCAGCCCGGCCATCATGGCCTCGCGCGATCCCACGGAGATCACCGCCATGAGGAAACCCAGCTGGGAGACCGTGCCGTAGGCCAGGATCAGCTTCAGATCCTTTTGCCGCAGCGCCATCCACCCGGACATCAGCATGGTGAAAATGCCCACCGGGATAATCACCAGGTGCCAGGTCTGTACCACGTGCATATCCGGGGCCAGGCGCGCCACGAGGTAAATGCCCGCCTTGACCATCGCGGCGGAATGCAGATACGCGGAGACCGGAGTGGGGGCGGCCATCGCGCCGGGCAGCCAGAAGTGCGTGGGAGCGATGGCGGACTTGGACAGCGCACCCGCCAGGATCAGGATGATGGCGATGGTGGTGTGCGGCACCGCCGAGAGATCGGGAATGGTGCCGAGGTCGGAGAAGTACCATATCCCGCTGGACTGGCCCAGGACGATGAAGCCCACCAGCATGGTCAGCCCGCCCAGGGTGGTCACCATGAGGGCCTGGCCCGCGGCGCGCCGGGAGGAGGCGCGCTCCCCGTAATAGCCCACCAGCAGGAAGGAAAGCACCGAGGTGATCTCCCAGAAGATGTACATCAGCAGGAAGCTATCCGAGGTGACCAGCCCGAACATGGCCATGGAAAAGGCCACCATCTGTGCACCGAAGATGGCCAGGCGGCGCGGATTGGAATCAAAGTAGCCCCAGCAGTACAGCAGAACAAGGGCGCCCACACCCAGAATGATGAGGCTAAATATCCCGGCCAGGCCGTCCAGCCGGAACACGATGTTCATGTTCAGGGTGGAGAGCCAGCCGGTGTGGGAGACAATCTCCTCCCCCCGCCCCAGGGGGCCGGAGAGGAATTGTTGCAGCACCCACGCAAAGCCCGCCAGGGGAGCGAGCGCGAGCACGCAGAAGGCGGGGCGGCCCAGGGTTCTGATGAGCACGGGGGCGAGCACCGCAGCGGCGGTGAGGATACCCAGTAGGATCAACACGTGGTGGTCGCTCTCCTTTGTGAATAGAGCGGGCAGGACAAGCGGGCAGCCTTCCCCACGCCTTAACGGCACTGCCTGCGTGAGCGCAGAATCCAGTCCACGTCAATCCCCTCGAATACTGACGCGCGAGTGCGGTGAGGTAACCACGATCCAGTTTCCAGTGGCGTTTATGGGTGCAGCCAACAATGAAGAGTGTACCTATGAATACACGTCAGCGGTAGCGAGTGGACTGCGCTACATAGCGGCTAATCGACGCCCAGGGGGATCTCGGGGTGCGACTCCCACCACTCGCGCGCGATCCGCTCCGTGCGCTGCTGCTCCTGTACGCTCCGGGCGTTTAGGTCGATGAGATCCTGGGTGGTGAGGGTCGCGCTGATGGCATTGATGACGCGCCGTGCGGCGGGGGCGAGGTTGGTGTGGGCGAGGGGAACCACGTGGGAGGGCAGCAGGAGGCCTCGAGGGTCCTCCAAGGTTACTAGACCATTGGCTTCGACAGCGGGGTCCGCGCTGTAGATATTAGCCACCTGGACGTCGTTGTCCCTGAGTGCCTTGAGTGTGAGCGGCCCACCCGAATCCTCAATGGGGGTAAAGTCCACCTCCACCCCGTAGGCATCCGCCAGGCCGCGCGGACCGTAGGGGCGCGATTCCGCCTCGGAGGGAGCGCCGTAGCGCAGCGGGCCGGACACGCGAGCGAGGTCCGCCACGCCGGTGACGCCCCACTTCTGGGAAAATTCGCTGGTCACCGTGTAAGAATCCTGATCCGTGGCGGAGGATTGCTCCAGGACGCTCACTTCCGACGGCGCGTGGCGCAGCAACTGCGCGTAGATCTCGGCGGAGTCCCCGGAGGTGGCTTGCGGTTCCCAGTACTGCAACAAGTTTCCGGTGTATTCCGGGATAAGGCTGATGCCGCCCGCCTCTATCTCCGGGAGATAAACCTCGCGCTGACCAATGCGAAACTGGCGATCCACCGTAAAGCCCGCCCGCTCCAACCCCTGGGCGTATATTTCCGCGAGTATCTCATTGGAGTAATAGTCCTGGGAGCCCACGACGATCGTGGAGGAGCCTGCTCCCGCGCCGGGAGCAGCGAGGGGATCGTGGCGCGTGCACCCGGCCAGGCCCACGGCGGTGCCGAGGAGAAGCACGATGAAGCGGCGGCGGGAAACAGGATGCATCACGGGTGAACCTCCGAGGTGGGAATGTGGCGCTGGGCGTGGCGTTGCAGCGCTCCCAGGAGAAGATCGAGTGCGAGTGCCAGGGCGATCACCAGCAGGGAGGAGGCCAGCATGAGGGAGTAATCCCTGGACTTCAGCCCGGTAAAGAGGAATCTCCCCAGGCCATAATCTGCGGTATAGGCCGCCAGCGTGGCGGTGGAAACCACCTGGAGGGTGGCGGCGCGCACACCGCCGATGAGCACGGGCAGGGCTAGGGGAACCTCCACCCGGGTGAGCACCTGGACGGGGGACATGCCAATGGCCCGGGAAGCGGAGGCGATGGTGGGATCGAGGGAGAACACTCCGGAATAGGCTCCGGCGAGGAGGGAGGGGATAGCCAGGATCACCAGGGCCAGGAACGGGGCCTGCACCCCAATCCCCAGCCACAGGCCAAAGAGGGTGAGCACCCCCAGGGTGGGTACCGCGCGGGCTGCCCCGGTGAGGGCCCCGATGGTTCCGGCTCCCCGGCGGCAGTGGCCGATAACGAGGCCCAGCGGAATGGCGAGAAGCCCGGCCGCCCCCACCACGAGGAGCGTGAGCCAGAGGTGCTCCAGGAGGCGGGCGGCGATGCCACCGGGGCCAGCCCAGGACGCTCCGCTGCCGAGCCAGGAGAGAGCCTCATGCACGTAACTCATGTGGGCGCCTTCCAAGGGGTGAGGAGGCGGCCAAGGAATTGCAGGGTGACGTCGATAAGCAATGCCAAGAACACCGTGACGAACACGCCGGTGAGTACCTCCGCGGTGATGTTGCGCTGGAAGCCGTCGGTGATGAGGGTGCCCAGGCTGGGGATTCCCACGAGCGCCCCGATGGTCACTAGGCCCATCGTGGAGGAGGCCACCACGCGCAGCCCGGCGAGGATCACCGGGGCGGACAGGGGGAGGTCTACCTGCCAGAGAAGGGAACGGCGGGAAAAGCCGGTGGCGATGGCCCCCTCGCGCACCCGTTGATCGACGGAGCTAAAGCCGTCCGCGACCGAGCGCACGAGCAGGGCCACCCCATACACCGTGAGCGCCAGAATCATGGTCAGCGGCGAGCGGAGGGGAAGGCCGACGATCAGCGGAATGATGATGAGCAGCGGAAGCGCCGGGATGGTGTAGAGCAGGGCGGCGGTATTGAGCAGGGGACGGCCCAGGCGTGGTCTGGTAAACGCTAGGCGTCCGAGCGGCAGCGCAATAAATAAGGAGAGGAAAAGCGCGGGGAGGCAGAGCGCCAGGTGGGTGGCGGCAAGGCCAAGGACATCAATCCAGTTATTGCTTAACCACGTCATTCCGCTATGACCCCCACGGGAATGCCCTGGGGATTGGTGGCCACGCGGGAGCCGTTGATGGTGCGCACGGTGAGGCGGGTGGTGCCGGTGGCGGTGCCTAAGAACCTGCGCACAAAATCGGAACGGGGCTGGGTCAGGATCTCCGCTGGGCTGCCTTGCTGGATCACCTTGCCGGGTTTGTCCAGGATCACCACGGTGTTGCTGAGCCGCAGGGCCTCGTCCATGTCGTGCGTGACCAGGAGAATGGTCTTTTGCAAGTCCTTGTGCAGGCGCAGCAGGTGGTCTTGAAGATCCCGCCGAACGATGGGGTCGAGGGCGCCAAAGGGTTCGTCCATGAGCACGATGGCGGGATCGGCGGCGAGCGCGCGGGCCACCCCCACCCGCTGCTGCTGGCCTCCCGAAAGTTGGTGTGGATAGCGCCGGGCCAGGGAGGGATCAAGACCCATGTGCTCCATGAGTTCTGCGGCGCGGTGCCGGGCCTGGTTGCGGGGCGAGCCAAGGAGGCGCGGCACGACGGCGATGTTATCCGCCACCGTTTTGTGCGGCAGCAGCCCGCCGGATTGCAGTACGTACCCGATTTCCCTGCGTAACTGCACGGCGGGCCGGGATAGAACATCGGAACCAGCAATGAGCACGCGCCCGCTGCTGGGCTCGGTCATGCGATTGACCATGCGCAGCAGGGTGGTTTTGCCGGAACCGGAGGAGCCCACGAGGGAGACGATATGCCCGGAGGGTACGTGCAGGGAAAAGTCCTCCACCGCGAGGGAGCCATCGGGGTAGCGCTTGCTTACCCTCTCGAACGTGATCATGGTGCCTCCTTCTGCCGCGTTGGGGCACTAGAATACCAGTTCTATTCATGCAGCCTCGCTGCGGCACAACTGAGGCCCTGGGCGAGCGATTGCTCCGGCGTGGCTCCCAGGCCCATCGCCCAGGCGGTGCGGCTGCCGTGATGTCCCAGGATAAAGGTGGCGGTGGCCTCAAAGAGGGAGCGCTGGTGGAAGCGCAGGATCTCCACCGGGCGGCCCTGGCTGGCCAGGAAGGCGGTGCAGGCGCTGGCGGGGCCGGAGGCGAGGATCTGGTGGCGGGAGTGCCGGGCGGGCTGAGTCTTGGATCTCCGGGTGGCCTGGAGGGTGTAGCGGAACTCGTGGTAGGTGAGTGGTTCCTCGTCCAGCCCGGTGATGGTCAGTTCCGCCTCGGGGCTGTAGGTGGCTCGAAAGAGGTTCCAGCTCATGTCCGTGGCCTCCTCACGCAGGCCGCGCGGCAGCGGGTGCAGGCGGTAGCGCTGCTGGAAAGGATCGTTGAGGAGGGTGGGCTGGGAGGTGGGGGTGAGGGTGTGCATCGTGATCGGTCCTATCCTGTGTGGGATTGAGTGGGGTGGACCGACTCTCTTCAAGGTGCGGGTGGTTTAACGACTACTCCCCCAAGTGCGGGGGTCAGTCCCTATCCCGCACTGGGGTACGTAGCCTTGGCTACTCGCTGAAGAGAAACGACGATGCGAAGCATGTGGGGCAGCTTACATCACGGGGTGATGGACGTCAAAGTTACTTTCCGTAGCGCAGCAGGAAAAGCGCCTCCGCGATGGCCACGTGCTCAATCTCCGTGGGGTCCACGGATTCATCGGCGGAGTGGATCAGGCACTGCGGCTCCTCCACTCCGAACAGGGCGATCTCCGCGTTCGGGTGGGCCTCCTGCAACTTGGTGGTCAGGGGGATGGAGCCGCCGGAGCCTAGGGTGGCGGAGTGCTCGGTGCCGTAGGCCTCGGCCAGGCAATCGCGCAATAGGCTCAGCGCGGGGGCGTTCACATCGGTGGCAAAGCCGTCATTGGCGTCATCAATCTCCACCTCGATCTTCGCTCCCCAGGGCGTGTGCTTGTGCAGGTGCTCGGCCACGGCCTCGGCGGTCTTGGCAGCGGACATTCCGGCGGGCACGCGCAGGTTGATCTTGGCCTGGGCCACCGGGGCCACGGCATTGACGGCCTCGGAGACCGGCGTGGAGGTCAGCCCCGTGATGCTCACGGCGGGCCGCGCCCAGAGGAAGTCGGCGGGGGCGTCGTTACTGCTGCCGGTCAGGCGCACGCCGTCGAGCACGCCGGCGTCCTTGCGGAAGTCCTCGGGGGTGTAGGGTTCACCCTCCCAGCGTGCGGAGGTATCCACGCCCTCGATCACGGTGCGGCCCTCCATGTCGCGCAGCGAGTCGAGCGCGCGCACCAGGGCAAAGGCGGCGTCGGGCGCGGCACCGCCGAAGAGGCCGGAGTGCACGGGGGCCTCCAGGGTGCGCATGGTGACGGTGAGTTGCGCCCCGCCGCGCAGGGAGGTGGTGAGGGTGGGGGTGCCCACGGCGGCGTTGCCGGTATCGGCGATCATGATGGCGTCGGCGGCAAAGAGTTCGGGGCGTTCCTCGATGAGGGTATCCAGCCCCTCGCCACCCTTTTCCTCGGAGCCCTCCACCACCACGGTGATGCCCACTTTGGTGCCTCCGGCGGCGGTCACCGCGCGCAGGGCGGCCAGGTGCATAACCAGGTTGCCCTTGCAGTCCGCCGCGCCGCGCCCGTACCAGCGGCCCTCGCGCTCGGTGAGGGTGCAGGGATCGTTCGTCCAGGCGGCAGGATCACCGGCGGGGACGACGTCGTGATGGCAATACAGCAGCACCGTGGGCTGCCCCTCGCCGGCCTTGCGGGTGCCGATGAGCGCGGTGGAGCCATCGGCGGTGGTGATGGCCTCTACCTCCAGACCAGCCTGGGTGAGGGCCTCGTGTACCCACCGCGCGGCCCCGGCCGCCTGATCGGCCAGCGCGGGATCCCCGTGCACGGAATGATAGGAAACGATCTCGCTGAGCTGGGTAAAGATGGTGTCGCGGTCGCCCAGGACCGCCGTGCGGACTGCCTGCGTATCAATCATGGGTTCCAGCCTAACGTCCTTGCACTCGCGGGGGCAGACTGCTAAAACGGGATCTAGCACTTTGCGGCAGCGAGTGCCAGAAAATGAAGAGCGTATCCCCGGGTGAAGATGCCGTCGCGGGCGCCCTGCGGTGCGCTGACTAACGCTTTTATAAGGAGTACGTCACATGTCCAAGATCATCGCTTTCGATGAAGAGGCTCGCCGTGGGCTGGAAAAGGGCCTGAACACGCTTGCCGACGCCGTGAAGGTCACCCTTGGCCCCAAGGGCCGCAACGTGGTGCTGGAGAAGTCCTGGGGCGCGCCGACGATCACTAACGACGGCGTCTCTATCGCTCGGGAGATCGAGCTGGAGGATCCTTACGAGAAGATCGGCGCTGAGCTGGTCAAGGAAGTAGCCAAAAAGACCGACGACGTAGCGGGCGACGGCACCACCACCGCCACCGTGCTGGCGCAGGCGCTGGTGAAGGAGGGCCTGCGCAACGTTGCTGCGGGTTCCAACCCGATGGGCATTAAGCGCGGCATTGAAAAGGCCGTGGGCGCGGTCACCGAGAAGCTGCTCGCCGGTGCCAAGGAAGTGGAGACGGAGGAGCAGATCGCCGCTACCGCCGGTATCTCCGCCGCCGACCCGGAGATTGGCAAGCAGATCGCCAAGGCCATGTACGCCGTGGGCAATGGTCAGGTGAACAAGGATTCCGTGATCACCGTGGAGGAGTCCAACACCTTCGGCGTGGACCTGGAGGTCACCGAGGGTATGCGCTTTGATAAGGGCTACATCTCCGGTTACTTTGCCACGGACATGGAGCGCCAGGAGGCCGTGCTGGAGGACCCGTATATCCTGCTGGTTTCCTCCAAGATCTCCAACATCAAGGACCTGCTCCCGCTGCTGGAAAAGGTCATGCAGTCCGGTAAGCCGCTGCTGATCGTGGCCGAGGATGTGGAGGGCGAGGCCCTGTCTACCCTCGTGGTGAACAAGATCCGCGGCACCTTCAAGTCCGTGGCCGTGAAGGCACCGGGCTTTGGCGATCGCCGCAAGGCCCAGTTGCAGGACATCGCCATCCTCACCGGCGGCCAGGTCATCTCCGAGGAGGTGGGCCTCTCCCTGGAGACCGCCGACCTGCCGCTGCTGGGCACCGCCCGCAAGGTCGTGGTGACCAAGGATGAGACCACCATCGTCCAGGGCGCTGGCTCCTCCGAACAGATCGAGGGGCGCGTCAAGCAGATCCGCGCCGAGATCGAGAACTCCGATTCCGACTACGACCGCGAGAAGCTCCAGGAGCGCCTGGCCAAGCTGGCCGGTGGCGTGGCGGTGCTCAAGGTGGGTGCCGCCACCGAGGTGGAACTCAAGGAGCGCAAGCACCGCATCGAGGACGCCGTGCGCAACGCCAAGGCCGCCGTGGACGAGGGCATCGTGGCCGGTGGCGGCGTGGCTCTGCTTCAGGCCGCTCATGTCCTGGACGGTGACCTCGACCTCTCCGGTGACGAGGCCACCGGCGTGAAGATCGTCCGCGAGGCGCTCTCCGCCCCGCTGAAGCAGATCGCCTTCAACGCTGGCCTGGAGCCGGGCGTGGTGGCCGATAAGGTGGCTGGCCTGCCTGCGGGCGAGGGCCTTAACGCCGCCACCGGTGAGTACATCGACCTCATGGCCGCCGGTATCAACGATCCGGTGAAGGTTACTCGCTCCGCCCTCCAGAATGCGGCTTCCATCGCCGCGCTCTTCCTCACCACCGAGGCTGTGGTGGCGGATAAGCCGCAGCCGGCTTCCGCCGCGGCGCCGGGTGCCGATGAGATGGCGGGTATGGGCGGCTTCTAAGTCCCTATATATAAGGACTGCCGCAGTTCTCTTGTTGAGGGGCCGGTGCGCGTTGGGTTTCGCGCGCACCGGTCCCTTTGCCTTGCCGTGGGGCGGTTGGGCGGTGCCGGGAGGCGTGGGGGTGCGGAGCGACGTGGGGTTATCGGGGGTGAATATTCACCTGAACACAATGGTCTGGTACGGGTAAAATGAAATTATGGCTGAGCGTACTGAGGATGACCTGCCCGTCATCGACCTGGCAAAGACCGAAGGCTACGTGGTGGATGATTCCGATGAGGATGATCCGGCTCTGATCCGCCCCGATGGCACCCCCGTGGAGACGTGGCGCGAGAATTACCCCTATGACGAGCGCATGACGCGCGAGGATTATGACCACATCAAGCGCTCCCTCCAGATCGAGCTGCTGAAGTGGCAGAACTGGACCAAGGAGACGGGGCAGCGCCACCTCATTCTCTTTGAGGGGCGCGACGCCGCCGGTAAGGGCGGCACCATCAAGCGCTTTAATGAGCACCTCAATCCCCGTGGCGCGCGCACCGTGGCCTTGGAGAAGCCGAGCCCTCGGGAGTCCACCTCCTGGTACTTCCAGCGGTATATCCAGCACTTTCCGGCGGCGGGAGAGATCGTGTTCTTTGACCGCTCCTGGTACAACCGCTCCGGCGTGGAGCGCGTGATGGGGTTCTGCACGGAGTCCCAGCACGCCGAGTTTCTGCGCGAGGTGCCCATGCTAGAAAACATGCTTCTGGGCTCTGGTATCTCCCTGACCAAGTTCTGGTTCTCGGTGAGCAAGAAGGAGCAGCGCACCCGCTTTGCCATCCGTCAGGTGGACCCGGTGCGGCAGTGGAAGCTCTCCCCGATGGATCTGGCCTCTTTGGATAAGTGGGATGATTACACCAGGGCCAAGGAGGAGCAGTTCCGCTACACGGATACGGATGAGTCCCCGTGGATCACCATTAAGTCCAATGATAAGAAGCGCGCCCGGATCAACGCGATGCGGTACGTGCTGAGCAAGTTCGATTACACGGACAAGGACTATGAGCTGGTGGGGCAGCCCGATCCCACGATCGTGATGAGGGGACGCGATCAGATCGGTGATTAGTGTTTCCTCGGGTGCGGCTGCGGTGCACCTGAGGTAAAGGCACGGGGTTCCAGGGATATTTTTCCTGGAACCCCGTGCTACTTTTTAGGTAGAGGGAGAACATCCGATGTCGTAGGGGCATCGTTCCTGGTGAGAGATTTAAACAGGAAAAACCCGTTTTTTAAAGGTCTAAGATTTGGGTAGGGTTCCTACATGTGCCACAAATCACATAAATATACCTTCGGATACCTTTTCGTAAGCAAACCCTAGTCTTTTGGGCCCGTTTTGTGGCCTGCGGGGTGGGTTCTGGGGTGGTTTTTCGGTGTGGGGAGCGCCTGGGGCTATGCCGAGGGGCTGGTGATAGGGTTAATCTATGTGAGAAATTAGGTATCATCTAGACAATTAAAGGTTTAGGTGGACTCTGGGGCTGGGGCTGATAATCTGAGCGCCGAACTAATTTGAGGGGACGTTAGGAAGGCGTACAACATGGCTCGAAAGAACGTTGGTAGGAAAGCGGCAGTGGCCGGAAGCATCGCAGCTTCCGCGATTATCGCCTTTTCCGCACAGACCGCTTACGCGCACGATTGCTCCGATGAGCACGTCATCGAGATCGTGAAGCTCACGAACAAGGAGCGCCAGGCTAAGGGCCTGCCCACCGTAGAGTGCGATGAGGAACTCACCCGCGAGTCCCACGAGTGGGCTGAGCACATGCGCGAGACCGGCGAGTTCGAGCACGCCGAGGGCGATTTCTCCGAGAACATCGCGTGGAACAGCCGCAAGGCCAGCGCTGACGCCCTGGTGCAGAACTGGGTGAAGTCCCCCGGCCACCGCGCGAACATCCTTGATTCCGGCGCCTCCCTCATCGGCGTGGGCTGGACCTACAGCGAGAAGGACGGCACCTACGCCGTGCAGCGCTTCCAGTAAGAAACTGAGAAGTTAAAGATAAGGCTCCCCGATTGGCCGGGGAGCCTTTCTTGCGTTCGGGGCGCGCTTTGGGGGCCATGCGGGAGGGGCGTGGTGCCGTGAAGCAAGTAGTGGCGTACATACCCCGCGCGGCGGGACTGCCTAGCGCCGCTCCCGGCGCAGAATCCGCAGGCACCACGCGGCCGCACACGCCGTGGCCGCCACGATGAGGATATTGCGCAGGGTGGCGATGAACACCACGCCGCCGTGCGCGGGAGTGGCTAGGAACTGATCAAAGAACACGGGGTAGACCAGGCAGGTGAGCACGGCCGCCCCCAGGAGGGTGGCGGCGCACCAGCGCAGGGGCCGGGGGATAGCGCCGGAATCGGAATCGAGCGCCAGGATCACCGCGAGCAGGGGAGCCACCCATAGCAGGTACTGCGGGGAAAACACCTTGGCGGTCATAAGGATCAGCATGACGGTGAGTAGCCATAGCGCCCTGGTGGCCTCTGGGCGGTACTCGGCCTGCCGCAGGAAGCGCCAGGCGGTGATACCGATGATGATGAGCGCAGCGGCCGCCGTGAGGGCCGTGGCGGCGTGTAGCCCCCAGGAAATGCCGGGGCCAAAGACCTCGTAGCTCTGCGAGGGGGCGTAGTCGATGCTCCACCGCTCGGAGTCGGTGAGGCGCAGCCACAGGAAGGGCGTGGCCGTGATGGCCTCGGATTGCAGGCCGCGCTCGTCTTGATAGGTGAGGGGGGAAAGCACTCGCCACCAGCCCTGGGTCAGCGTGCTGGCCGCCGTGAGGAGCACCAGCGCGCCGCCGAACCAGGCCAGCCGGACCCAGGTGCCCGCAGAGCGCCAGTGCCCCACCAACCCGGAGGCCAGGGCCACCGGCCAGAGTTTGAGCGCCGTGGCCAGCGCGAGGAGCGCGGAGGCGCAGCGCGGCGATCGGGCTAGGAAGAGGGCGGCGGCCGCTACCGTCAATCCCGGAAGGAGATCGAGGCGGCGGGTGAAAAGCGGGGCCAACGCAAGGGCAAAAAGAAGCCAGAAGCCCAGGGCCCACCAGGCGCGGCGGCGCGCCAGGGCATAGCAAAAGAGCCCGTCCAGGCTCAGCATGAGCAGCAGGAGGGCGATGACGAAGGATTGTTGTTCCCCGCCCACCAGGTGATAGAGCAGCCGCAGGGGCGCGATGGAGGCATCGGGGTACTCACTCATGGCTCGCTCGCCACGGGCCTCGGCCTCAAGGCCCCGGAAGTAATAGGCCACGTCCCCGCGCGGGACGGGTTGGTGAACCGCATAGAGCAACAACAAGGCGCGGCTACCCCACCAGGCCAGGGCCGCGCGCAGATAAGGGGAGGAGAACACGGGGCGATCTTAACGGATCACCCCGGTGCGCCGCCGCTTAGTCCTCCTCCACCGCGATGATGGATTTGGCCAGTTTGCGCAGGTGCTTGAGTTGCTTGGAGGTGGATTCATCCAGGGCGGCGTCCTCGCCCTGTGCCACTAGGTCCGCCATGGAGGCGCGCGCCTTGCGGCCCTTCTTGGTGATGGCCACGATCTGGCGGCGGCGGTCCTTGGGATCGCGCTCCCGGGCGGCCCAGCCGCGATTTTCCAGGGAGTCCACCAGCCGCACCATGTCCGATGCATCAATCATCAGCATGGTGGAGAGGTAGGACTGGCTGGCGGCGTCGCCGGAATCGAGGCAGGTAAGCACCCAGTATTCGCGCAGGGTGGCCTGAGCCTCCCCCAGGCGGCTTTCCACCTCATCGCGCGTGCGCCGCCGCAGTCGCTCTAGCTGAAAGGAGGGCGATTGCAGCAGCGCCGTGGGAATCGCGGAGTGATCCGTTTTGGAGGACATACCCTCCATCATACGCAGGCCGCTGCGGCCGCAAATGATGGGATTAGTCCACCATCGGCAGGTTGTTCTCCTGCCAGGCCTCGGTGCCGCCCTCCACGTTGATCACGTGCTCCTCGCCGCGCGCCTGCTCCAGGTATTCGGCGCACTCGCGGGAACGGCCGCCGAGTTTGCAGATCAGATACACGTCGCGCTCGGTATCAATCTCCCCAATGCGGCCCACGAACTCGGACATGGGGATATTCACCGCGCCCTGGGCGTGGCCTGCGGCGTACTCATCGGGCTCGCGGACGTCGATAAGCTGGGCGTCGGCGGGAACCTCGGTGACATTGACGCTGCGCATTAGTGCTTCCCCCGCTCGATGGCCTCGGCCAGGATCTTATCGGCCTCGTCCTTGCCTGCCCACCCGGAGCCGTGGACCTCCTTGCCCGGCTCCAGATCCTTGTAGTGCACAAAGAAGTGCTCGATCTCGGCGCGGGTGAAGTCGGAGATGTCGTCGATGTCCTGGACGTGCTCGTAGCGGACGTCGTCAAGCACGCAGAGCAGCTTGTCATCGCCGCCGGCCTCGTCGGTCATCTTGAACACGCCGATGGGGCGGGCCTTGACGATCGCGCCGGGAAGCACGGATTCCGGCAGGAGCACCAGCGCGTCCAAGGGATCGCCGTCCTCGCCCAGGGTGCCCTCGATGAAGCCGTAGTCCGCCGGGTAGGCCATCGGGGTGAACAGGTAGCGATCCAGGTACACCTTGCCCGTCTCGTGATCCACCTCGTACTTGTTGCGCGAACCCTTGGGGATTTCTACGGTCACTTCCACGCTCATCGCGGTTGCTCCTTTTTGCTTCCGTTGTCATCGTGCGTTGAACTCCCCCTATCCTAGCGGGGTGGCTAGGGTGATAACCGATGGTGATGCACGATGAGTAAAAAGGCATGGATAGCCGCGGCCGCAGCGGTGGGCGTGATCGTGGCCGGGGTGGCGGGCACCGGCGTGGCGTACCAGGAAAAGTATTCCTCCCTGGAGCACGCCCCGGCCCTCACGATTACCGAGCCCTCCCCGCTGCTGGAACCCGCCCGGGCCACGGCCCCGGTGGACAACGCCGCGCTGGGCGAGCGTCTGGCCCCCCTGGCGCAGAACGAGGCGCTGGCGGACTTCGGCGTGCAGATCACCGACGCCGTCACCGGCGAGACCGTGCTCGAACAAAACGCCACCGAGGCGCTGCGCCCCGCCTCCTCCACGAAGGTGCTCACCGCCGCCGCGGCCATCGCGGACCTCGGCCACGATGACCGCATTATCACCCCCGTGGTGCGCGGGGAGCTGCCGAACACGGTGGTGATGAAGGCCGCCGGGGACGTGTGGCTTGACGACGCCCGCCTCGACGACCTCGCGGAGCAGATCAGTGCGGCGATGCCCGAGGTCAGCGGCGTATTCATCGATACCTCCGCCTGGTCCGGCGAGACGATCCTGGAGGGCTGGGACCCCCAGGACATCGACGCGGGTTTCGTGGCCCCGCTGGAACCCGCCATGCTCTATGGCGCGCGGCTCGGCGCGACCACGGGGGACGTTCCCCGCAGCCACACGCCCGCCCGCGACGTGGCCCAGGGCCTGGCTCAGCGCCTGGGCGTGAGCACCGTGGGGGAGGCCTCTGCCCCGGCGCAGGCCGAGGTGGTGGCGGAGACCTCCTCGCCCACCCTGGTGGAGCGCATCTCCGCGATGATGGAGGATTCCGATAACGTCATGGCGGAGGCCATCGGCCGAGAGGTGGCCCTGCACCGTGGCTACACCGCCGACGCCGCCGGGGCCACCCAGGCCACGCTCGCGGCCCTGACCGAGCACGGGCTGAACACCTCCGGCGTGGAGATCTTTGATAATTCCGGGCTCTCCGTGCACAACCGGATCACGCCCGCGCTGCTGGACAATATCCTCTACGAGGCCGCCACCGAGCCGCTGCTGCGCCCCATCGTGGCCTCGCTGCCCGTGGCCGGAGGCACCGGAACGCTGGCGGAACGCTACGGCGATCTGCCCGGGCGCGGCTGGGTGCGGGCAAAGACCGGCACCTTGGACGAGACCTCCGCGCTCGCCGGGGTGGTCACCGCCACGAACGGGCGCGTGTACACCTTTGCCATGATCTCCAATGGCTCCGACGTGCTGGCGGCGCGGAAGGCGATGGACACCCTGGCCTCCGCGCTGCGCGAGGGATAGGGGCGTGAGCGCCGCGCGGCGCAGGGACCACCGGCTCGGCGCGGTGCTCATTCCCCGCGACCCCCCGCATTTCCTTCCCGTGCGCCTGGCCCTGCGCCGACATATCTCAGACCACCTCAGTTCCCCCGAGCGTGATCCCGGTGCCGCCGAGGTGATCGTGGGGCTTTCCGGCGGGCCTGATTCCACCGCTCTGCTCGCCGCCGCCCTGGTAGAGGGGCTGCGGGTGCACGCCGTGGTGATCGACCACGGTTTACAGCCGGGCTCCGGCCTGGTGGCGGCGAAGGCGGCGTCGATAGCCGTGGCGATGGGCGCGAGCGCGAGCGTGTGGCGGGTGGCGGTGACCGGGCCCGGCGGCATGGAGGCCGCCGCGCGCGCGGCGCGCTACGCCGCCCTGGAACGCGCGTCCCGGGGGCGACCGATCCTGGTGGGGCATACCCGCGAGGATCAGGCGGAGACGTATCTTCTGGGCGCGCTGCGCGGTAACCCCGCCGGAATGTTGCCCGTCTCCGGCGGCCTACACCGCCCGCTGCTGGGCGTGCGCCGCGCCGATACCCAGGGGGCCTGCGCGGAATTGGGGCTGGAACCGTGGCATGACCCGCAGAATCGGGACACCGCCTTTCGCCGGGTGGCGCTTCGCCGCAGGGTGATTCCCGGTCTGGCGGACGCGCTTGGGGTGGGCGACCTCAGCCCGGCGCTGGCGCAGGCGGCGGACCGCGCGGCGGAGGACGCGGCGGCGCTGGAGGAGTGGGCGCGCCGGGCGGAGACGCGCTCCGCGGCGGAGTTGGCCGCGCTGCCGCGCGCCGTGCGCTCCCGCGTGCTGGCCCGCATGGTGCACGACGCCGGGGGAAAGGTCACCGGGGCCTCCATGCGTGCCCTCGACGCCCTGGTGATGAACTGGCGCGGGCAGGGCCCGGTGGCCGTGGGGGCGGGGTTGGCTGTGACACGGGCAGATGGCAAACTTACGGTGACAAGGGAGAAAGGGGTGCGCCATGCACGATAAAGAGGATTTCAACGTTCCCGAGGGGCCGTATGCCGCCGATGTGGCCTCGGTGGTGGTCACGGAGGAGGAACTGCAAGCCCGTATCCAGGAAATGGCGGATATGGTCTCTGAGCGCTACCGCGACGAGGAGGAGGACCTGCTGCTGGTGGGCGTGCTCAAGGGTGCGGTGTTCTTCATGACGGACTTTGCCCGCCGCCTGAGCATTCCGGCGCAGATGGAGTTCATGGCGGTGTCCTCCTACGGCAACTCCACCACCTCCTCCGGGGTGGTGCGGATTCTCAAGGACCTGGACCGCGATATTAGCGGGCGCAACGTGCTCATCGTGGAGGACATCATTGATTCCGGCCTCACGCTCTCCTGGCTCATGCGCAACCTTAAGCACCGCAACCCCAAGTCCCTAGAGGTGGTGACCCTGCTGCGCAAGCCGGAGGTGCAAACCGCCCAGGTGGACCTGCTGGACGTGGGCTTTGACCTGCCCAATAAGTTCCTCATCGGCTACGGCCTGGATTACGCGGAGCGCTACCGCGATCTGCCCTACGTGGGGATTTTGAACCCCGAGGTGTACGCGCACGAGAAGTAAGAGGGGCCCAGGCGGGGGAGGCCCCCGGCACGGGGAACGAAAAGGCCGCTCGCGGCGTTGTTCCGCATGAAAGAACCTGCGTCACTCGTTACCGCTGGCCGCGTGCGGGCGGTGGTACCGGAGCAGGACAATGAGAAAGGGTTTGGGCCGAGGAACCACACAGCAATGACCCTCGGCGTGCACACATGAAAAACAAGCGCATTCTTAGATTCGGCGTGATCGCCGCCGTCATTCTGGTGACCTTCTTTGTCTTTTCCCTGCTCACGGACGATACCCGTGGTTATCAGCGGGTGGATACCTCCGTGGCGATGAAGCAACTGAGCGATAAGAACGTGAGCGGCGCGCAGATCGACGACCGCGAGCAGCGCCTCCGCCTCACCCTCAAGGAAGGGATCGAGGTGGACTCCCGCGAGGGCGTCACCGAGATCCTGACGCAGTACCCGGCCCGCGCCACCGCGGATATTTTCGATGCGGTCAATGCCTCCGGCGCCGAAGAGTTTGATACCAGGGTCACCCAGGAGAGCTTCCTGATGTCCATGGTCAGCTTCCTGCTGCCCATGCTGCTGCTCTTTGGCCTGCTCATGTTCTTCCTCACCCGTATGCAGTCCGGCGGCATGTTCGGCATCGGAGCCTCCAAGGCCAAGCAACTGACCAAGGACATGCCCACCAACACCTTTGCGGACGTGGCTGGCGCGGATGACGCCGTGGAGGAATTGCAGGAGATCAAGGACTTCCTGGAGGACCCCACCCGCTATTACGAGCTGGGGGCCAAGATTCCGCGCGGCGTGCTGCTTTACGGCCCGCCCGGAACGGGTAAGACGCTGCTGGCCCGCGCCGTGGCCGGTGAGGCCGGGGTGCCGTTCTATTCCATCTCCGGCTCGGACTTCGTGGAGATGTTCGTGGGTGTGGGTGCCTCGCGCGTGCGCGACCTGTTCAAGCAGGCCCGCGAGAGTTCCCCCTGCATCGTCTTTATCGATGAGATCGACGCCGTGGGCCGCCATCGCGGCAGCGGCATGGGCGGCGGCCATGACGAGCGCGAGCAGACGCTGAACCAGTTGCTGGTGGAGATGGACGGCTTTGGTGACCGCGAGGGCGTGATCCTCATGGCCGCCACCAACCGTCCCGACGTGCTGGATCAGGCCCTGCTGCGCCCGGGCCGCTTTGACCGCCAGATCCCCGTGACCAACCCCGACCTCGCCGGGCGCGAGCAGATCCTCAAGGTTCACGCCAAGGGTAAGCCCTTTGCCCCCGACGCCGACCTCAACGCCCTGGCCAAGCGCACGGCGGGCATGTCCGGTGCAGATCTGGCCAACGTGCTCAATGAGGCCGCGCTGCTGACCGCCCGCATCGGCGGCAACGTGATTACCGCCGACGCCCTGGAGGAGGCCACCGACCGCGTGATCGGCGGACCACGCCGCTCCACCACGGTGATCTCCGAGAAGGAAAAGAAGGTCACCGCCTATCACGAGGGCGGGCACACCCTCTCCGCCTGGGCGCTCAAGGATATTGAGCGGGTGTACAAGGTGACGATCCTGGCGCGCGGCCGCACCGGCGGCCACGCCATGACCGCCGCCGAGGACGATAAGGGCATGTACAACCGGGACGAACTCTTTGCCCGCCTGGTGTTTGCGATGGGTGGCCGCTCCGCCGAGGAACTGGTGTTTGGCGAGCCCACCACGGGTGCCTCCGCCGATATTGAGCAGGCCACCAAGATCGCCCGCGCGATGGTCACGGAGTATGGCATGTCCCCCGCGCTGGGCACCGTGAAGTACGGCGCGGAGCAGGGCGATCCCTTCTCCGGGCGCGGCGGCGGTGGCACTCTGGATTACTCGCCCACGGTGGCCGCCACCATTGATGAGCAGGTGCATTACCTGATTGATAAGGCGCACCAGAAGTCCTATGAGATCCTCTCCCGGCACCGGGATTACCTGGATCGCCTGGCGGAGAAGTTGCTGGAAAAGGAGACCCTGCGCCGCCCCGATCTTGAGGCCCTGTTCGACGGGATCGAGCCGGTATCCGCGGGCGAGGTATTCCCGGAGGAGGCCGCGCGCTTCCCCCGTCAGGAGGATCGTGCCCCGGTCAAGACGCCCACCGAGCTGGCGATTGAGCGCGGCGAGGAGCCGCCCAAGCCGTTTAGCCTGCTGGAGGCCACCCGCGCCGCGCGCGCCAAGCGCCTGGCGGAGCGGGAGGAAAAGGAGAAGAAGCAGGGCGGTACTGCGGACTCCCAGGCAGTACCGAGGTACGCCGGAACCCCGCCCCCGGCCAACTGGGAAGTTCCGGGGTGGCCACCGAAGTCCGTCGAGAAGCCGGGGAAACCAGAGCCGCAGGGTACCGCCCGCCCGGTGGGCGAGTCCGGTTCCCCGCAGGCGGAGCGCAACGGCGCGGAGGGTACGGAAGGGGCGCGAGTAGTCCCGCCGGAGGAGATGATTGGGTTCCGCCTCCCGGAGCGAGAGCGCCCCGACCACGCGGAGAAGCCGGAGGCACAGGGAAAGGATGACGAGGGTGAGCGCTGAGAACGCTTTTGACCAGGCGCGCGCCGAGGCCGCCGTGCGCGAGCTGCTCCTGGCGGTGGGGGAGGACCCGGACCGCGAGGGCTTGCGCGATACCCCGGCCCGGGTGGCGCGCGCCTACCGGGAGACCTTTGGCGGCCTGCACACCGATCCCTCCGAGGTGTTGAACAAGGTGTTCCACGAGGACCACCAGGAATTGGTGCTGGTGCGCGATATTCCGGTGTACTCCACCTGCGAGCACCACCTGCTGCCCTTCCTGGGCAAGGCGCACATCGGGTACATCCCCAATAAGCAGGGCATGGTCACCGGCCTTTCCAAACTTGCCCGGTTGGTGGACCTGTACGCGCGCCGTCCCCAGGTGCAGGAGCGGCTGACCTCCCAGGTGGCGGACGCGCTGGTGGACAAACTCGGCGCGCAATCGGTGATCGTGGTCATCGAGTGCGAGCACCTGTGCATGGCCATGCGCGGTATCCGTAAGCCGGGGGCCACCACCACCACCTCGGCGGTGCGCGGTGGATTCCAGGCCTCGGCGGCCTCCCGCGCCGAGGTATTGAGCCTGATCAAGGGATAGGGCCACACCATGCGCGTAGCCGATCTCACGGTGCCGGGACGATGCTTGGTCATGGGGATTCTCAACGTCACGGAGGATTCCTTTTCCGATGGCGGCCGCTACCTCGACCTGGACGCCGCCGTGGCGCACGCGCACCGGCTGGTGGCGGCGGGGGCGGACATGATCGACGTGGGTGGGGAGTCCACCCGCCCCGGTGCCACCCGCGTGGACGCGGAGACGGAGCGCCGCAGAGTGACCCCGGTGATTAAGGCGCTGGCGGCGGAGGGAATAACCACCTCCGTGGACACCATGCGGGCGAGCACCGCCGAGGCCGCCGCCGAGGCCGGGACCTGCATGATTAACGACGTCTCCGGGGGCCTGGCCGATGAGAACATGCCGCGCGTGATGGCGGAGGCAGACATTCCCGTGTGCCTCATGCACTGGAAGGCGGTGCGCTTTGGCGACGCTGCGGGCCGCGCCGAGCACGAGGGCGGCGTGGTGGCCGACGTGCGCGCCACCCTGCGCCGCCTGGTGGATAGGGCACTCGTAGCCGGGGTGGACGCGGGGAACATCGTGCTCGATCCGGGCCTGGGCTTTGCCAAGTCCGCGGAGGATAACTGGGCGCTGCTCGGCGCGCTGCCGGAGTTCATCGCCGGGGAGTTCCCCCTGCTGGTGGGGGCCTCGCGCAAGCGCTTTCTCACGGAGATTCGCGCGGATCGCGGCTTAAGCGCCACCCCCGTGGACGCGGACCCCGCCACGGCGGCGGTGACGGCGCTCTCCGCACAACTCGGGGCCTGGGGCGTGCGGGTGCACGAGGTGGGGGTGTCCCGCGACGCGGTGGACGTGGCCGCGCGCTGGCGGGCTGCGGTTTCTGCGCCTGGGGGCAACCCCCGGAGCACGGTCGTGGAATCGCCCGGGGAGATTCCCGTGGAGGCGCCCGGGGAAAGCACCGCCGGGGAACGCCGTGGGGACAATGAGCACGCCCGATGAGATGACTTAAAGGAGCAAAGGGGAGAAACAACATGGCGGATAGGATCGTGCTCACCGGCCTGGCCGGATACGGTTATCACGGGGTATTCCCGGAGGAAAAACGCGAGGGCCAGGACTTTCTGGTGGACATCACCTGCTGGGCAGATCTACGCCCGGCCGCCGCCAGCGATGATCTCACCCTTACCCTGAACTACGCGGAGTTGGCGGAACTGGCGCACCGGGTGCTCACCGGCCCCCCGCGCGACCTCATTGAGACGGTGGCGGCGGAGATCGCGGATTCCGCGATGGCGCAGTTCCCGCTCCTGCACGCCGTGGAGGTCACCGTGCACAAGCCCCAGGCTCCCATTCCGCTGACCTTTGGCGACGTGGCGGTGGTGGCGCGGCGCTCCCGTAAATCGAGCGCGTCCGGTGGGCCTGGCACGCGGCGGCCTGCCGAGGAGCGCGCCTCCGCAGAAAGGGCGGAAAGCGATGGATAACGCAGTGGATCGCGCACTAACCGCAGCGCCGGATACCACGCGCGCGGTGCTCTCCATCGGCTCCAACATGGAGGATCGCTGGGCCCTGCTGCGCACGGTGACCCGCGAGTTCACCGGGCAGATCGTGGCCATCTCCCGGGTGTACTCCACCCCGCCGTGGGGCGTGGAGGACCAGGCGGAGTTCCTCAACGCCGTGGTGATCGTGGAGGTGCCCGAGGAGCCGCTGGCGCTGCTGCGGCGCTGCCAGAAGTTAGAGGAGGAGGCGCAGCGGGTGCGCGTGCGCACGTGGGGGCCGCGCACCCTCGACGTCGATGTGGTGCAGGCACATCGGGGAGGCCGGGAGGTTCTTTCCGCGGATCCGGTGCTCACCTTGCCGCACCCCTGGGCGCACCAGCGGGCCTTTGTGTTGGTGCCCTGGGCGGAGGCCGATCCCGCCGCGCGGCTGAACGGGGAGCCGGTGGCGCACTGGCTCGGTGCCCTGCCGGAGGGGGAGGCGGAACAGATCGTCCCCCTGGGTCCGCTGGATAGCGCTGCGGGGGAGAATGAGGCAGAGGAGGCGCGCCCATGAAAAAGACGTCCGTGAAACTCCTGATCGGCGTGGGTGGTTTTGTAGCCGCCCTGGCGGCCATCGCCACCTGGCGGTTTTATGGCGCCCTGATTCATATTCCCGTTACTGTCTCCCTCACCCTGTGGGTGATGGCGGTGGTGTGCCTGTACCTGGCGTTCAAGGTGCGCTCCCGGCGCAAGGAGGGGCGCATTGGCATGGATCGCAGCCAACTCAATCCGGTGATGGCGGCGCAGTTCCTGGTGGTGGGCAAGGCGTCTGCGTGGACGGGGGCGCTCATCGGCGGGGCCTATACGGGCATGGGGATCTACGTGCTGCCCAGGGCCGGGGAACTCGCGGCGGCCGGGCAGGACGTCCCCGGCGTGGTGGCCTCGGCCCTGGGCGGGGTGGCGCTGGCGGCGGCCGGAGTGTTCCTGGAGCGCAGTTGTGAGGTGTCCCCTCCCCCTGGCTCGGAGGGGGTTAGGTAAGTTAGACGGCATGAGTACGCCGCAGTCGGACCGGAACCCGGAGCCCACCTCGCGCCGCGCCGCCCACGGGGCTAATACGCGCCGCCACCACGGTAAGGCCGAGGGTACGGGGACCGATGGCGGCCAGGTGCTCCTGGTGGTGCTGGTGATCCTGGCCCTGGCGGCCAGCGTGGTCATGCAATTGACCGATTCCAATGCCGCCCTGAAGTTGGCCCTGCTGGCGGCGCTGTGGGCCTCCATCATCGGGTTCTTCCTGGTCAGCCGGTATCGCCGCCAGGTGCAGCGCTCCGCCGAGCAGTTGGCCTACGAGCAGCGCCTCCATCGCTCCGAGTTGCGTGAGGCCCAGGCCCGCGCGGAGGCGGCGCAGAGCCAGCGAGGGGCCGGGGAGAACACCGCCGCGCGCGGCGGCCTGAGCGAGGAGGACATCGCCCTGCTCAGCGAGATTCGCGCCGGGATCGACGAGGTGCGCAGCCAGTTGGAGGACTTGCAGGGGCACGTCTTTGAATACGAGCCCGCGGCCCTGCGCGCTCAGGCGTGGCGGCTTCAGGAGTTGGAGGAGAGCGCGGTGAGTGTGCCGGAAAAGACCGGCCACGTCTCCGGGGCGCCCTCCCTGGACGCGGTGGCGGGCAGGCTCGGGCACCTTGAGGGGCACGCGGAGGCCGCTCGCTCCATCTCCCCGGAGTTGGCGCACCTGTTAGAGACGGGCGAGGACTCGTATCGCGGTAGCCACCGCGCGGGCGCGGCGAGTATGACAGAGGCGAGTACAGCAGGGGCGAGCGCGGCAGCAGCGAGTGCGGCAAGAGGTGCGTCGGAGGAGTACGGCGAGCCCGCGCGACAAGGCCGCCACGAGGCCGAGCCGGAGAGCTCTGGGAGCCGGGAAAGCGAGGCCCCGGCGGCGCAGCCCGTGCGCCCGAGCGCGGAGGACACCGCCGAAATCAACGCCGTGGCGGAGGAACCCGCCCCCGCCCCGGCGGCCTCGGCAGATCAGGAAGCCTCGGAGGATCGGGAAGCGCTGCGCAGCCGGGGGCGTCGTCGCGCGGATGAGCGCTCCGGGGGGCTTTCCGTGGCGGAACTGATGGCGAATATGCGGCGGGGTGAGAAGTGAAGCCCCCTCGCATGAGGGTGGGGGTATGGTGCGGGGCGGGCCACTACGCCGAGCAGGTGGCGGGGGAGATCGCCACCGGATTAGAAAACGCGGGGCATGCGATGATCCCGCTCGACGCCGCCACCACGGGCGGGGAGATCGAGGCGGTGCAGGCTATTCTGCTGGGGGTGAGCGCGCGGGAGTTACCGGAGGCGGTGGCTCAGATAGCACCGCACACCCGCCCCCATCACATCGTGCTGCATGTAGTGCCGGGGGAGAGCCTAGAGCCCTTGACTCCGGTCAAGGAAGTGGGGGCGGTGGTGGGTAGCCTGGTTCCCCTGTGGCCGGGGCGGTGGGCGGTGGAGTACACCGATGAACTGGGCAAGACGGTGCTGGAACTGCTGGTTAAGGAACTGGGTGGTGTGGCGGTGCTGGTGTCTGGGGAGCGTCGGGCGGCCCTGGCCACGGGGCTGAGTTGGTCCCGCTTTGCCCGCGACGTAGCCGAGGAGGCGAACCGCACCATGCGCGCCGCCGTGGAGGGGACTATCGTATCCTCAGAGATTGATCTTGAGCAGCGCGATACCCGCACTATTCCGGCGCTTGCCGAAGCCCCCGACCTCGTCCGCCAACTCACGGGCATTGTCGATCCCGGGCGGGCGCGGATTTTTGCTCAACTCGCGCGCCGAGCGGCGGAGCGAGACGGAAGAGAAGAAGTGGAGTTGTGGGCAATGCAGGAGGAAAAACCATGACGTTCCGAAGGGGCGAGGCCACCGAGGTTCATTCTGTGGATCGGGTAGCCACGATCGCGCGGGCATTCCGCAAGACGGGTAAGCCGGTGGTGCTGGTTCCCTTGGGTTCGGCCATTCACGCGGGGCACATCTCTCTGGTGCGCGCCGCGCGCCGGGTGCCGGGTTCGGTGGTGATCGTGGCGGTCTCCGGCGAGGTGGATCGCTCCCGGCTGGCGGTGCTGGATACCGATGTGATCTATCGGTACTCGGTGGAGGATCTGCACCCGCAGGGGGTGCGCACCGTGGTGTATCCGCGGGACTGGGGGCTGGAGTTCGTGGACGATCTGGCCATTGAACTCACCCGCATCGTGATTCTCACGCAGATCACCCAGGCCACGGACGTGATGGTGGGGGAGAAGGACTACGAGTTGGCGGTGTGCGTGCAGACCGCCATGACGGATTTCCACACCGGGGTGCGGGTGCACGGGGTGCCCACGGTGCGCATGCCCAATGGTCTGGCGGTGTCCCTGCGCAACGCGCGCGTGCCGGAGAAGGATCGCACTAAGGCGCTGGCGCTGTCCGCCGCGCTCACGGCGGGCGCGCATGCCGCCGAGGGTGGGGCTCAGGCGGTGCTGGATGCCGCGCGCGGCGTGTTGGAGGCCGCCAAGGTCACCCCGGAGTACCTGGAACTGCGCTCGATGGGCATGGGGGAGCCCCCGGAGAAGGGCGACGCGCGCCTGCTGGTGGCGGCCAAGTTTGGCCGGGTGCGGTTGATCGACAACGTGGGCGTGCCGGTGGGAATCGGGTTCCGCAATATCGAGGCCCACGCCCAGGAGGCGGAGGAAGCGGAGCGGAACGAGGAGCCCTCGGGGCGTCACGCACGCCAGGGGAACGGTACCGATGTGCTATCGGCTACCCTTGACAAGCGTGACGAACGCTAAGGAAGCAGCCAAGAACACCAAGGATCAGGCGGAACTCCCCGAGCAGTTGCGGATTCGCCGCGAAAAGCGCGCCCGCCTGCTGGAACAGGGAGTGGAGCCGTACCCGGTGGAGGTGGATCGCACCACCTCTATCCGCGATCTTCGCGCAAAGTATTGGGTGAACAAGGAGGCCCAGGAGGCGTCGGAAGCCCCGGCCCAGGGCCCCGAGGTCACCGTGCTGAACCCCGGCGAGGAATCGGGGGAGATCGTGGCCGTGGTGGGGCGCGTGATGTTCATGCGCAATACCGGCAAGTTGTGCTTTGCCACCTTGCAGGAGGGCGATGGCACCACCATTCAGGCCATGCTCTCCCTGGCGGAGGTGGGCCAGGAGTCCCTGGATTCCTGGAAGTCGGACGCGGACCTCGGTGATTTTGTTTCCGTGCGCGGCAAGGTGGTGGCCTCTAAGCGCGGCGAACTCTCCGTGATGGCCAGCGGCTGGGCGATGGTTTCCAAGGCGCTGCGCCCCCTGCCTGTGTCCTTCGCGGAGATGGCGGAGGATACCCGCGTGCGCCAGCGCTACACGGATCTGATTATGCGCGAGCAGGCGCGCACCAACGCGCTGACCCGCGTGAAGGTCATGCGGGCGCTGCGCCGCTTCCTGGAGGGGCAGGACTTCCTGGAGGTGGAGACGCCCATGTTGCAGACCCTCCACGGCGGTGCCGCCGCGCGCCCCTTCATCACGCACTCCAACGCCCTGGATATTGATCTTTACCTGCGTATTGCACCGGAGTTGTACTTGAAGCGCTGCGTGGTGGGCGGCATGGAGCGCGTGTTTGAGGTAAACCGCAACTTCCGCAACGAGGGCGTGGATTCCTCCCACAGCCCGGAGTTTGGTATGTTGGAGACGTATCAGGCCTATGGCACGTATGAGGACGGCGCGCGCCTGACCCGCGAGTTGATTCAGGCCGTGGCGATGGAGGTCTTTGGCTCCACCACCGTGACTCTGGCCGATGGTTCCGAGTACGACCTCGGCGGGCAGTGGCGCGAGATGGAGATGTACCCCTCCCTCAACGAGGCCCTGGCGCGCAAGCACCCCGGCCAGCCGGAGGTGACCGTGGATTCCACGGTGGAGGAATTGCGCGCGTTGGCGGACGCGATCGGCCTGGATTGGCCGGAGAAGGGCGGCTGGGGCCACGGCAAGTTCGTGGAGGAGATCTGGGAGCACCTGTGCGGCGATCAGCTCGATGGGCCGGTGTTCGTCAAGAACTTCCCCGTGGAGACTTCCCCGCTCACCCGCGATCACCGTTCCCAGCCGCGCGTGACGGAGAAGTGGGACCTGTACGTGCGCGGCTTTGAGCTGGCCACGGGCTATTCCGAGCTGGTGGACCCGGTGATCCAGCGCGAGCGCTTTGAGGATCAGGCGCGCCTGGCGGCGGGCGGCGATGATGAGGCGATGGTGCTCGATGAGGACTTCCTCGCCGCGATGGAGCAGGGCATGCCGCCCACCTCGGGCACGGGCATGGGCATTGATCGCCTGCTCATGGCGCTCACCGGCCTGGGAATCCGGGAGACGGTTCTCTTCCCGATGGTCAAGCCGGAGGCATAAGCACCCGCTTATCGACGCCCTCCCTCCCGCACGTTGTCTGCATAACCTGTGGGAGGGAGGGCGTCGATAGTATTAGCGGCGCTTGGCTGCGAGGCAGAGCAGTCCGAACACCGCCCATGCGCTGAGCACCAGCCAGGGCTGAGTGTTGCTGGCCTCCGGGAAGTAGCTGAGGTTGCGCAGCAGTTCCTGGGTGGCGCCGGGGACAAAGACGCGGCCGAGGGCCTCAAAGTGCCAGGGCAGGAACTCCAGCGGCAGGGTGGCCCCGGAGATGGGGTTGGCGATGAACACGGTGATGATCGCACCGAGGCCGATTCCGGGGGTGCCCAGCAGGCTGTGCAGACCCGTGACCAGGCTGGCCGTGGCACCAAGGCCGAGGGCCAGGGCGCCCCACAGGGGCAGGCTGGCGGTGGGGAGGAAGCCAAACCAAGTGTGCAGGACGAAGAGGAGCGCGCTGGCCGCGATGGTGGAGTAAGCGAGGATGGCGGTGAAGCGCTGCGCGGCACCGCGGACGGTGAGGGAGATGAGCACGCCGCCGATGATGCCGCCGAGTATCAGGGGGAAGGCCGCCACGGCGAGCCCGCTGCCCTGGGGATCGTCCTCGCTCAGGGGAGAGACGGGGGTGATGGTGGGGCCCTTGAGGGCCTGTTGGGTGAGGGCGGCGCTGGCCTGTGGGTCGGCGGCCTGGCCGCTTTCCAGGGCGGCGGCGACTTGCTGCTTGTGCATGGTGGTGCCCGCCGTGCCGAGCATGGTGGCTATGGAGTTATTGGCGGCGGGGGAGGTGAGCACCTCCATCTGCTCGCCGGGGGCGCTGGGGAGGATGAACGCGCCATAGGATTCGCGCTGCTCAATCTTCCGGGTGGCCTCCTCCCGGGATTCCGCGCGGCTGAGGTCAAAGGGGGAATCCTGCTGCGCCAGGGTTTGGGTCATGGCGGTGTAGGCGGACTCGCTGGCCACCACGCTGACCGGGAGATTCTTGGGCGTGGCGGTGTAGGAGGGCCAGCTGAAGGCCAGGAGGGCCAGGGTGACTACGGCGGTGGCGGCGAGGCCGATGAGCAGGGCCTTGGACCAGGGGGTCTTTTCCGGCTGTGGGGTCTGAGCGGGTTCTTGGGGGCTGGCCGGGGAGGTTGATGTGGCGGGGTGAGTGGACATGCCGCAAGCCTTTCTTAAAAAGAATGTTCGTTCTTTTTGTGATGGTGCTCCGGTTCTGGTCGCTTGTCAAACCGAACGTTCATTTTCTATGTTGTGTTCATGCCGAAAATCAGCGAGGAACGCCGCCAACGGCAGCGCCAACGGATCATTGACGCCGCCGTGACGGTGCTGGGGGAAAGGGGCTTTGCCAACGCCTCGATGGCGGAGATTATTAGGGCCTCCGGCCTGTCCGCCGGGGCCATCTATGGGTATTTTCCCAGCAAGAATGAGCTTTTTCAGGCCGCCGCCCGGGATGTTCTGGGGCGGAGGCTAAGAGTGCTTGGGCAATCCGCCACGGGTGCGGTGCCACCCCCGGAGGAGGCCCTGGTGGAGTTTTTTCACGTGCTAAAGAAGGGGGAACCGGGCTCAGCGATGATCGTGCAGATGTGGGGGGAGGCGGTGAATAACGAGGGAATGCAGGAGGTGGCGTTCCAGGTTCTCTCCGAGGGGCGTGAGGCCGTGGAGGAATATCTGGTGGCCTGGTACACGCAGGAGGGGGCGGAAGGGCCGGAAAGGCGTGCGCGGGGCGCGGTGGGGCCGATCCTGGCGATGGCCCAGGGGGCGCTCGTGCAGAGCGCCTTGTTGGGGGAACCCATGTTTCATTTGGAGGAGGGCTTGCGCAGGGTGCTAAGGTAGCGGATCTATTTTACCCAAAAGTGGAAAGGCCTCTCTATGTCGAACAAAGAGCCTTCCGCGCCTCTAGATTCTTCTTCTGAGGACGTGAAGATCCCTGGTTCCGTGATCGTCGTCCTGGTGGTGCTGGTCTTTGCCGCCATGATGATGTTCCTCAATGAAACGATCCTCTCGGTGGCCCTGCCCGCCATCATGGCGGACTTTGGCATCGAGGCCGAGGTGGCGCAGTGGCTCACCACCGGCTTCATGCTCACCATGGCCATCGTGATCCCCACCACTGGCTACCTGCTGCAACGGTGGAGCACCCGTATCATCTTCCTCACCGCCCTGCTCTCCTTCCTCACCGGCACCGTGGTGGCCGCGATGGCCCCGGTGTTTGGCGTTTTGCTCGCCGGGCGCGTGTTGCAGGCGGTGGGCACGGCCCTGATCATGCCGCTGTTGATGACGGTGGCCATGACCGTGGTACCCCCGCAGCGCCGAGGCACGGTGATGGGCACCATCTCCATCGTCATGGCGGTGGCCCCGGCGCTCGGCCCCACGGTGTCCGGCCTCATCTTGGAGGCGTACACCTGGCACTGGCTCTTCTGGGTGATGGTGCCGCTGGTAGCGGTGGTGCTGGTGTGCGGCCTGTTCTTCCTGCGCAACATCGGGGAGACGGCCAAGACGCCCCTGGACGTTGTCTCCGTGCTGCTCTCCGCGGTGGCCTTTGGCGCGCTGATCTACGCCCTGAGTTCCCTGGGCGAACTCTTCGATCCCCAGAGCACCATGCGCGGCCGGGTGATTCTGCTGGTTGCGGTGGGTATCGCGGCCCTGGTTGCCTTCGTGCTGCGCCAGCGCGCCCTGATTCCCTCCGGCCGGGCGCTGTTGGATCTGCGCGTTTTTGCGCTGCGGGATTTCTCCCTCCCGGTATCCGTGCTGCTGATGATCTTCGGTGCACTGCTGGGCGCGGTCACCGTTTTGCCGCTGTACCTGCAAACCTCCTTGGACTTCACGGAGCGCACCACCGGCCTGATCCTGCTGCCGGGCGGCCTGCTCAACGGCCTGCTCTCCCCGTTCGTGGGCCGCATTTTTGATCGGGTGGGCCCGCGCCCGCTGCTTCTGCCCGGCGTGACGCTGCTGGTGGGCTCCCTGGCGGCCATGTCTACCCTGGATGAGCACAGCACCCTGCCCGAGGTGGTCATCATGCACATCTGCTTCTCGGTGTCCCTGGGTCTTTCCATCACCCCGCTGATGACCACCGCCCTGGGGGCGCTGCCCGCGAACCTCTACGGACACGGCTCCGCCTCGCTGAACACCTTGCAGCAGTTGGCGGGCGCGATGGGCACCGCGCTGCTGATCATGATGCTGGGCCGGGGTACCAAGACGGCCGTGGCCAACGGGGAGACGATGGAGGCGGCCACCGCGCACGGCACCCACTGGGCCTTCCTGCTGGCCACCGTCTTTGCGGTGCTGGCCCTGGTGCTGGCCTTCTTTGTGCGCCGCGTGCCCACCTCGGGGCAGGGGGCACCCGCCGCGCACTAGGGGCTTGTGCGGGATCTACTGGGGGAGAGGGGGAGGCGCCGTGCCACCGTGGCACGGCCCTTTTTCATCGGTTTTTCCCGCGGCGGTGCGCGGGTTCTCGTGGTGGGCCGCAGGGGTGGCGATAGTGGATTTTTACCGGGGTTTTGAGGGCTGTTCGCTACCGGCGTACAGCGCGGTGACCTGCGCAAAGGCTAATTTTTAGGGGGTTGGGGCGGTGCGTGGGTACGCGAGCGCATTTTTTCGTCCCACCCGGGCGTTAGAGTAGGTGAAACAATAAAGAGCGATGAAGTGAGGGATTACTAAAAATGTTCGAGAGGTTTACGGATCGCGCGCGCCGCGTCATCGTGCTGGCGCAGGAAGAAGCGCGAATGCTTAACCACAATTACATCGGCACCGAGCACATCCTGCTCGGCCTCATTCACGAGGGCGAGGGCGTGGCGGCCAAGGCCCTGGAATCCATGGGCATTTCGCTTGACGACGTCCGCCGCGAGGTCGAGGAAATTATCGGTCACGGTTCCCAGCCGCACACCGGCCACATCCCCTTTACCCCCCGCGCCAAGAAGGTGCTGGAACTTTCCCTCCGCGAGGGCCTACAAATGGGCCACAAGTACATCGGCACGGAGTTTCTGCTGCTGGGCCTGATCCGAGAGGGCGAGGGCGTGGCCGCCCAGGTGCTGGTCAAGCTCGGTGCGGATCTGCCGCGCGTGCGTCAGCAGGTGATTCAGCTGCTCTCCGGTTATGAGGGCGGCCAGGGCACCAACCCGGAGGGTAATCAGTCCACCAAGGGCGGCCCCGTGGGTGCGGGTGCGGCCTCGGGCCCCGGTGGCGGCGGTGGCCGTGGTGGTTCCTCGGGAGATCGCTCGAACTCCCTGGTCTTAGATCAGTTTGGTCGCAACCTTACCCAGGCAGCCAAGGACGGCAAGTTGGACCCGGTGGTGGGGCGCGAGAAGGAAATCGAGCGCGTCATGCAGGTGCTCAGCCGCCGCACCAAGAACAACCCGGTGCTTATCGGTGAGCCCGGCGTGGGCAAGACCGCCGTGGTGGAGGGCCTGGCCCTGGACATCGTCAATGGCAAGGTGCCGGAGACGCTCAAGGATAAGCAGCTCTATTCCCTGGATCTGGGTTCCCTGGTGGCCGGATCGCGCTATCGCGGTGACTTCGAGGAGCGCCTGAAGAAGGTGCTCAAGGAGATCAACCAGCGCGGGGACATCATCTTGTTCATCGATGAGATTCACACCCTGGTGGGCGCGGGTGCCGCCGAGGGGGCTATCGACGCCGCCTCGCTGCTCAAGCCCAAGTTGGCGCGCGGCGAACTCCAGACCATCGGCGCCACCACCCTGGATGAGTACCGCAAGCACATCGAGAAGGACGCCGCCCTGGAGCGCCGCTTCCAGCCGGTGCAGGTGCCCGAGCCCTCGGTGGAACTCTCGGTGGAGATCCTCAAGGGCCTGCGGGATCGTTACGAGGCACACCACCGCGTGTCCATCACGGACTCCGCCCTGGAGGCCGCCGTGCGGCTTTCCGATCGCTACATCAACGATCGGTACTTGCCCGATAAGGCCGTGGACCTCATCGACGAGGCCGGTGCCCGCATGCGCATCAAGCGCATGACCGCGCCGGAGGGCCTGCGCGAGGTGGACGAGCGGATCGCCGCCGTGCGCAAGGAAAAAGAAGCCGCGATTGACGCCCAGGACTTTGAAAAGGCCGCCGGCCTGCGCGATAAGGAGCGCAAGTTGGGCGAGGAGCGCGCCGAGAAGGAAAAGCAGTGGCGTGACGGCGACCTAGAGGACATCGCCGAGGTGGGTGAGGAGCAGATCGCGGAGGTGCTGGGCAACTGGACCGGCATTCCGGTGTTCAAGCTCACTGAGGAGGAGTCCACGCGCCTGCTCAACATGGAGGCGGAACTGCACAAGCGGATCATCGGCCAGGACGACGCCGTGAAGTCCGTGGCGCGTGCCATCCGCCGCACCCGCGCGGGCCTGAAGGACCCCAAGCGCCCCTCCGGTTCCTTCATCTTCGCCGGCCCCTCCGGTGTGGGTAAGACGGAACTGTCCAAGGCGCTCGCGGAGTTCCTCTTTGGCGAGGAGGACGCTCTCATTCAGATCGACATGGGCGAGTTCCACGATCGCTTCACCGCCTCCCGGCTCTTTGGCGCTCCCCCCGGATACGTGGGTTACGAGGAGGGCGGCCAGCTCACCGAGAAGGTGCGCCGCAAGCCGTTCTCCGTGGTGCTCTTCGACGAGATCGAGAAGGCCCACAAGGAGATCTACAACACCCTGCTTCAGGTGCTGGAGGAGGGTCGGCTTACCGACGGCCAGGGCCGCGTGGTGGACTTCAAGAACACCGTGCTGATCTTCACCTCGAACCTGGGCACCCAGGACATCTCCAAGGCCGTGGGCATGGGCTTCACCGGCTCCTCGGAGAACGACGAGGCCGCGCAGTACCAGCGCATGAAGAACAAGGTGCACGATGAGTTGAAGAAGCACTTTAAGCCAGAGTTCCTCAACCGCATCGATGACACCGTGGTGTTCCACCAGCTCTCCCAGGATCAGATCGTGCAGATGGTGGAACTGCTCATCGGGCGCGTGGAGAAGATGCTCCAGGCCAAGGACATGGGCATCGAACTCACCGAGAAGGCCAAGAGCCTGCTGGCCAAGCGCGGCTTCGATCCCGTGCTGGGTGCCCGCCCGCTGCGTCGCACCATTCAGCGCGAGATCGAGGACACGATGAGCGAGAAGATCCTCTTTGGCGAGTTGGGTGCTGGGGAGATCGTCACCGTGGACGTGGAGGGCTGGGACGGCGATTCCAAGGAGACCCAGGACGCCAAGTTCACCTTCACCCCGCGCCCCAAGCCGCTGCCGGAGGACGCCTTCGAGGAGATCGAGGAGGAGGTGCGCGAGGTCACGGAGGATTCCGAGTAATTCACCGGAGCCTCCCTGGTAAACAGGGAGGCGATGAAGAACCTCAACGATCTACGCTGTGACCTCACCCGCCTCGACGGTAAGCCCTATAGGGCTTACCGCGATCTGACGGGAACCACGTATGACCTGGGCCGGGGGGTGAATTTCACCCTCGATCGCGCCCAGGTCGATCCGTATGCGCCGCCGTCGTTAGCCCACCTGCGGCTGCCGCTCAACCTGAGCCAGTACCGGGAACGCGGGGAGCGCGTGGCCGCCGCCGATTACCTCACCCGCGTGTTTGATCGGGCGGCGCGGGGGAGCCGGGATATTCAGATCGGCCGCATTGGCCAGCAGATCTTAGAGCGCACCACCGCCGAGGTGCATGAGGATTATGCCCTGGTGCGCTTTACCGTGGCGCTGCCCGCCGCCGGACGCAGGATCAAGGGCCGCCTGGCCGCCACGATCCTCACCGAGGCCCTGCCTGGCGTGGCGGGGAAAACGCTGGGCGTGGATACCCAGGCCCTTGATCGCCACGTGAGCCTGCACCGGGATCAGGAATGGCTGCGCGGCCAGCTCCCGGAGCTGGGCCTGGTGGCTTTTGTGGGGGAGGGGGCCGTGCTGCCGCGTCGCTCCGGGGATAGCGATGAGCCCCTGGTGGACGCCGTGCCCTTTGCCTCCCCCGAGAGCCTGCGCCGCGAGGTGACGCTGCCCAGCGGCCGCACGCTCACCGGCATGGGTGTTCCCGAGGGCGTGACCGTGATCGTGGGCGGCGGCTACCACGGCAAGTCCACGCTGCTGCGCGCCATCGAGCGCGGCGTGTATCCCCATATCGAGGGCGATGGCCGGGAATGGGTGATTGCCCGTCCGGCGGCGGTCTCCGTGCGTGCCGAGGACGGCCGCGCGGTCAGCGGCGCGGACATCTCCGCTTTTATTAATAACCTGCCCTCCGGGGAGGACACCACCTCCTTTTCCACCACCAACGCCTCCGGCTCCACCTCCCAGGCGGCCAATCTGGTGGAGGCCATCGAGGCAGGCGCGGACACCCTGCTCATCGACGAGGACACCTCCGCCACCAACTTCATGATCCGCGACGAGCGCATGCGCGCCCTGATCAGCGCCGACCGCGAGCCGATCACCCCCTTCGTGGACACCGTGCGCGCCCTCTACCGCGACGCCGGGGTTTCCACTGTGTTGGTTGCCGGTGGCTCCGGGGCGTTCTTCTCCGTGGCCGATCACGTGATCGCGCTCGACGCCTACCGAGTCTCCGACGTCACCTCCCAGGCCCACGACCTCGGCGGTAAGCCACCATCGACCTCGGCGGGGTTCCGTCCGGGTGCCCCGCGCGTGCCCGTGGAGTTGCGCGCCCCCGGCAAGCGCAAACCGGCCGCCGCCAAGGGCCGCACTCTTATTAGGTATGGAAAGAGCACCATCGACCTCGGGCCCGCCGAGCAACTGGTGGATCAATCCCAGACCACCGGCATCGCCCACGCGATTGACCTGCTGGAACGTCGCCTGGGTTCGGGGGAATCGCTGCGGGGGGCCGTAGAGCAGATCGCGGCGCTTATCGACGCCCAGGGCCTTTCCGCCCTCTCCCCGCACCGGGGGCATCCGGGTCTCTATGCCCGGCCTCGCGTTCACGAGATCATGGCGGCGGTGAATAGGTATAGGGGGTTGGAGGTGGAGTGATTTTTCCTCGCCGCTGTGTTGCTGGTGTGAAACCAGTGAGTCACACAGCGCACTGCGGGTATCTTTTACCGCCACTGTGTGACTGGTGGGATTCACTCCGGTCACACAGCGCACTGCAAGTACCTTTTCCCACCACTGTGTGAGTCCTGAGCACCACTGCGTTCCCGCACCGGCGGGGTGGTGGCACCGAATCTCGGTAGGATTGGCCGGAGTACTCAGCTAAGAGGAGAGGAACTAACAGCGATGGGTTTGCAGTACCGCAAGCGGAAAAAGACGGGCAAGAACAGTTGGATCAACGTCTCCGGCTCGGGGGCCTCGGCCTCCACCAAGATTGGGCCGATCACGGTGAATAGCCGTGGTGGCTTCTGGGTGAATCTCCCCGGTGGCCTGAACTTCCGGGGGCGGTGGAAGAAGTAGAAAAAACTACTGGAAAATTTTTCCAGTAGTTTCAAGTAGCTGGGAAACTCGCAGGTGAACTGCCCTTTCTACTGGAAACCCGGCTTTCCAGTAGTTTTCTAGTAGCCCTAGAGGGCGTCCTTGATGGCCCACGTGGCGCGAGGATCGCGGGGTGATTGCCCCTGCCACGTAATGTATCCGGCGTCTCGCAAGGCGGTGAGGGCATTGCGGGTGGAGGGCCTGCTCATGTTAACCATCGTGGCGATGTCGCCCGTGCCGAGTGGCGTGTCTGCTCGTTGCAAGACAGTCAGTATGGCTGCTGCTCCGGTGGGGAGGGAAGCAAGGTCCTGTTCGCTTACCCTTCGGGCAGTGCCTAGCCGGAGGGTGACCGTGCCGTTGGTCTGGCTGTAAGCAGGGTCAGTGAAGCCTACGTCACGCATTTCTGAGAAAATGCGGCGAATCCCCTCACCAAGTTCCTGTCCGATGCGAAGTTCGGAGGCCATGCGCGCGATGGTGGGGTTGCGGGCAAAGCGGCTAATGCTTTCCGGGTCGCGTGGGTCTGCAAGGCCGGGAAAGCGTCCGGGGTTGGTGATCTCTATGCGGTCGGGGTAGATCTCAAAACGGATATGGTCTCCGGTGAGGCTGTACGAGCGATGGATGGCGGCGTTGACCAGCCCCTCCAGCCATGCGTCAGTGGGTACCACGGGTTCCCGGATGAATGCCCCCTCTCGCCCCAGTCGGGAGGTGTGGGGGAGCAGGGAGAGGATGTACTTCCTTGCCTCCTCGATCTGGGAGGGGATGGTGCCGGTGAAATGACGATCCGCCTCAAGCAGTTGATTACGTCCGTAGTGGCGATCCTTTTCCGCCCACTTCAGCACCCGTATCGTGGCGTGCGGGAAAAACTCTTGGGGGTCCTTGCCGAGCATGAGGATGGCCCCGACGGTTGCGCTGTCTTCTCGGGTGAGCAGGTGTCGCGCTTGCAGCGCATTGTCGGCGCTGCTTGATCCAATGGTGCTGGCGTATTTCTGTAACAGGGTAGGATCAATGTCGTTTACGCTTGTATTCGCTACTGGGGTGGAGTCATGGGTGCGCTCGCCCTTGGAGTAGGCCAGTTCTTGGATATCTTCAATTTTTTTGAGTTGCTTGGTCTCATCGCCCACGCGCAGCCAACATTCGCTGTTGGTGAGGTAGTGCACCCGGGGGCTGGGTGACACCTTGAGTAGAACCACTTGCGCAGGTTTGCCGTCTGGGGTGGTTCCGCTGAGGCGGGTGGAACGCACTTCCACGGTGGGATCGGTGAAATCCAGGGTGGCTTGGCGCATGGCGTTGTCTTGATCTGGGGTAGGGATCCCCTGGAGTTTGCAGTCGCGGATCCCCCAGGCGATGATCCCTCCCTCGGTGTTGGCAAGGCCGACGAGCGCTTTTGCGAGGTCCTTTGGCTTGATCTCGAAAGACTTCCGATCAAACCACTGGTCCTCTGCGCGGGTCGTGACCTGGTCAAGAGATATGTCTTCCATGCCTTCAAATTCTACTGGAAAATTTTTCCAGTAGTTTCAAGTAGCTGGGAAACTCGCAGGTGAGCTACCCTTTCTACTGGAAACCCGGCTTTCCAGTAGTTTTCTAGTAGCCCTTTCCAGTACTTCTCAACGCGGCAGCCGGAACGTGCCGTCGGCACGTTGCTCCGCGAGGCCGTCGTCAAGCAAACCAAACAGCGCGCGGGAGCGCTGGGCGGCGTCGGGCCAGGCGACGTCGATCTGCTCCTGGGTGACGGATTCCGCGCCGCGCAGCAGGGCCATGATGGTGCCGCGTGCGTGGCGGTCGGTGCCCTCGTATTTTTGCACCCGGCGGCGCTTCTTTTCCTCCGCGCTGGGTTGCGGGCACCCGGCGGTCACCCAGGCGCAACGCGCTTGCAGCGGACAGATAGCGCAGGAGGGGGAGGAAGCGGTGCACACGAGTGCGCCGAGTTCCATGAGCCCCACGGAGAAGGTGGGGCCGTCGTGCTCCGGCAGCAGCGCGCCTACCTGGGCAAGCTCCCTTTTTGAGGCGGTTCCGGCGAGGTAGCGGCCCTCAATGGCGCGGCGGTACACGCGGCGCACGTTGGTGTCCACCACGGGCACGTTGCGGCCGTAGTGGAAGCAGGCCACGGCGCGCGCGGTGTATTCCCCGATGCCGGGGAGGCTGAGCAGATCCTCCACCTCGTCGGGCACCACGCCGCCGAAGCGCCGGACGATCTCGGCGGCGCACTCGTGGAGCCGCAGTGCGCGGCGGGGATAGCCCAGGCGGCCCCAGGCGCGCAGTACCTCGTCGCGGCCCGCGTCGGCGAAGTCTGCGGGGGTGGGCCAGCGCCGCCGCCACTGTTCCCAGATGGGGGCCACGCGCGCCACGGGGGTTTGTTGGCTCATGACCTCGGAGAGCAGCACCTCCCAGGCCGTGGTGCCGGGCGCACGCCAGGGGAGGTCGCGGGCGTGGGCGCGGTACCAGGCGATGACGTCGTGTTGGAGGGTGGTCACCATCGCAGTATAAGGGGCGGGTTTGGGTAATATGTTTCACATTATGACTTTGTATTCCCATGCCTCGCCGCAGACCGTTTGGGAGGCTCTTCAGGCAGGTAACAGGCGTTTTTGTGAGGCGCAGGAAAAGAATCCCAACCGCGACGATAATCGTCGCGCGATCCTGCGCATGGGGCAGAACCCGGCGGCGGTGGTGCTGGCGTGCTCCGATTCGCGCGTGCCCGTGGAGCTGATTTTCGACGTCGGCTTTGGCGACCTCTTTGTGATCCGCACCGCCGGCGAGATCACCGACCCCGCCGTGCTGGCCTCCCTGGAGTACGCGGTGGACGGCCTGGACGTGCCGCTGATCGTGGTGATGGGCCACGAGAGTTGCGGCGCGGTAGCGGCGGCCACCAACGCGCTGGATAACGGAGCGATCCCGGAGGGCTGGCAACGCATCCTGGTGGAGCGAGTGACCCCCTCAATCCTGGCCGCGCGCCGGGAGGGTCGCAACGATAAGAGCGATTACGAGCGGATTCACGTCACGGAGACCATAGGGCAGATCATGCATCGCCTCCCGCACCTGCGCGAGCAGATAGCGCAGGGGGAGATCGGGGTGGTGGGCCTGCGGTATATGCTTGCCGACGGCCGCGTGGAGACCGTGGCCACGCACGGGGTGAGTTGATGCCATGAATCGGGGAGAGGCGTGGCGGGAAATCCTCAACGGCACCCATGACTACATGGCCCCGTACTACAACCTCCGGGAGTTCTTCCTGGGCGTCATGCTTGCCAGCCTGGCCGGGGCCACGGGAGCGGCGGCCTGGATCTATTCCGCCGGGTGGTACGTCACCTTTATGACCGGAAACACCGAGCGCATGGTGCTAGAACCCATCCGGGGCAGCACGGAGGCGGGCCTGGCCGCGCTGAGTGCCGTGGTGGTCTTTGTCATCGGGGCGCTCACCGCCACCCTGGCGCGCATTTATCTGTGGTCGCACGCCCGCCACGGCGCGATGGTGGTCACTACCATCGCCATCATTCTGGCTTTTCTTTCCGATCTCTGGCTGGGTACCCAGGAGGACGGCCTCACCTTTATCCCCATCTTGTTCCTGGTCTTTGGCCTGGGTGCTTTGAACACCTCGATCAGCAGGCGCGGCCAGGTGGTCATGCCCCTTTCCTACGTCACGGGCACGTTGGTGAAGATCGGCCAGGGCATAGCCCTGCACCTGGCCGGGAAGCAAAGGTGGATGTGGTTCCCGCAACTGGCCACGTACCTGGGCTTTGTGTGCGGCGCGGCGGTGGGTGGCACGGCGTTCTATCACCAGGGGGTGGAAAACGCGCTTTTCCTGCTCAGTCTCGGGGCGATGGGCATGACGGCGGTGACCTGGCGGGTGGATCATCATTCCTTCCTGCGCAAGGACGAGCATTAAGCGGCGTGGTTTGCCCTCGCGGAGGGGCTATAACGCATAGAGTGGGAAGGCGTGAGCACGCAACAACCTGGTCGCCTTCCCCAAGAGATCTACGTGCGACGCCGCGTGGCCGCCGCCGTGATCGTCCTCGTGGTGGTATTCGCCCTGATCTGGGCCGCCGTGGCATTCGGCGGCGGCAGCGAAGAGGAGCAGTCCACGTCCACCAGCACCGCCGCCCCGGCGGCGTCGGCAGTGGAGTCCGCCGCGGAAACGGAAACCTCCGCGCCGGAGTCCACGGATTCCGCCGAGGCGAGCGAGGCCGAGGAATCCGAGAAGCCCTCCGAGGAGGGACATGAGAGCGAGGATCCCAGCGCCGCCCCCACCACCGTGGCGGCCGCGGGCAAGCGCACCTGCGAACTCAACGATCTTCAGATCACGGCCTCCACCTCGCAGGCCAACTACCGCCAGGGCGATAAGCCCACCTTTTATATGACGGTGCAGAACCCCACCGCCGCGGATTGTGAGATCGACCTGGACAGGGAGACCCTGCGCTTTGAGGTGTACTCCATGGCGGATAATTCCCGCGTGTGGTCGGACGTGGACTGCAACCCCTCCGAGGGGTCCGGTAAGCGCTCCTTCCCCAAGAAGGAGGAGCGCCACTTTGAGGCGGTGTGGTCGCGCACCTCGTCCGCGCCCCAGCAGTGCGAGGCCCGCACCCCCGTGGAGCCGGGTTCCTATTACCTACACGCGGTGATCGGCAAACACGCCTCCCCGGCGCAGCCGTTTAACCTCGCCTGATTCTTATCCCTCCGGCTCGGTTTTCCGGCCCGAGTTCAGCCCCGCCGCCGCGATGGCCTCCGCCAGCGTGGACGCGGGGCTGATCCGTATTCCGGGCACCGCGATCTTCTCCCCGGCGGGCACCACCGCGCGGGCGTATCCCAGCCGGGCGGCCTCTTGCAAGCGCCGTTCCAGGGAGGGCACGCGGCGCAACTCCCCGGCCAGGCCCACCTCCCCGATGAACACGGTGCGGGCGGGCAGGGGCTTTTCCGCGATGGTGGACACGGTGGCCATCGCCACCGCGAGGTCCGTGGCGGGCTCCCCGATCCTCATGCCTCCCACCGTGGCCACGTACACGTCCTTGGTGTGGGTGCTGATCTGGGCGCGGGCGGTGAGCACCGCCAGCACCATCGGTACCCGCGCGGAGTCCAGGCCGGTGACCACGCGGCGGGGGTTCTTGGCCGGGGAGTCCACGGCCAGAGATTGCACCTCCGCCAGAATGGGGCGCACGCCGTCCATCGCCACCGTCACCGCAGAACCGTCCGGGGTGTGATCCCGGTGGGAGAGGAACAACCCAGAGGGATCGGGTACCTCGCGGATCCCCTCGGCGGTCTGCTCAAAGCAGCCCACCTCGTCCGTGGCCCCAAAGCGGTTCTTGATGCCGCGCAGCATGCGCAGGCTGGAATGGCGATCCCCCTCGAAGTTGAGCACCACGTCCACCAGGTGCTCCAGCACGCGCGGCCCGGCTACGTTGCCGTCCTTGGTCACGTGCCCCACCAGCAAGATGGGGATTCCGGTGGTCTTGGCCAGGGTGGTCAGGGCGGCGGTTACCGCCCGGGATTGCGCCACGCCCCCGGCCACGCCCTCCACCCCATCTGCCTGCATGGTTTGCACGGAGTCCACGATGAGCAGGGAGGGCTTGACCTGGTGAACGTGCCCGAACACCACGTCCAGGTTGGGCTCCGCCGCCAGGTAGAGGGTATCGCGCACCGCCCCGGTGCGCTCGGCGCGCAGCCGCACCTGCCCCACGGATTCCTCGGCGGTGACGTAGAGGGCGGTGCGGGTTTTCTGCTCGGCCCCGTCCGTGGGCTGTGCGGCCCAGCGGGCGGCCACTTCTAAGAGCAGGGTGGACTTGCCCACGCCCGGCTCCCCGGCCATGAGCACCACGGAGCCGGGGACGATCCCGCTGCCCAGCACGCGATCAAGTTCCCCGATCCCGGTGGGAATGGTGCGCGTGGTATTCGCGCTGATGGTGGTCATGGGGGCGGCGGGGGAGGTGGGCGTGAGGCCGGTGGCGGCACCCTGCTTGCCGACGCCTCCGCCGAGCGTTCCCCCACGCCCCCGTGCCGCCCCGGCGGCGCTCAGCGGTGGGGCGGATTCCTGCATGGAGCCCCAGGCCCCGCACTCGGGGCAGCGGCCCAGCCACTTGGGGGAGGAATAGCCACACTCCGTGCAGGTGTGGAGGCTGCGTGGTTTTTTCGCCATGCTCTAGAACACTAGAACAACCCCGTGGCGACGCCCCTCGGTGCCACCCATCATTCGAACATGAGGGGCGTCGATACGCCCCTTAGTGCTCCTCGTGCGGCTTGCCGTGCTCGCCGTAGCGGTCAAAGTCACGGGTCACGGTGCCGGAGTCCAGGTTCGGAGCGGAGATGGTGGCGGTGACGGGGACGGTGCCGTTATCGAACACGAACTGCACCTCGGCGTTGCCACCGGGGGCGAAGTTATCGTTGTCCAGGGAGGTGGAGGTGTAGTCGATGCACCCGGCGTTGGCGTCCTTGTTGAGATCGGCGATACCGGCGGCGGAGTCCGCCACCAGGCTGCACCCGGGCTTGATTTCCGGGGTTTGCTCCACGCGCACCGGCTTGCCGTTCACGCTCACGCTTTGCAGGCGGTGGGGTGCCTGGTTGGTGTCCTGGTTGATGGCGGTGAACTTGAGGGCGGCCTCACCGGAATCGGCCACGATCACGGTGACATCGCGCAGAGCCACGGCCTCGTCCTCGCTGTCGGTGCTGGCACCATCGACGGCGGCAACCTGATCCGAGGTCTGCGTTACCTGGCCTGCGGAGCAGGAAGCCAGCAGGAGCGCGGAAAGGGCGGCAGCGGAGACGACACCGCCGCGCCGGGCGGCGGACTTCAGGGGCTTCACGGGATTGTCCTCCATGCGATCTTGCGGAAAAACACAGTTAATATATTCCACCCTAGCCGTTCTCACAGGCCTGTCCTAGTTGAGTGAGGTAGGCAGGGGGTATCCATTGTGCGGAGGAATGAGCCGGTGGCCGCGCGGCGAGCGTGGTAGCATGGTGTACCTGCTATGCCCTCGCCGGGAATCCTCGCATGGGGATCGCTTGGTGCTGGGGCGCAACTGTGCTCGCGTGTTTACCTCAGTGACCTCAAGGAGTGGGGAATGGATTTCAAGGTCGGGGACGTCGTTGTTTACCCGCACCACGGTGCCGCCGTTATCGAGAATATCGAGCAGCGCGAGATCGGCGGAGAGACGCTAGAGTACCTCGTCCTCAAGATCAACCAATCCGACCTCGTGGTGCGCGTGCCCATCAAGAACGCCGAGCTGGTGGGCGTGCGCGATGTGGTGGGCGATGAGGGCCTGCGCATGGTCTTTGGCATGTTGCGCGAGACGGACGTGGAGGAGGCCGGCAACTGGTCCCGCCGGTACAAGGCCAACCAGGAGCGCCTGGCCTCGGGCGATGTGAACAAGGTGGCCGAGGTGGTGCGCGACCTGTGGCGGCGCGATCAGGATCGCGGCCTTTCCGCTGGCGAGAAGCGCATGCTGGCCAAGGCGCGCCAGATCCTGGTGGGGGAGATCGCCCTGGCGGACACGGAGGATAAGGAAAAGGCCGATGCCTTCCTCAACGAGGTGGACGAGGCGATCAAGCGCCACAAGGAGGCCGCCGGTATCTCCACCACGGACGCGGAGGTCAAGGACGATGACCTCGACGTAAACCTCGATGACCTCAACTTCGATGATGAGGACGAGGACTAATTCCCACCGCAGCCGCAGGGTCACCGCCCTGATTGCGGCTGCCGGTAAGGGCACGCGCCTGGGGGCCTCGATCCCCAAGGCCTTTGTGACCCTGCGCCAGCGCTCCTTAGTGGAGCGTTCCATCACGGCGATGATTACCTCCGGGGTGGTCGATGAGATCATCGTGCTGATCAGCCCGGACATGGAATCCTACGCCGCCGATCTGCTGGAGCGCCGGGGCCTCCTGCGCAATGGTGAGGTGCCCGTGCGCCTGGTGCACGGCGGCGGGGAGCGCGCCGATTCCGTGTGGCAGGGTCTCCAAGCTATCGACGCCGCCGAGGGCGTGGTGCTCATTCATGATTCCGCCCGAGCGCTCACCCCGCCCGGCCTGGTGGCCAGGGTGGCCCGTTCGGTGCTGGCCGGGAACGTGGGCGTGATCCCGGTGCTCCCGGTGGCCGATACGATCAAGCGGATTGATTCCCCCTCGGGCTCGGCGGTGGTGGGAACCCCCGCGCGGGCGCTGCTGCGCGCCGTGCAGACCCCCCAGGGCTTTGACTTAGCGACGCTGCGGGCGGCCAACCTGGCCTACTTTGCGGAGGAGAATCCCGGCTTTGAGGCCACCGACGATGCCTCGCTGCTGGAATGGCGGGGGTACCCGGTCACCTGCGTGCCCGGTGATCCGATGGCCTTCAAAGTGACCACTCCTTTGGACATGATGCTGGCCCGCACCATCGTGGACGAGGCGGAACCCACGGTCTTTGACGTGCCGGGGAGCAACACCCAGGGTGCGGCGCCTGCGGAGAGGCAAGCACCCACGGAGAACCAACCAGGAGGAACCTCGTGATCATCCCCCGCGTGGGTATTGGTACGGACGCTCATCAGATCGAGCGCGGCAAGCCCTGTTACATCGCCGGGCTGCTATTCCCGGACGCGGACGGCTGCGAGGGGCACTCCGATGGCGACGTGGTGAGCCACGCCCTCGTGGACGCCTTGCTTTCGGCGGCGGGTCTGGGTGACATCGGAACCCTGGTGGGGGTGGGGCGCCCGGAGTATGAGGGGGCCTCGGGCGTGCGGATACTGCGCGAGGCCGTGGCGGAGATAGAGCGCGCCGGGTACGCGGTGGGCAACGCCGCGGTGCAGATGGTGGGGCAGACCCCCAAGATGGGGCCGCGCCGGGAGGAGGCGCAGCGGGTGCTCTCCGAGGCGGTGGGGGCCCCGGTGTCCGTCTCCGCCACCACCACCGATCACATGGGGTTTACCGGGCGTGGTGAGGGTCGCGCCGCTGTGGCCACGGCGGTGGTGTGGGAAAAGCCTAAAAACCGCGAGGGATTTTGTGGGTTTCTTAGGCGCAGGAAGTGAAAATATATTGTTGCACAATCCGGCAAAACGGAGATTTCGCGTTGCCTAGGTGGCGTAACAATCGGGGCGTTCGGGCGTGTTTTTGAGGACGCGTGGCGGCGGCGGGGGCCGGGTGGGTGGCCTTAATATTCGGTTCGGTGGAGGGGCTACCGCTCTGGGTCGCGTGTGCTCCGCGCCGCCGTGAGGGGGGAAAGCCTCTCATGTCACCCATTCTGACCTGCGATGATTCCGAGTGGTATGGTTGCGGGAGGCTTTCCTGTCTGGCCCTCCACCTTGGGGTCGCGGCCCCGGAATCAGGGGGGGGGGCGTTTCTTAGCAAAGGTGGTGCTAATTTACTTCTTCCGTTATGCTTAACGTATAGCGTCAGACATCTGATTAGGCGGTCGCTGCTGTCCACCACCCCTTGGGCCCGGCGCCGCGAGTAAGCGAAAGAGTGTTAAGCATATGCCCATGACCCTGCACGCCAGGACTCCTTCTGCCGCCCTGACGGCGATGGAAGGCATTAAGGAATACATCCGTTCCAACCAGTTAGCCCCTGGTGATGTATTGCCCTCCGAGGCAACGCTGTGCGACCAGCTTGGATACTCTCGCTCTTCCATCCGCGAGGCCATGCGAATCCTGGCTACCCTGGACATCGTGGAGGTGCGCCACGGCTACGGCACGTACGTTTCCCAGATGTCCCTGGAGCCGCTGGTCAATGGCCTAATCTTCCGCACGGTGTTGGAGGCGGAACGCAGTTTCGATGGGTTGTTATCCCTGGTGGACGCCCGCGAGGCCCTGGATATTTCCCTGGGCCGTCAGCTTATTGATGCCCTGGACGAGGAGACTGAGGCCAAGCTCCGCGCCCTGGCGGAGACCATGACCCAGCAGCGCGAGGGCGATGAACCCTTTACGGCCCGTGACCAGGAGTTCCACAATCAACTCATGGCCAAGGTGTCCAACCCCCTGATCCAGGAACTCACCGAGGTGTTCCGCCGAGTGCACGCGGTGGTGGCCCCGGAATTGGGCCTGGATAGCAGCGAGAACGTGCAGCACACGGTGAACGCTCACCTTCAGATTCTGGACGCTCTGCACGAGGGGGACGTCCTGGCCTATGAGGAGGCGGTGCGCCAGCACTATGCGCCGCTGCGCACTATGATCCTCCAGCAGGCAAAGGAGCGCGGCTTTACCAAGGGGGAGTCCGCCGAGGGCGCGGACAAGGCCGAGTAAGCAGGCCGAATAGGCAGGGGAACGGGGATAAACCGCCCGGTGGGCTAGAGTGCGATCATGAATGAGTTAAGGGGTCGCATTGTGACGGCCCAGCGGGAATACCCCCACGCGCGCCTCACCTGGGAGGGCGGGCGCATCGCGGGGATCGAGGAACTCCCCGGCCCGGCGCCCCAGGAAGCGATGACGGTGATTCCCGGCCTGGTGGATCTGCACAATCACGGGGGTTTTCGGGGTGCCTTCCCCACCGGCAGCGCGGAGGAATGTCTGCGCGCGGTGCGTTTTCACCGTGCCCAGGGCACCACCACCATGCTGGCGAGCCTGGTTTCCGGCACGGAGCGGGAACTGAGCCGCCAGGTGGGCGTGCTGCGGGAGTTGGTGGAGCAGGGGGAATTGCAGGGGATTCACCTGGAGGGGCCCTTTATCAATGCCGCGCGGTGCGGGGCGCAGGCCCCTAGTCGTATTCAGCCGGGGGACCCGGACATGCTGCGGCGGCTCGTCGCGGCGTCGAAAAGCACGGTCCGGCAGATCACCTTCGCCCCGGAGACCGCGCGGGCGCGAGAGCTGGTGGAGGTGTGCGCGGAGTACGGGATTATCGCCTCGCTCGGGCACACGGACGCCAGCGCGGAGGAGGTGCGGGGAATACTGGCGTATGCGCGGGATCGTGGGGTGACGGTCACGGCCACGCACCTGTTTAACGGTATGCCGCCGCTGCACCACCGGGCACCGGGGCCGGTGGCGGCGCTGATCGAGGCGGCCGCGCGCGGGGAGGCGTGGGTGGAATTGATCGCCGATGGGGTGCACCTGAGTGATGCGACCGTGGATATGGTCACCGCCGCCGCACCCGAGCACGCCCTGGCGGTGACCGACGCGATGGAGGCCGCCGGTATGCCGGATGGCGAATACCAGTTGGGGCCGCTGCGGGTGGAGGTGCGCGAGGCGGTGGCGCGCCTGCGCACCGAGGGCGGGGAGCCGGGGGTGATCGCCGGGGGCACGAGCACCCTGGCGCGGCAGTTCTGGAACTACCAGCGCCGCCACGGGGCGGTAGCGGCGGTGCGCCTGACCTCAGCGCACGCGGCCCGGGTGCTGGGTATGACGGAGAGCGCCGGGGATCTGCGCGGCGGCATGCCCGCGACGTTCGTGGCTCTGGACGCACAGGGGGAAGTGGCGGAGGTGTGGCGAGGCGGTGAGCGCTGCCGCGATGGCGCGGAGGAAAGCGGGGCGGAGGAAAGCGGGCAAGCGGCGCGGCGGAAATAGCGGTAAGAATGAGGGGCAGTAGGAGGAACCGAGGGAAGGAGCGGGAACATGGAAATCCTCATTAGGAATACCCCGCAGGAGGTGGCCGAGCAGGCCGCCACTATCATCGCCGGATACGTGCGCGAGGGTTCTACCCTGGGGCTTTCCACCGGCTCGACACCGCTGGCCACGTACCGCGAGTTGATCCGCCGCCACCGGGAGGAGGGCCTGAGCTTTGCCCAGACCCAGATGTTCCTGCTCGATGAGTACATCGGCCTGCCCTATGACCACCCGCAGAGTTATCACGCCACCATTCGCCGGGAGTTCACCGCGCAGGTGGACGTCCCCGATGAACACGTTCATTCCCCGGCCGGCATGGCGGAGGATCTGATCCGGGCCACGGCCGATTATGAGCGGGACATCGAGGCCGCCGGGGGCGTGGACCTGCAACTGCTGGGCGTGGGCACCAACGGGCACATCGGCTTCAACGAGCCGGGAAGTTCGCTTAACTCGCTGACCAGGATCAAGACCCTGCACCCGCAGACGGTGGCGGATAACTCCCGCTTCTTCGACGCCCCCGAGCAGGTGCCGCACCAGGTGATTACCCAGGGGTTGGGCACGATCCAGCGCGCCCGGCACCTCCTGCTGCTGGCCACCGGATCGCGCAAGGCCGAGGCCGTGCAGCGCTTGGTGGAGGGCCCGCTCGCGGCGTCCTGCCCGGCGTCGATACTGCAATGGCACCGCCACGCCACGGTGCTGGTGGACGCGGAGGCCGCCGCGCTGCTTGCCGACGCCCCCTACTACCGCTACGTGGAGGAGCACAAGCCCACCTGGCAACGCTATTAACCTGCGGGGAGTTACACTAAGAGGCGTGACTTTAAGCCTCTATGACACCGGTACCCGCAGCCTGCGGGAGTTCACCCCCCTGCGCGAAGGCAAGGCCAGCGTGTACCTGTGTGGGGCCACTCCCCAGGCCCAGCCGCACATCGGGCACGTGCGCTCCGGCGTGGCCTTTGACATTCTGCGCCGCTGGCTGAGCGCCCAGGGCTATGACGTAGCCTTTGTCCGCAACGTCACCGATATTGATGACAAGATCCTCACCAAGGCCGCCGAGCACGGCCGCCCCTGGTGGGAATGGGTGAGCACCTACGAGCGCGAGTTCACCTGGGCGTATAACACCCTCGGCGTGTTGCCCCCCTCGGTGGAGCCGCGCGCCACCGGGCACGTCACCCAGATGGTGGGGTACATGCAGCGGCTTATCGACGCCGGCTTTGCCTACCCCGCCGAGGGCTCCGTGTACTTCGACGTGGCCGCCTGGGCTGCCGCCGAGGGCTCCGATTACGGCGCTCTCTCCGGCAACCGCGTAGAGGAGATGGAGCAGGGCGAGACGGATTGCTATGGCAAACGCAGCCCCCGGGACTTCGCCCTGTGGAAGGCCGCCAAGCCTGGCGAGCCCGCCTGGCCCACGCCGTGGGGCGAGGGTCGCCCCGGCTGGCACCTGGAATGCTCCGCGATGGCCACCTACTACCTGGGCGGGGAGTTCGATATTCACTGCGGCGGGCTTGACCTGCAATTCCCGCACCACGAGAACGAGGCCGCGCAGTCTCACGCCGCCGGGGACGGCTTTGCCCGCTACTGGTTGCATAATCACTGGGTGACCATGTCGGGAGAGAAGATGTCCAAGTCCCTGGGCAACGTGCTCTCCGTGCCGCACATCCTCACCCTGGTGCGCCCCGTGGAACTGCGCTATTACCTGGGCAGCGCCCATTACCGCAGCGTGCTGGAATACTCGGAGGCCGCCCTGCACGAGGCTGCCGCCGGGTACCGTCGCATCGAGGACTTCCTGCACCGCCTGGGCGAGGTGCCCCTGGGCACCCGGCCGGAAGCCTTCGACGCCGCCATGAACGAGGACCTCTCCGTGCCCCGCGCCCTGGCGGAGATCCACACCGCCGTGCGCGCCGGGAACTCCGCCCTGGCGGCCGGGGAGGAGGATCGCGCCCGCGAGATCGGTTCCCAGGTGCGCGCCATGACGAGCGTGCTGGGCGTGGATCCTTACGACTGGGCCGAGAACACCGACACCGGCGAGACGGCGCACGCGGCCTTGGATATTCTGGTGCAAGCGGAATTACAGCGGCGCGCCCAGGCCCGCGTGGAGAAGAACTGGACCGTGGCCGACGAGGTGCGCGATCGTCTGGCCGCCGCAGGCATCGAGGTCACCGACACCCCCGAGGGCGCGCAGTGGGCGCTCAAGGAACGCTGAGAGAAAAGAAAAGGACACGGAGGAATACATGCCCGGAAACAATAAGCGGCGCGGTGCCCTGCGCAAGAGCAACAAAAAGGGAGCCACCAAGGGCTCCGGCGGGCAGCGCCGCCGTGGCCTGCGCGGCAAGGGGCCCACGCCCAAGGCGGAAGATCGCGTGTACCACGCCGCCCACCAGCGGAAACTAGAGCGCGAGCGCCGCAATTCCGGGCGGCACACCAAGAACAAGGACACCGTGGAACTGGTGGTGGGCCGCAACCCCGTGGTGGAGTGTCTGCGCGCTAAGGTTCCGGCCACCCAGTTGATGGTGGCCGTGGGTACCGGGCACGATGATCGGCTCTCCGAGGCGGTGTCCATTGCCAACGCCCGGGGAATCTCCGTGGTGGAGGTGCAGCGCCAGGAACTGGATAAACTCACCGGCAACACCCTCCACCAAGGCATCGGGCTGCAAATCCCGCCCTACGATTACGCCGATGTGCACGACCTCATCGGGGGCATCGCGGACAGCGGCGAACCCGGCATGGTGGTGATCCTGGATAACATCACCGATCCCCGAAACCTGGGCGCGGTGATCCGCTCCACGGCGGCCTTTGGCGGGCACGGCGTGATTATTCCCGAGCGGCGCTCGGCCTCCGTCACGGCGGTAACCTGGCGCACCTCGGCGGGCACCGCCGCGCGCCTGCCGGTGGCGCGCGCCACCAACCTGAACCGCACCATCGAGGAGTTCAAGCGCTCTGGGTATCAGATCGTGGGGTTGGAGGCCGGTGGGCAGCACACCCTGGATACTTACGACGGCGGCACGGACCCCGTGGTGATCGTGATCGGTTCCGAGGGCAAGGGGCTCTCCCGTCTGGTGCGGGAGAACTGCGACGTGCTGATGTCCATTCCGATGGAATCCTGGGTGGAATCCCTCAACGCCTCCGTGGCGGCGGGCGCGGTACTCTCCGAGTTCGCGCGGCAGCGGCGGGTGGCGAGAGCTCTAGAATAGACTCTTTTATCTTTTTCTAGGATCCTCGCGGGCTATCTGTCTAATCTGATTATTAGACATAACCCAGCGAGGGTATTCTGGGTTTATGGAACGTAAAACACTGAGTGAGTCGTTGATTCTGTGTCGTACGTTTGTCTTTAAGAGATTCTCTTGGTGGGCGACGCGATTTCTTAGTCGCGTTAGCCTTTCAAACTTTTTGCCTAAGTTTTCTCGCGATTGGTCAGAATTTTCTATATGGGGGAATGCTGTGTGCAGGCAGGCTTCCCATAGGATTTTAGAGTTCGGCTTGTGGATTGGCAATGCTTCTCCGAGCAAGTTGGACCAATTGCCGAGTGTTAACTGGGCTATAATATCATCGTGGGTTATGTAGACGTTCTGGTTCCCTAAATAGCTTGACTTACTTTGGGCTATTTTTTCGGCCCTTCGCCGGGCTTGGTCGATGGGGCGGCGAATCATGGAGTATAGGAGTGGGGCTGTTTTGTGTTCAACTGTCCAGTCGTTGTGTCCGCACTCAATAGAGTTCCATTCGCGGAGGGCCTTGTCCATTGCGTTGCGGGTTAGTACTTCAAAGTATGAGAGCTGAGAGTGGAGAGCTCCGGCGAGCCGAACGTTCCAGTGGTATAGCTCTACGGCTTCGCTCAGGTTGTTCTGTGTTTCTAGGAGGTATCTGTCGAGTCTGGGGGCGCCGAGCATGGCTTCCAGTGCTTTTTTGCTTTCTAGGGACATGTGTGGTACTTTCATTTGTGGAGAGCGTCAATGTAGGTTGGCGCACCATACCCCACGCCCCTCAGGCTAGCCCCTGAGGGGCGTTGTTTTAATTTTAGCTGGAGTATGTGCGATTGATAGAAGCTTCAATTATTGATTGAATCTCCTCGGCTGTGAGGTGTAGTCGTTTTCCTTGACTTGAAAGTTTTCTCCATATTGGCTTAAAGGCGGCAAGCATTGAGCGGTATGTGGGTATCATTTCCCTATATGAATTGCCATGATTTTTCTCCATGACGATTTTCTGCTCTTCCCACCGGTGATCCTTATTGAGAAAATCGACATAGCTAGACATTCTACTTTCTAGGTCTATCTGATGGTCGAAACCTTGGAATGATCCGTAGTGTTCAGCGTTGGTGATGTTGATCTTTTTCCATCCTTCATTCCCTAGGTTTCCGACACTGTATTTAATAACTCTAAACATGTCAAGTATATCTTTTACAAAGTTGCATTCGCTGATGCTTAGTCCGAATTCGGTCGGGGCTAGTATGTTTCCATACTCTCCTGCGTACCCATGTTCTAGGGCTTCAAGGTGAAGGAGTACCTTTTCGGCATTGTATTTTTCCTTGGGAAGATCTCCTTGTGCTGCAAGTAGTGCTTGGTGGCCGAGTGCTAGGTAAGTTCTTTCTGTAAGCGTGAGGGTTTTGTCTGGAGAGGGGGCTGGCGACGCTTGGTTGGCGTGGGTCTGGTCTACATGCGCTTCAAGGATTTGGCGTATGTAGTCGCTTTGCGTGGTGCCAGCAAGTTGTGCCTGCTGGGCGATAAGGTCCTTCAGCTCCTTGTTCAGTCTGATGGTTATGGGGTTCATTCTAATCCTTTCCTTCTGTATTCTCTGAATTCGTTTAAAGACTACGAGAATACGATCATGGTGTCAAGTGCCGCCTTCACCAGGTAATTGTTAACCCAACCCAAAGAACCCCGCCGCCACCTCGGCCCCGATCACCTCGTCGGTACTGGGCCCCAGGGACTCGGCAAATTCCTTGTTGGAGGGCACCACGTGACCCACCCCGTGCAGCGTCCATAATTGCACCGTCGGGTGGTCGCCCGCCCAGGTGCTCACCTCCACGCTGGGGCTGGGCCGGGACACCTCCGGCTGGCCGGTGTGCCCGTTGAGCCCGGCCCACCAGGCGGCCCCGCCGGGGGCGGACATCATTTCCCCGCGTGCGGCCCCCTCCAACTCCACGCGCCCGCCCGCATAGGGCGTGATGGGATCTTTGGTGCCGTGCATAAAGAGCACCGGCGTGGGGTGGTAGGAGGTGGTGGAAACCAGCAGGTTATCCTCCGCCGGGGGCGTGGCGGCAAAGATCGCGGCGGCGTCGAGCACGCCGGGTGCCTCCAGGAGAAGGCGCATGGTCATGTGCCCGCCGTTGGAGTATCCGCAGACAAAGGTCCGCGCGGGGGAAAACCCGGAGATGAGCGCGCGGAGGAAGGAGACGTCGTCGATAGCCTCGTGGCGGCACTGCTCGTCGAGTTCGCGGCGGGCGTCGTTGAAGTGGTGCCCCACGCCGTCCGGGTACACCAGGAGGGTATTGGTGCGCCGGGCCGCCTCGTCAAAGGTGTGGCCGGTAAAGCGTGGGGAGACACGGCCGGATTGGCGGGAGCCGTGCAGGTAGAGCAGGAGATCGGGGTGCTCGGTGGGGCGCGGCGGCAGCACCACGTGGTAGCGGCGGGTGTGGCCCTGGAAATCAAGGGTGCGGGTTTCCATGACCGCTGATTCTATCCCCGGGCGCGCACCTCATCGCGGCGCACCGTGCGCCCGCGCCACCAGCCCACACCCCGGCACAGCAGGTAGATGATAAAGCTCAGGCTGGTCACGAACACGGAAACCGGCAGCCCCGGGGCCAGGGAGAGCACCAGCCCGCCCACGGCGGCGATCTCCGCGAAGATCACGGAAAGCAGCACCGCGCGCAGGGGGGAGGCGGTGACCTGGACGGCGGCCGCGCCGGGGGTAATCAGCAGCGCCATGACCAGCAGCGCGCCCACGATCTGTACCGATTGCGCGGCGGCCAGGCCCACCAGCACGGCGAAGCCCACGGCAATGAGCCGCACCGGCACCCCGGAGGCGGCGGCCATGAGGGGATCGGCGCTGGCAAAGAGCAGAGGACGCCACCACAGGATCACCGCGCCCACCACCAGGGCGGTCACGGCGGCCAGCCACCACAGGGAGGCGGAGGAAACCCCCACGATCTGCCCGGTGAGCAGGGTGAGCGCGGTGGAGGAATTGCCGGGGTAGAGGTGAATGAAGAGCACGGAAAGCCCCAGGCCAAAGCTCATCACCACGCCGATGGCGCTGTCCTGTTGGCCGCGCAGCCCCAGCACCGCCAGCACGATGGCTGCCGCGATGGACCCCACCACCGCGCCCAGCCCGATGTTGAGGCCCGCGAGCAGCGCCGCCGAGGCCCCCATGAGCGCAAGTTCGCTGGTGGCGTGCACGGAAAAGGACATCTGCCGCACCACGATCAGCGGGGCGATCACCCCGGAGAGCAGCCCCAGCAGCGCCGCCGCGATGAGGGCCTGTTGCACGAAGTCCACGTTCAACAGGTAGAGGGTATCCGCCACGAACATTTAGAGCACCACCAGTCGGTCGTTCACGCGCACCACGTCCACCGGGGAGCCGTAGAGCGCGCTGAGGGTTTCGGAGCGCATGACCTCGTCCACGGTGCCCACCAGGTGCCCGTGCGGCCCGAGGTAGAGCACCCGGTCGGTCACCGCCAGCACGGGGTTAATGCTGTGGGTGACAAAGACGATGGCGGCGTCGCGGGAGCGTCGATAAGCATCGAGCCGCGCCACCGTGGCCGCCTGGGCGGCGGGGTCAAGGCTGAGCAGGGGTTCGTCGGCAAGCACCAACGCCGGGTCCGTGGCCAGCGCCTGGGCCTGGCGCACCAGTTGCTGCTGCCCCCCGGAGAGCAACCCCACGCGGTGCTCCGCGATTCCGGTGGCACCCACGGCGGCGAGTGCCTTATCGACGTCCCCTCGGCGCGGCGAGCGCCCGCGCAGCACCCCGTGGCGCAGCGCCAGGGAGACCAGATCGCGGGCGCGCAGCGGAAGATCGGCGGGGAACATGCGCTGTTGCGGGATGAAACCGATCTTCTCGGTGGCCCGAATCTCCCCCGCGCTGAGCGGGCGCGTGCCCATGATCGCGCCCAGCAGCGTGGACTTACCGACGCCGTTGGGGCCGAGCACCGTGAGGAACTCGCCGGGGCGCACCTGGAAATCCAGGCCTGACCACAGGGGAGCGAGCGCGGCGCGGGAGAAAACGAGGGGACTAGACAACGAGCATCACCGGAATAATTATGATCTTGTACACGAGGGCAATGGCAAAGGCGGCGGTATAGCCGGACATAATCCTAGAGTCCGAGGCGTTTTGCAGCGCGTACTGCAACACCGCGGGCTGGCCGAGCAGGCCGGACATGCCACCATTGGAGCGGGTAGAGGACTGCCCCATGGCCCAGCACATGATTAAGAAACTACCCGCACCCACCAGACACACGGCGGCCGCCAGGGCGATGGAGCGCAAACCGTCCATGCTGAACGCCGTTTCCGCGAACGCGGGCCCGGAGGCCGTGCCCACCGCCGCGAGAAAGAGCATGAGGCCAAACTGGCGCAGCGTGTAATTGGCCGTGCGGGGCAACTGCCAGGCGGTGCGCCCGGTACGCCCCAGCGAGCCGAGCAGGATGCCCGCCAGCAGGGGACCGGCGGCGGCCCCCAGGGCAAAGGAGGAACCGCCGGGCAACGGCACCTCGATGAGCGCCATGAGGAAGCCCACCACCAGGCCGCCAGCGGCCGCGATCCAGTCCAGCTCGGAGAAATCCTGAATGGAATCGCCCAGGTAATTGCGCACATCCTCCGCGCGGGAGGTGGGCATGACCATCTCCACGATGTCCCCGGCCTCCAGGGTGGTCTCATCGGTGGGCAGGATGGTGTCATCGCCACGGCGGATCCGCACCACCTGTGCCCGGTGCTTGTCATACAACGGGAGATTGGCGATGGCATTGCCCGCGATGTCCTTATTGGACACCCGGTAATTCTGCACCGTGAGATTGCCGCCCTGCTGGGTGGATACCGGGCCGAGGCGACGTCCCAGGGTGCGGATCAGGTGCGGCAGCGCGGCCTTGGTGGTGAGCATGACCACGGTATCGCTGCGCTCGATGGTGGCGGGGTCCGTGGCCACGCGGGTGCGGCCGCCCCGGCGAATGGTGCATAGGCGGAACTGCTCGGCCCACTGTTCCTCCAGGTTCTCCCACTGCGGCTCCTTGGTCACGGAGATGCGCACCAAGCGCAGGATCTTCTCATCGGGGTTCTCCTGATCCCGCGAGGCCTTCCAATTGCGTCCGATGGTGAAGGCCACCAGGAGGATAGCCAGGATCACGCCGGTGGGATACCCCAGGGAATAACCCACGGCGGGGCTATCCGAGCCGGTTTGCTCCTGCGCCAGGGAGAGCGAGGGCGTGGAGGTGAGCGCGCCCGAGAACACGCCCAGGGCCACCTCGCGGGTAATGCCCAAAAGCCCGGAGCCGAGCACGGCGGTGACGGCGGCCAGGGTGACCGCGATGAGGGCCGCCACCATCATGCCGAGTTGTTCCTTGACGTCCCGGAAGAACGTTTCCCCGGCCTCCAGGCCGAGCATGTACACAAACAGACCCAGGCCCAGCTCCTGGAAGAGCGCCAGGGATTCCGCCGGGACATTGACGAAGGGGCCGATGGCCAGGCCCACAAAGAGCGCGCCCGCCGCCCCGAAGCGCAGCGGGCCAAAGGGGATCGCCCCGAAGATGGTGCCCGCCGTGATGACGATGAAGATGGTCAGAAGTACGTGTCCGTCGAGAAAACTTAGCACCGTTTAATACTAAATCAATTCAAAATTATTAATCGCTTGGGTAAGGAAGTTGATGGTATCTTGCCCTTCCGCTGGTGTTTCGTAGACCTCCACGATGGCGATTCCCTTATCCTTGGCCGCCTGGCGGATGCGTTTGGTCATGTCCGTGGCGGTTTGCGGGTTATAAACTAAAGCATCAATTTCGCCGGAATTGATAAGTTCCAGGAACTCCGCGAGATCGGCGGCGGCGGGCTCGCTCTCTGCCAGGGTGGCATGCCGGTATCCCCGGGGTGTGACCTCCTCCAGGGGAGAATCCTCGATGAGGTAATCCGCGATGGGTTCCGTCTGAGCTACCCGAGCCTGGGGGAGGGCTGCCAGCCGCTCCTTGAGGCGCGCGAGTTCCTCTGTGGTGGCGGTGGCGTCCGCGCCGGGTACGCGATCGGCGATCTTTTGGGCCACCTCGGAGAGGGAATCGAGGTCGAACCAGATGTGCTCGTTGGTGATGGGGGTTTCGTTGGTGCTGTGCCCGCTGTTTTCGCTGTGCTCGCTGTGTCCGCTCTGCTCGTTGGCTCCGTGATCGTGGGTGTGGGCGGTGAGCGGCAGGGCGTGTATCACCTGGCTATCGTCTAACCCCTCGTAGAGCCACGCATCGTAGCCCCCACCCCCGGCCACCACAAAGGATGCGCCGTGGGCGCGGGCCATATCGGCGGCGCTGGGGCTGAAGTGGTGGGGGTCGGTGACGTTCCCGGTGATGATCGAGGTGACCTCCACGCCGGTGCCCTCGGTGACGCCGCTGGCCAGGTCACCCCACACGGAGGTGGAGGCGACGATGGTGCTGGTGTCGTTCTCTGCGTTGGTGGTAGAGAGGTCGCCGGAGCAGGCGCTCAGGGTGGTGAGCGTGGCGACGGCGAGGGTGCTCAGGAGGGCGGTGCGGGGACGAATCATGGTGTCCACCTAACCCTTATTGCGAATAATTGTCAATATGGGAACTTGTTGGGAGGCCGACCTGCGGAGTTTCCGGCTATGCCGAGGAGAAGAGAGAGCAGCATTGTGCCCGTACCGGAGAGTATGAGCGCGTAGGCGGGGCCAAGATGATTGACGGCGGGGGCACTAATGACGTAACCCACCAGCATGGCGGAAGTATTGGCTGCCGACATCGCAGAGAGCGCTTTGGGCTGCACGGGAGCGGGTACGGCTCGCACTACCAGTAACCGCAGCGCCGCCACCTGTATTGCGTTGCTGATACCCGCTATGAGGAAACCGAGGGCCGCCCCGACAAGGTTTCCCGAGAGTGTGGCCAATACGATAGCGCCGCCCATGACGATCCCGGCGAGGGGGAGGATCATGCGTGAGCCCCCTTCCGGCAGCCTTGCCGAAGCCTTTGCTCCGATAATCCGGCCCGCGATGAAGGCCTGGGTAAGTACTGCGTATCCCAGGCCGCCCACGTGGAGAACGTCAATGGCAAAGTACACCAGGGCGACGTTATAGATAGAGGTAAAGACGATAGCGCCCCATAGTGATTGCAATGCTGATCGCACCTGTGAATCACGCAGTAAAAGTTTGGGCGCGTGCCACGCTCTCCGCAAAAATCCTTCCTGCGGTCCTTCTTGCGCTTCCGGGGGAGGTGCCGGAGTGGCTGGAGTTAATGATAATACCGTGACGATGAGAATGAGGCTAGCGCAGATTTCTAGGAGAAAAGCGCTGCGTAGCGAGGTTACCTGTATTAAGAAACCACCCAGCGTAAGGTCGGAAAAATCTCCGACAAGGCGAGCGGTATCCATGCGGGAGAAAGCTGCGGCCATGCCCTTGCCGTCAAGTTTCTCTGCGATGGTAAATAGTGCGGGAATGATGAGCCCTGCCGTGGTGGAACTGGCAAAAGTTCCAAGAATAAGTATCCAAGGCAGCTGCCATATCATCAGCGCTAGGAGTACTATTATATCCGCCATAGAGGCGAGGGCGGCTAATCGCCGGGCCGGGTAACGGTCAAAGAGGGGTGCTAAAAGCGGGGAAAATACGATCTGCGCGATCGCGCCTGCCAGCAAAGTGGCGGTGACCATTGCGGGCCCCGCCCCCGCGATGGCAAAGTGCACTGATATTGCGATAGAGGTGAGCGAACTGCATAGTGCGCTCAGGAAATACGCTAAGGCAAGCGCTCGCGGGGCGTGGCGGTGGGGGATCATTGAGGGAGTTTTAACCTAGTGCTCGGCTGGTATGGCGGACAGCCCTGTAAGGGTTCTTTGCTCTCTGAAGGGATTGCGACTTTACTTTCGATCACCGCTGCGTGTCCTGCGATTATTTTCTCGGTGTATCCTTCCACACTTGCAGGGGCTGGGGTAGGTGCGGATGCAAGCGTGGTGCTCTCGCTGGTTGGCTGATCTTATCGTAAGGGGATATTGGGGATCGGTCTGGTGGTATGGGGAATATGGATAAAAAGTATTACTACGGGGGTGGGATGACGCCCATGTGAATGTGCTATATATTTTAAAACCGTAGCCTATATATTTGTTTGTCTTGGCTTGCGGGGTATGGTGTGGGGCTCAGTGCTATCTCGTTCCTGTGCCTTGCTGGAACGTTCCTAAGTTTCCGGTTACTTCCGCCTTCCTTTTCCGGATGTGGAAGCGGCGATGTGGTTTTGTGGGGGCTGGGGTGCTTGAAATTGGTCGGGCTGCTTCCGCTTCACTTATAATGGTGGTGGAATCTTCTCGGTGGAGTTTTGGAATGTTCTTATGAATAAAAATTGCCAAAAGGGGATGTGGATGACTGTCTTCTCTATCGTTATGGCTGTGACTTGGTTCCTTGCGGGGGGTGTTTTGCTTTTTGTTGCCATAAAGGCAGGCCGGGGAACCCTGCCGAAAAATGACTGGGTGGGGATTAGAACGTTACCTTTGCTGGAGAGCGATGAGGCGTGGGTTGAGGGGCATAGGGCTGCCGCGAACTCTCTAAAAATGAGTAGCGTTCCATTGTTTGTGGGTGGTGTTATCTGTTTGGTGGCTGATGATTCTTTTATTGCGTGGGTAAGTATTGTGGTAGCAGTACTTCTGCTTGTTATGACCCTGGTTGCGGCCAGAAAGGCTCATGCCGTTCTTGAGTGAGGGCGCTGTTTTTTGGAGGCGTGCTCTGTTTGGGGTGTATCGGGAGGCTGTGTCACGACGTGATCTTGTGGGTAGAGCTTAAGATTACCGCCCTCATATGTAACGGGCTCCGTGGCGGTGATGGTGATCGGATTTGCAGAGGAGTGTAACGGGAGAGTGTCTGATGGTTTGTGTGTGGGATTCCATCCCGCATAAGGAGACAAGCCAGAATGACTACTGTGACACGACGAGATCCGGCTGATAAGGCCAAGATTGACGCGATTGAGAAAAAGCTGCTTGCAAACCCTGAGATCGCGAAGCTCATTGATGATTTAGGCACCTCAACCACCGACGCCAACGATTTGGTGCGTGGGATGTTGCAAGCCTCGATTACCAGGGGTTTAAACGCCGAGATGGATGCCCACCTGGGCTACCGGCCAGGGGATAGAGACGCTAAAGCAGCACTAGGCACAGACAACCACCGCAACGGGGCGTATCCAAAGACCGTGGATTCTCACTACGGTCCGGTAACTGTCGAGGTTCCCAGGGACCGGGCCGGGACGTTTGTTCCGACCATGGTCCCGAAAGGCTCGCGGCGTTTGACCGATGTTGACGACATGATTGTGAGCTTGTATGCCGGGGGCATGACAGTGCGCGATATCCAACACCATATGGCTACTGCCATGCGTGTTGATATCTCCCACGAGACGATTTCTGCGGTGACTGACGCTGTCCTTGATGAGGTCATGGTGTGGCAGAACCGCCAGTTAGATGAGTTCTACCCCGTCATTTTCCTTGATGCGCTGCGCATTAAAGTCCGTGAGGGCGGGCGCGTGGTCAACAAGTCCGCGTATATGGCCATTGGGGTGGATCTCGACGGCATCAAACACATCTTGGGGCTATGGATCGCGAGGGAAGAAGGCGCGTCGTTTTGGGCCCATGTGTGCTCGAATCTGGCTAATCGCGGGGTCAAAGATGTCTTCATTGTCTGCTGTGACGGGCTCAAAGGCCTGCCTGAGGCTGTGGAGGCATCCTGGCCGGGATCGATGGTACAAACCTGTGTTGTGCACTTGATTCGTGCTGCTAACAGGTGGGTTGCCTACGGGGACCGTAAGGCGGTTTCAGCGGCCTTGAAGAAGGTCTATACCGCCCCTGATGGCTCCAGTGCTGCCATTGCACTCGAGGAGTTTGCTTCTTCGGGTCTTGGCCAGAAATATCCCAGGTCAGTCAAGGTGTGGCAGGACGCATGGGAGAGGTTCGTGCCGTTTTTGCAGTTCCCTCCGGCAGCGCGCAAAGTCATCTACACCACCAATTCCATCGAGTCGTTTAACAACGAGTTGCGCAAAGCCACCCGCAACCGCGTGCAGTTTACGAACGACGAATCCGCGTTGAAGACCTTGTGGTTGATGATCTGCAATATTGAAGACAAACGCGCTGCTCGCAGGGCCAAGGAAGGTAAAAAGGCCGCGGCTACCGCCGGGAGGCTTGTGGAAGGAGCGAAAGTCTCAGGCTGGAAGCAAGCCATCAACCAGATGGCCGTGGCCTACCCCGACCGCTTCGACCAATACCTCTAAGAAAACCGCCCCACACACAAACAACTTGACACGCTCTGTAACGGCTATCGCCCACATTCCTATCTGATAGGTACAGAGTTCCAAACAGAAGGGAGAAACCGTGCCTACCGCACCCAAGCTTCACGCCCTCACAGCCATCTGCGGCAGCGCTCTACTGGTTACCGCCTGTGGCAGCAACGGCGAAGAAAGACAAGCCCCCACTAGTAGTGAAACCACCACTACGACAACCACGTCTGCTACTTCCACGACCTCCGCAACCTCGGCTAGCGCGCCGACTAGTCAGGCCACTGGTTCCAATAATGAGGCGCAGGCCCAAGAGCCGCGCAGTACCGCTACCGCTACTGCTGCTTCTCCTGCTGCTGCGGGGGCGACTCCCACGCGCACCGCACAGCAGGGTAATGGTGCTACAGGTAATGCCACGCAGGTATCTGCCCAGGCTCAGGGCAATGCCGCTACCCAGGGGACTGGGGCCCAAGGGGCAGGTACCCAAGGGGCCGGTGCTCACGATGGTGAGGCGACAACCCCGGTTGGTAGCGATACTGGCGAGCAACAGGGTCAATCCGGGGACAGCACAGAGCAGGTCACCCCTGGCCCTAGTGTCTATGACCCTAACCCTGGGGACGCGCAGAGGATCCCGGTTGGGCAGCTTTATTACTCCAACTGCGGGCAGGCAAAAGACGATGATGCTCTTCCCCTTCACAGGGGTGAGCCTGGTTATCGTGAGGCCCTTGATCGTGATGGTAACGGGATTGCCTGTGAGCCTGAGAACTGGCCCGAGCCTGAGGCATGGCCAACTCCAACAAAAACGCCCACTGCATACAGTGCAGAGCATATCCAGCGTTTTAAAGAAGATCCCAATATTGATTACAACCCGTAATTAAAAGGGTAGAATGTTAATCTGAGAAATGTAGATAGCCTTTAATGATAAATCGCGGGGATTTGGCATTAAAGGCTATCGAGGATTTTATGAACTAAGTTGGCTTAACGCTTCTTAATTGCGGCAACTTCTCCATGCAAGGCCTTGACCTCGGTGGCCAATGCACGCTGCTCATGAATAGACACAGCCAGAAGCTCTACGAGGGTACCCTTCTTCAGGGCTCCGTCGCGCTTGCGGGCGTAGCCTACGAGGTCATCAACATTCCAGCCCTGATCATTGGGACCGCGCAGCTGGGTACGGTTATCGGCAGAATTATCGCGGGCCTTCCAGGCTGCGTGCTTGGTGTCATTAAGTGCGGCGGCGGAAACGCCAGATAGTACGGTCATTTTATTTCCTCCCTGGGAACTAGAATTGGTCATTTGGTCATACCAGTACTGAGCGCGATTCATCCAATGATCATGATGACGCGCACCTCTGGCTAGATGGTGCGGGCAAGATGTTCCGGTGATTTCACGGTGGTCACGGATATTCTTGCCAAATTCGGGGCGTCCTAGCTTGTGATAAACGCATAGCGCTGCGGCCAGGTGGGCACCCTCCTCGATGGTCTTATCTGAGATGGGATAATCTTGCCCCGCTCCTGCGCTATTGGCATGTTCGATGCCAATGCTTTCTCGGTTCACCTTAAGATTATTGGCGTGCCAGGCGGTATCCTCATCCTTGACGAGTCTTCCGATGGTGCCATCAATCTCCACCTGGTAATGCGCACTTGCCTCTCGCTTTTGCCAGGTATTCCAGCATTCTTCCGTTGTTAATGGATCGGCTGCATTGTGATGCTTCACAATATATAAGATACGCTGCCCTCCACGACCACTAGTGAAATGCTTATTCATCAGCTTGGTCTTGTCGGGCTCTAGTGTTTTCCAATTTTTCATCTTTCCTCCTTTCAATCTTAAGTAAACAGGATCTTCAAGATAGCGCCGCAGTCTGCGACAAATCATTATCGTTCCAGATCATTTTAGCTGGTCAGGGCCATTTTTAAGTAGGTAAAGATTGCCGTTATCTCGGCATATCATGTTTAGAGGTACAGGCGGTCCTTAAAGCTGCCGGTTGCAAGGAGACTTCGTCGGCAGGCGGTATCCCACCCCACCAGTGCTATCCTGCCTCTATGTCCCGCCGGAACGCCCCCAAGGCCACCTTGGCCTCCCTCGCCGCAGAGTTGGGTGTATCCCGCACCACGGTATCCAACGCCTATAACCGCCCGGAGCAACTATCGCCCAAGTTGCGAGCCAAGATTCTGGCCGTGGCCCAGGCGCGCGGCTACGCGGGCCCAGACCCCACCGCGCGCAGCCTGCGCAGCGGCCGCGCCGGAGCCATCGGCGTGGTGCTCACTGAGGATCTCACCTACGCCTTTGATGATCAGCCCTCCGTGGATTTCCTCGCAGGGGTGGCGGAGGCCTGCGCGGACTATGAAACCTCGCTCACCCTCATTCCGGTGGGCGCGCAGGGGCAGCGCCGCACCGGCCTTGTGGCGGGGGCGGCGGTGGACGGCTTCGTGGTGTATTCGGTGGCGGAGGACGATCCCGATCTGCGCGCGGTGTTGGATCGTCGGCTGCCCACCGTGATCTGCGGCCAACCCACCACCATCGAGGGCGTGCCCTTCGTGGGGATTAATGACCGGCAGGCCATCGCTCCCGCCGCGCGTGCGCTGGTGGAGGCGGGGCACCGTCGCATAGGCATCCTGGCGATTCGCCTGCACCGAGATCCCGTGGATGGCTTTATCCGTCATGATGATCTGCCTCAGGCTAGCCTGCACATTCAGCGCGACCGCGTGTGCGGGGCGCTGGATGTGTTCGCGGAGGCGGGGATAGATCCGGCTACCGTCCCGGTGGTCACCAGGCATATTAACGACGCCCCCCGTGCCCGCTCCGCCGCTGAGCAACTGCTGAGCACACACCCGGAACTCACCGCCGTGCTGTGCACCACGGACTCGATGGCCGGTGGGGTGCTGGCCTATGCCCAGGAACGGGGCTGGCGGATACCGGAGGACCTTTCCGTGACCGGCTTTGACGGCGTGGCTTCCGCGCTGCGGGAGGGGCTGACCACGGTGATCCAGCCCAACCGCATGAAAGGGGTGGCGGCGGGAACCGCGTTGCTGGAGTTGGATCAGGAGCCGGAACCGCAGACAGTGCACCGCACAATCCTGCCCACGGAGTTTTTCCCGGGACGCACCGTGGCCGCGCCGCGCGGTTATAGCGCGGGGAAGTAGGTGCGTGCCCCGACCTTGGCGGCGAGGGAGTGCGCGCGCTCCATGATCTCCGGGGTTGCGTCCGCGTGAGCCGGGTCTGTGCTCCATGCGGCCCAATCGGCGGTGGGGGCGTTGGTATCTCCTAGCAGCGGCGCGAGGGCGGCTCGGGCCGGCTCCTCGTGCTCCGGGCCCACCTGGGCGAGCACCGCCGCCATTTCCGCAGCGGCGAGGTGGTAGCGCTGCTCGGGGGTGAGCGTGGCGACGTCGATACGCTCGGCGCGGGTGTGCGCCAGGGCGTGTAGGAGTTCGCCCACCTCCGCGATGGTGCTCACGCGGGTGTTGGCCACCGTGTCTCCTGGGCCGACCTTGACGGAAAGGTCATTCTCCCCGAGAACTTCAAAGCCGTGCTCGTCGGTGGTGTCATCGCCCAGGAATACCGTGGCCTGTGGCTGCCAGCGGGCGATGTCCTCGCTGAGCCAGGTGCCCTTGGTGGCGGTGGAGACGGAAAACTCCACCACGCGCTTGCCCCAGGTCACGTGCGTGCCGCGGGGATCGAGGGCGGCCACCTCGTCGAGCAAGCGCCGCATAAGGGCCTCGTCGCGCACCCGAATGTAATGGAATACCCGCTGGTAGGGCTTATACTCCACGAACGCTCCCTCCACCCCCTCGCACAGGGATTCTAGCTCGGCAGCGAGGGCGTCGAGAGCCGCGCGCTGCTTGGGGGTGAGCGTGGCCTCGTGGCCCTCGGGCTCGGCGCCGTGCGAACCCACCCGCAGAATCGGGGGCTTGGTGGGGCACACCACGTCCAATTGGGCAAGGTTGCGGCCGCTGAGAATGAATACCCGAGTATCCGGCATACCGGCGAGGGCGGAGAGCGCCGCGATGGAGGTGGCCTCCACGGGGACGTTCATGGGGTCCTCGCTGATACCGGCGAGGGTGCCATCGAAATCGCTGACCACCAGGAGGCGCGGTGCCTGGGCGACGGGGGAGACGGTGCTGCTCAAAGACATGAAAACCACGGTACCGAATGGGCGTGGCGAGGCCGTTCGAACAGGAGGCTCGGGCCGGTGACCTGCGTAAATATGGTGTACGATGTGGGTTCTTGGAGAACATTATTACCCTCTACACCCGAGGAAAGGCGGCAGGCGTGCGAGCGTTGCAGGGCGTGATCGAGCCATACCTGCCGGTGTACGTGCGCCAGCGTTTAGGGCGGGAGGTGGCCCAGGCTCGAAAGGAACATGGCCTCACACAGGTGGCCCTGGCGGAGAAAACCGGCATGAGCCAGCGCACCCTATCCCGCCTGGAAAACGGGCACCCGGGGGTAGCGGAGGAAAAGTTCTTTGCCATTGCGAGGGCGATTGGGCCGCTAAAAAGTATTTTCTCTGAGGAGTTTTCTCCGCCGGATCTTTCTCAGGCGCATTTGTGGACGGATGATATATGAGCGTTGACCTTGACCTCTATCTTGCTGGTGTACACGCGGGAATGATTAGGCATCGTTCCGATGGAGCCGCGATGGTGCCGGAACTTACTTATACCCGTCGGTGGTTGGCAAGCAAGGGCTCTTTTTCTTTGTCCCTATCCATGCCGCTGCAAGAGCGTCCGCATAATGCTAAGAAAACTAGGCGATACTTGGAGGCGTTGCTTCCGGAGAACACCGTGACTCTGGAGGACTGGCAGAAGCGCTATCGGGGAATGGATATTACCGATCCCACCTCCGTTTTGGCGGTGGTGGGGGAGGATGTGGCGGGTGCGGCGAGGTTTGTGCCGGCGGGGAAGAGACCGCACGGATTCCGCAGTAGTATCGCGCTCACCGATGAGGAAGTGGGAGCCTTCTTGGCGGATCTGCGCGCACACCGGGGTGCTATGCCTAATACGGCATACGCGCCGAGGATCTCTCTTGCCGGGCAACAGCCGAAGTTGGGTCTGTATCGGGACGTCGATGGTTGGCGAATGCCGTATGGAGATATGCCCTCCACGCATATCCTAAAGCCTGCGCCTGAAAATCTTACCGACATTGACATCAATGAGGCCGCGATGATGAATGCGGCGGCTGCGGTGGGGATTAGAACTAGCGCCTCGGCGGTGGAGAATATTGGTGGGCAACGAGTATTTGTGACCAGAAGATATGACAGGGTGCGTGACCAGCGCGGCCGTATCGTGAGAATCCACCAAGAGGACTTTGCTCAGGCTTTAGGGTACCGAGCGCAAGCAAAGTATCAAAAGGAAAAAGGGCCTGCATTGCGGAACATTATTCCGTTTCTGCGGGAGCATGTGGTTGATCCTGAAGGGGACGTGGATCAGTTCAATCGACTGCTGGCTTTTAACGTCGCCATTGGCAATGCCGATGCTCACGCGAAGAATCACTCCATTCTCATCACTCCCCTGGGGAACCGGCTGGCACCGGCATATGATCTTTTATCCGTTGCTGCTTATCCAGCGTATAGCCAGGAACTGGCGTTGAGCGTGGGCAAGCAATATCACGGGCAGCAGGTTCAGGAGCGGGATTGGCGGTATTACGCGGAGAAGTCCGGCCAGGATGCAGAAAGGGTATTGGCGATAGTGGCGGAGGTATGGAGCCGTACACCCGATGCGGTGGCGGATTCCTTGGCTCGACACGGTGCTTCAACGGAGATGAAGAATAAGATCATGGATACCGTGCGGACGGTAGAGGAGCGCCTACCTGGATAGGCGCAGACGCACTATGAGCTACCCCGCGTCCGTGGTGAGCCGAATGGCTGGGGCGTCCACGGCCGTGGAGCGCTGCGTGAGCACCAGTTCCGCCTCGGAGGGCTGGGAAAGCTCGTATTCCCCGGTGAGGAGGCTGCGCAGGGTGGAGTCCACGTGGGCGACTCCGCCCTGGCAATCCTCGGTGACCTCCTCGACGTCGATCTGCTCAAAGGCCAGGGTATCGGCCTCCCGCGCGGCGGAGATGGAGCCCTCTTTGCTAAAGTGCACGATTCCGCGAATCCGGGAACACCCCGTGGAGCCGGTGACGGTGGTCTCACCAAAGGAGAACGCGGCGAGCCCCGCCGCGCTGGCGGGGAGATCCCCGCTGTCCTGCGGATCGAGGTAGAGGCCGGTGACCTGCCAGGTGGGGCCCACGATCTCATCGTGATCGGTGGAGCAGGCGGTGAGCGCGCTGGCGAGGGCAAGGCCAGTGATACCGCTGAGAACCGCAGTGCGGGTACCAGACCGGAGCGTCATCGTGCCTCCGAGGGGAGGGCAGAATCAGCGGAGGCCGTATGAGCCTTAGCCAGGCTATCCAGGAAGGACTGCGCCCAGAGGTTCACGTCGTGCTCCTGCACCTGCCGGTGCATGGCGGTCATGCGGGCGCGGGCGTCGTCGGGCGCGGTGCGTAGGTCCGTGGCGGCCTGGTGAATGCTGCGCTTGATGGCCTCCAGGTCAAAGGGGTTGCATAGGTAGGCCTCGGGGAACTCCTCGGCGGCCCCGGCGAACTCGCTGAGCACCAGGGCTCCGCTGCCGTCCGGGTGCGCCGCCGCGTACTCCTTGGCCACCAGGTTCATGCCGTCCTTGAACGGGGTGACCAGCATGATGTCCGCCGCCGCGTAATACGTGGCCAGGGTGGACTTGGGCACGGAGCGGTGCAGGTATTCCACCACCGGGTGCCCCGGCGTGCCGTATTGGCCGTTGATCCGGCCCACGGCCTCCTCCACGCGGGAGCGGGTGCGGCGATAGTGCTCGATGCGCTCGCGGGAGGGCGTGGCGATCTGGAGGAACACGGTCTTGGGTGGCAGTGCGCCCCCGGCGAGCAGTTCCTCGTAGGCGCGGAGGCGCTGCAAGATTCCCTTGGTGTAGTCCAGGCGATCCACGCCGAGCAGGATGAGATCGGGGTCGCCCAGGTCGCGGCGCAGCGCGGCGACCTCCTCGGGCTCGGGGCGGGGGACGGAGGCGACGTCGATGGAGATGGGGAAGGCCCCTACGCCGACGGGGCGGCCGTCGGGAGCCGTGACGTGCGCGGTGATCGCGCGGGTGGATACCTCGCCGCTGGTGCGCAGGGTATCGGGCAGCCCGGTGTGGGTGCCCGCGGAGCCGGAGACCTGCGCGGCGAGGGTGAGGAAGTTGCGCGCGTTGTCCTCCAGGTGGAAGCCGATGATGTCCGCGCCGAGCAGCCCGCGCATGACCTCCTCGCGCCAGGGGAGCTGGCGGAAAAGGTCGGGGCTGGGGAACGGAATGTGGAGGAAGAATCCGATGGTGAGGTCGGGGCGCATTTGGCGCAGAATCCCGGGCACTAATTGCAGTTGGTAATCCTGCACCCACACGGTGGCCCCCTCGGCGGCCACGTGCGCCACGGCCTGGGCGAACTTGAGGTTTACCTCCCGGTAGGCGGCCCACCACTCGCGGTGGAACTCCGGGGTCACGATGAGATCGTGGTACAGCGGCCACAGGGTGGCGTTGGAGAAGCCCTCGTAGAAATCGCGGTAATCCTCTGCGGAGAGTGTCACGGGGTAGAGCAGCACGCCCGATTCGGTGTGGAAAGGCTCGGGGGATTCCTCAATAACCCCAGGCCAACCCACCCAGCAGCCCTCGTGGCTTTCCAGGACGGGGGAGAGCGCGGAAACCAGGCCGCCGGGGCTGGGTACCCAGCGGGGGGAGCCGTCCTCGGCGCGTTGCATATCCACCGGTAGCCGGTTGGCCACCACCACGAAGTTATTGTTGCTTTCACCCATGCTGTTCAGGCTAGTCGCCTCCCCTTAACACCGCGCGCTAGACGGAAAACTTAGGCCTTCTTAGTGGTCTTTTTTGCGGTGGCCTTTTTAGCGGTTTTCTTAGCCGTAGTTTTCTTCGTGGTCTTTTTAGTCGTCTTTTTGGTGGTTTTCTTGGTGGTCTTTTTTGCGGTGGACTTCTTAGCCGTGGTCTTTTTGGTGGACTTCCGGGTGCGCTTGGTGGCCTTCTTGGGCTCCGGCTCCTTGTATTCCTCTTCAAACTTGCGGTACACCAGGCCCGCAGGCTCCACGCCGAGCATGGACATCAGGGTCACCCCATCGAGCATGTTCTCGGCGTAACTCGCCACGATACGGCGCGCGGCGGCGGCCGTCTCCTTCTCGACCCGGTGCAGGGTCTCGGCGCTCGGACGGGTATCAGTAACCTTGGGCGGCACGAATCCTCCTGGTGCGTAGGGCAATACTCAGGCACACGATTGTACGCTATGCGTCGGGTTCTTGCTTATCGACGCCACCCTGGCGGCGTCGATAGCCTCGCCGCCGCGCCTGCTCGCGGGTTTGCCCGGACTGCAAGGTGGCGCGCCCGGCGACGCGGAAACCCCGATACGGGTTGAAGCGCTGCGGGCGACGCACCCGCCGCGCGATCCATTCGCCGAGGACCACGCCGGCGGCCAGGCCGCAGGAGATGGCCAGGGCCGTGGCGATATTGGTAAAGCCCACCAACATCTGCTCATTGAGCGCCGCATACATGCCGCGATACACCGCCAGACCGGGCAGCAACGGGGTAATACCGGCAATGGCGATAATCAGCGGGGGCACCTGGAAACGACGCGCCAAAAGGCCACCGGCAAAGCCGATCACCACGGCGGCCATCGAGCCGGCCATCACCGTGGACATGCCCAGCGGAGAGAAAATGAAGTAATAGAAAATGGAGCCCGTCATGGCGGTAATACCGGAAAGTATTACCGCCGACCATTCCGCATAACACGCGATGGCAAAGCCCACCGAGGCCACGGTTCCCGCCAATACCCGCACGCTGGCGGGCGCGGGATTGGGTGCCGCCACCGATTCCATTGGCGGTAGGGCAATGCCCACATAGGAGGATAATTGCAGGCCAATGGCCACGCCCGCCACAATGGCGCCGGTATAAAGGAGAGTTTCAAAAAAGTGCGCGCTGGCCGTCACCGGCGCGCCCGTAATGCCATCCTGGAGGGATTGCACCAGCGTCAGACCGGCCAGCATCACGATGATTCCCGAGGCCACGATCTGGCTCGGGCGCAACTCCACCCCGTACTCCGCCGCTGCAGCATAGGAAAGAGCCGCCGGAATGGTGGCGATAATTCCACCAATGACGTTTTGGAAAAACACCGGGAGATGGTGTTTGGAGAGGAAAAGGCTCATCGCCATGATGGAAATGGAGGCGACAAAGGAAATGGCCGCCACCAGGGCCGTACCGCCCAGCAGCACCGACACCGCGCCGCCCATGAGACCCCAGCCGAAAATGGAGGTCATGGGGCCATAGGCGGTGGGCTGGGCCTCAATATCATCGAGAATCCGCTCCGCGATCTCCGGTGGAGTGGCCCCCGCCTGGATCGAGCGGATCAGACGGTCTACCGCAGAAAGCCGTGAAAAATCGGTGGTGAGAGTGCGCACCACGCGGAACACCGTCACCGGGGACTTCCGCGTGGTGCCGATCTGCGTGGAGACCGTGATGTTATTCATGGTGATGTCCACATGACACCACCACAGGCCATAGGCCGAGGTCACCGCGTGCATCTGCGCCTTGGTATCGCTATTCGACGTCCCGGAGGACAGCAGAATGTCCCCGATCCGGGCCGCCAAATCCATGACCCCGGCCACCTGGTTATAGTCCGTCAGATCAACCGGGGCCAGGGGGGACGGCGGGGGAGCGGCCTTGGCGGTATCAATGGTGGCCGCGTGGGGAGACTGATTGCGCCAGGCGCTGAACCGTTCGCGGATGGTGGGCACTCTCGCGGCCTTTCTGGGGTAGGGGGTGTTATTCAGGGCGGTGTTTCCGGGTTCTCCGGGACTGTGGGGCAGGCGTGGTGCCCGCCGGTAGTGGAAGAAACTTTAGCGGGGTGCCGTGGCGGCTGCATACGGGCAGGCAGTGGCGGGAATGAGGGGTGTGGTGGGGTGGGCGGTGGAGCGATCCTGTAGCATGTGCAGGCGATACGGCTGCGCGTACTTTTGCGTAGGTTCGCAGCGGCGTATCGGTGCTGGAGTGGCGCAATTGGTAGCGCAACGGTCTTGTAAACCGTAGGTTGCGAGTTCAAGTCTCGTCTCCAGCTCTCTGACCAGGGGGAATGGGCAAGGAGTGAGGGTGCATAACCCTCAAGTGTCCAAAAATTAATCGTCTTGCCTACCCGCTTCCACCTCGGCCAGATGTTCTTCCAGGGTGATGTTCCCCTCGTCGTTGTTGGTGAGGCGGGCGTGTTCTAGGGCAATGAGATCTGCTTGTTCTTCTAGCCGCTCTAGGGTCTTGATGTCCTCAAGCGGGACTATGATGGCGGCAGGGGTGCCATTTCGGGTGATTTCTACGCGTTGGCCGGTGAGGCGGACGCGATTGACGATCTCCCCGATGCTGGCGCGAAGTTCTGCGAGGGGGAGGCTCATGTGTTCGGTGGGGGTTATGGCAGTGCTCATGGGGTTAAGGGTAACCACTTTGTACTCTTACGTCACTTTGTACGGTTTGTACTATTTGGAGTGTTGTTGAATGATGCGGCGTTACAAGGTGGTCCTTGCCCGCCAGGTGCACAAGGATCTCAAGAGGCTGCATAGAAGTGACCCCAAGTTGTACAGCCAAATCCTGGGAGCGATTGAGTCTTTGGGTATTAATCCCAGGCCAGATGGGGTGAAAAAACTAACCGGGAGGGAAGAGTATCGGATGAGGGTGCGCACGTGGCGGGTGCTCTACTCCATACATGACAACGTGGTCACGGTGAGGATCACGCGGGTGGCCCCGCGAGGGGCCGTCTATGACGTTTAATGTCACCCCACAAACCGATACCCCATTCCCGCCTCGGTAAGGAAGTGCCGGGGGTGGGCGGGGTCGGCTTCGAGTTTCTGGCGCACCTGGGAGAGGTACACCCGCAGATAATTCGTCTCCCGCTCGTAGTTCTCGCCCCACACTGCTTTGAGCAGGTCGGCCTTGCGCACCAGTTGCCCGGCGTGTCCGGCGAGGTAGGCCACCACGCCCCATTCGTGCGGGGTGAGGTGCACCGGTTGGCCCTCGCGCAGCACCTGGGCCCGGGCGAGGGCGATGCTCAGCCGCCCATCGTCGGTACTCACCACCGGAACGGCCTCGGGGGCGGGGCAGCGCCGCAGGGCGGCGCGCAACCGGGCGAGGAGTTCGCCCATGGAGAAGGGCTTGGTCACGTAGTCGTCCGCGCCCTCGTCCAGGGCGTTGATCTTGCCCTCGTGATCGTGGCGGGCGGAGATGATGAGCACGGGTACCTCGCTCCATGCGCGCAGGGAGCGCAGGACGGTGAGCCCGCTGGCGTCGGGAAGCCCCAGGTCGAGCAGCAGGGCGTGGGGTTGCCATTCGCGGGCCGCACGCAGGGCCTCGGCGGCGGTGGTGGCCACGGCGACGTCATAGTCGCGGGCGCGCAGGTGGATGAGCACCACGCGGGCCAGGGCGGCATCGTCCTCCACCACTAAAATGCGAGAACCCATCAGCGCACCTCCTCCTGGGGCAGGCTCAGCGTCATGGTGGTGCCGCCGCCGGGGGTATCGGCCACGCGGATCGCGCCGTGCATGGCCTCGATGAAGCCCTGTACCACGGCCAGGCCGAGCCCAAGGCCCGCGCCGGTATCGTTGCGGTTGAGGAAGGGCGTGAACAGGGATTCGCGCTGCTCGGCAGGGATACCGGGGCCGTGATCGATCACCTGAATCTCCACGGAATCGCCCCGCGCGCGGGCCTGCACCAGCACGGGTGTGGCCCCGTGGGTAAAGGCGTTGCGCAGGAGGTTGGCCAGGCAGCGTTGCAGCAGCCCGTGATCTCCGAGCACCACGGGGAGGTCGCGGGGTATCTCCACGCTGACCTCCGCGCGGTACTCGGGCTGCTCCTGGAGCACCGCCGCGATCACCTCGGCGGGCTTGAGCGGGCGACGGTGCACGGTGATGCTCCCGGAGTTAAGGCGGCTCATATCCAGGAGGTTGCCCACCACGGTTTCTAGCCGGTCGGCGGATTCCTCGATGCTTTCGATCAGCGCGGTGCGCGCCTGGGCGGGGAGGGGGACGTCGCCAAGCAGGAGCCCGGAGACGGCGGCCTTAATGCTGGCTAGGGGCGTGCGCAGGTCATGGGAGACGGCGGCGAGCAGGGCGGAGCCCACGCGGTTGCTGGTAGCCAGGGCCGCGGCGGCGGTGCGGGCGGCGTCGATCTCCTGCCTATCCATCAGGGCGGTAATGCGCGCGCCGTGGGCCTCGATCATGGCGGTTTGTTCCGGGGTGATGTCTCGTCCCGCGAGCATGAGGCGCACGAAGGGGCCGAGTTCCACGTGCCCGTCGCGGCCGGGATCCCAGGTATCGCCCAGGCCCCGTTCGGCGGTGGATTCCAGGGTCACCCACTGGTGGCTACCGGGGGAGCGGCGCTGAATATCCACCCTATCCAGGGAGAACGTCTGTTGAATGTGCCGCAGCAGGGAGGGGAGGTCATCGCCCTCGTGGAGGGCACCGCGCGCCAGATCACCCAGGATGATCGCCTGGTTTTGGCGCTGCTGCGCCTGGTGTGTGCGGCGCGCCGCCACGTCCACGATCCAGGCCACGCACACCGCCACGATGAGGAAGAACACGATGCTGATGAGCGATTCCGGCTCCGTGATGGTGAGCGTGCGCTCCGGGGTGGTGAGGAACCAATTGACCAGCAGGGAACCGGAAACCACCGCCAGCAGCGCCGGGCGCAGGCCCCCGGCTAGCGCGGCGAACACCACGATGGTGAGGTATCCCAGCAGCACCGCGCCCAGGTAGTCCGGCCCGGGATTAAGCCGCAGCAGCGCGAGCGTGACCAGCGGGGGAGCGCCCACCGCTAGCGCCCAGCCCAGCGCGCGCCGCCTCGCCCCCAGGTAGCCGGTGGCGCTTGCCGACGCCCCCGCGGCACCCCCTCGGTAACTCTCCTGGTGCCCCTCCGGGGAGGCCACGATGTGCACGTCCACCTGCCCGGCCTGGTTGATGATCTGGCGGCTGAGTTGCACGCCCCGCGAGGAGAGCCACCATGGGCGAAGGCGGCGGGGCCCTAAGCCGATGACCAACTGCGAGGCCCCCTGGGTATGGGCGAAGCCCAGGAGGGTATCGGCCACGTCATCGCCGGAGATTACCCGCCAGGCCCCGCCCAGATCCTCGGTGAGGCGCTGCAAGCGGCGCAGGTCCGTAGGGTCGCAGGGGGTGGGGGCGTCCGCCACGGTCACGTGCACCACCACCAGTTCTCGGTCGGCCACCCGTCCGGCGATGCGCGCCCCGCGCCGCACCAGCGCCTCGGAGCCTGGCGCGCCGGATACCCCCACCACCACGCGCTCGCGGGTGGGCCAGGAGGCCTGTATGCCCTGCTCCGCGCAGTACTGGGCCATGCCCTCCTCCACCTTGTCCGCCAGCCACAGCAGGGCCAGTTCCCGCAGCGCGGTGAGGTTCCCCAGACGGAAGTAATTATTCAGGGCGCGCTGGGCGGCCTCCTCCCGGTAGATCAATCCTTGGGCCAGGCGCACGCGGAGGGTATCGGGGGAGAGATCCACCAGCTCGATCTGATCGGCCTCGCGCAGCACCCGGTCGGGCAGCGTCTCGCGCTGGCGCACCCCGGTGATGGCAAAGACCACGTCGTTGAGGGATTCCACGTGCTGAATATTCAGCGTGCTCAGCACGTTGATCCCGGCGTCGAGCAGCCGGTGCACGTCCTGCCAGCGCTTGGCCTCCGGGGCATCCGCGCCGCCCACCACGGTGTGCGCCAGCTCGTCTATCAGGACGGCCTCGGGGCGCTCCCGCAGCACCGCCTCCACGTCCAGTTCCCCGTACTGGTTGCTTATCGACGTCCCCCGCGCGGCGCGCGGCAGCACCTCCAGGCCCTCCACCAGTGCGGCGGTGCGCGGGCGACCGTGATCCTCCACCACGCCCACCAGCACGCGGTGGCCCTGGGCGGCCAGCTCGTGGGCCTCGTGAAGCATGGCGCAGGTCTTGCCCACGCCGGGGGCAAATCCCAAATAAATCTTGAGCTTTCCCCGGGGAGAGCGCTCTGCCGCGTTCACCACGCCTCCTTCAGCGAGTACCAATATCCTGGGCTTCTTGCGCCACGGCGGCGTTGAGCGTGGTCACGTTCACCAGGCCACCGCGCTGGTGGTTGCGGGCAATATTGTGGGCAATGAGGTCCCCCAGCCGTGCCTCGGGGATACCCGTGTGCCGGGAAACCCGGGGCACCTGGGCCTCAGCATATTCCCGCGAGACGTGGGGGTCGAGCCCGGAGCCGCTGGCGGCCAGGGCCTCGGGCGGCACCGCCTCGGGGGCCAGGGATTCCCGCGCGGCCACCTCCCGGCGGCGCTCCTCCACCTGCTGCCGATAGGCGGGGTCGGCGGGCGAGGCATTGGAGGCCTGCCCCGCGCCCGCGCTGGGGCGGGGATAAAACCAGGAATCGTCTCCTGGCCGGGGAGGCTGCGCGAGCAGCGCGGAACCACGCGGGTTCCCGGCGGGGTCATAGAGCGGGGAACCCGCCGCCTGGTGCGGCAGCGCCACGGCCCCGAACCCGGCCAGGCACAGGGGATAGGCCACCCCCAGGATCAGGGTGAATAGCGCCAGGGCCACGCCGCTGGTGCGGGCGGTGTGCAGCGCGCGGGAGGGAGTAAGGGACGTCATGAGAGCAGACCTCCGGTTAAAGCGGTGAGGAGAAGATCAATGGCCTTGATTCCCAGGAACGGCACCAGCACGCCGCCTAACCCAAAGATGGTGAGGTTGCGCCGCAGCAGGGCCGCCGCGCTGCGGGGGCGATACGCCACCCCGCGCAGGGCCAGGGGAATGAGGCCCACGATCACCAGGGCATTAAAGATCACGGCGGAGACGATGGCCGTCTGCGGGCTGTGCAGGCGCATGATGTTCAGTGCCTCCAGGCCGGGAAAGGCGGCGGTGAACATGGCCGGAATGATGGCAAAGTACTTGGCCACGTCATTGGCGATGGAAAAGGTGGTCAGCGCGCCACGAGTGATGAGCAACTGTTTGCCGATGTGCACGATGTCGATGAGCTTGGTGGGATCGCTATCCAGGTCGATCATGTTCCCGGCCTCCTTGGCCGCCGTGGTGCCGGTGTTCATGGCCACGCCCACGTCCGCCTGCGCCAGGGCGGGGGCATCGTTGGTGCCGTCCCCGGTCATGGCCACCAGGTGCCCGGCGGCCTGTTCCTTGCGGATCAGCGCCAACTTATCCTCCGGGGTGGCCTCCGCCAGCACGTCGTCCACCCCGGCCTCGGCGGCGATGGCGCGGGCGGTCAGGGCGTTATCGCCGGTGATCATCACCGTGCGGATACCCATCCGGCGCAGTTGCGCAAAGCGCTCCGGCATACCGGGTTTGACCACGTCCTTGAGGTGAATCACCCCCAGCAGCGCGGCATCGGTGGCCTCGCCGGTGGTGGGATCGCAGGCAAGCCGCGCCACCACCAGGGCGGTGCCGCCGGAGCCGCTGATCTCCTCCACGATCTTGGTCACGTGCCCGGGAACCGTGCCGCCGAGGCGCTGAACCGCCTGGCAGACCTCGCTGGCGGCACCCTTGACTATGCGCTCGCGGGGATTGAGCTGCGCCCCGCTCATGCGAGTCTGCGCGCTAAAGGGAATGAACGCGAGGTCGGGATAATCCCGGGGATCAATCGGGCAGGAGAGGGAATCCGCCAGTTCCACCACCGATCGCCCCTCCGGGGTGCCGCCCACCGGCACCAGAGCCACGGCGCGGCGATCTCCCACCGTGATCGTGCCGGTCTTATCCAGCAGCAAGGTGGACACATCTCCAGCGGCCTCCACCGCCCGCCCGGACATGGCCAGGACGTTGCGCTCCACCAGCCGATCCATGCCCGCGATCCCGATGGCGGAGAGCAGCGCACCGATGGTGGTGGGAATGAGGCAGACCATGAGCGCTACCAGCACCACCGGGGATTGGGCGGCTCCGTTAAAGGCCGCCACCGGGGCCAGGGTGAGCACCACCAGGGTAAAAATGATGGTGAGCACCGTCAGCAGCGTGCCCAGCGCTAACTCGTTGGGGGTCTTGTGCCGCTGCGAGCCCTCCACCAGGCCAATCATGCGATCCATAAACCCCTGGCCCGGCTCGCTGCTGATGCGCACGATGATCCGATCGGAGAGCACCGTGGTGCCGCCGGTGACCGCGCAGCGATCCCCGCCGGATTCCCTAATCACCGGGGCCGATTCCCCCGTGATCGCGGACTCGTCCACGCTGGCGGCACCGGCCACCACGTCACCATCGGCGGGGATCACCTCCCCAGCCAGCACCAGCACGTGATCGCCCCGGCGCAGGCTCTCCGCGCCCACTGTGCCCACTGTGCCCACTGTGCCTACTGTGCTGCCTGTGGAAAGGGGGGCGTCGATAAGCGCCTCGGCGGGGACGCGCCGGGCGGTGAGGTGCTCCTGCGAGGAGCGCAACGACGCCGCCTGGGCCTTGCCTCGCCCCTCTGCCACGGCCTCGGCCAGCACACCGAAGAATACGGTGGCCCACAGCCACGCGGAGAGGAAGAACGTGAAGAAACTGGGGTGAATCACCCCGATGAACAGGGTAAACGCCGCGCCCACCTCCACGAGGAAGAGCACGGGCACGCGCACGAGGCTGCGCGGATCGAGTTTGCGCGCGGCTAAGGGCAGGGCGGAAAGAAAGGACGTGGTGTTCATAGGGAAAAGGCCTCCGCGAACGGGCCGAGAACAAGGACGGGTAAGAACGTGAGCGCGCCGATGATGAGCGCCACCCCCACCACCAGCCCAACGAAGAGCGGGCGGTGCGTGGGCATGGTGCCCGCCGTGGCCGGGCGTGGGGCCTGCGTGGCGAGCGATCCCGCCAGGGCCAGCACCATGATGATGGGCACAAACCTGCCCGCCAGCATGGCGCAGCCCAGGGCGATGTTGAACCACGGGGTATCGGCGTTGAACCCCGCAAAGGCGGAGCCGTTATTATTCGCCGCGCTGGCAAAGGCATACACCAACTCTGTGAAGGCGTGCGGGGAATCCGTGGTGGTGGACAGGCTCGCGCGGGTTCCGGGTAGCACCACGGAGAGCGCCACCCCGCCGAGCACCACGGCGGGCATGACCAGTAGATACAGGCAGATCTTGATGATCTGCTGCACGCCGATGCGCTTGCCCAGGTACTCCGGGGTGCGGCCCACCATGAGCCCGGCCAAAAACACCGTGAGCAGGGCCACGATCACCATGCCGTACAGGCCGGAGCCCACCCCGCCGGGGGAAATCTCCCCCAGCAGCATGTTCAGCAGCAGTACCCCGCCGCCCAGCGGGCTGTAACTGGAATGGAAGGAATCCACTGCGCCCGTGGACGTCATGGTGGTGGCCACCGCAAAGAATGCCGAGGGCACGGTGCCAAAGCGCAGTTCCCGCCCCTCCAGGCTCATGCTTTCCGACGCCACCACGGCCGCCAGGGAGGCACTAAACAGCACGCTCATCGCCCCCAGCAGCGCCCAGCCCTGCCGACGATCCCCCACCATCACCCCAAAGGTGCGGGTGAGGCACACCGGAATGAGCAGAATAAGGAAGATCTCCACCATGTTGGACAGCGCCGTGGGATTTTCCATCGGGTGTGCGGAATTTGCCCCAAAGTACCCGCCGCCATTGGTACCCAGTTCCTTGATCGCCTCCTGGGAGGCCACCGGCCCACCCGGGATCACCTGCTCGCCCCCGGTGAACGTGGTCACCGTGGCGGCCGCGTGGAGATTCTGAATCACCCCCTGGGAGAGCAGCATCACCGCCGCCACTGCGGCCAGGGGCAGGAGAATCCGTAGCACGCAGCGGGTGAGGTCCACCCAAAAGTGCCCGATGTGCCCCTGCTCATCGCGGCAGGCGAGCCCCCGGATTAGGGCCACGGCCACGCTTATTCCCACCGCCGCGGAGAGGAAGTTCTGCACCGCCAGGCCCATCATCTGCGTGAGTGGGCTCATGGTGGACTCCCCGGAATAGGACTGCCAGTTGGTATTGGTGATGAAGGAAGCAGCCGTGTTCCACGCCTGATCCGGGGCTACCGGCCCCATGCCCTGCGCCAGGGGCAGCGCGGATTGGAGGCGTTGCAGGAGGTAGAGCACCACCAGGCTCAGGGCGGAAAACACCAGGACGTTGAGCGCGTAACGCGGCCAGCGCTGCGGGGAATCCGGGTCTATTCCCATCAGGCGATACAGGGCCCGCTCCGGGCGGGTGTGGTGCGGGCTGCTAAAAACCCGCGCCATGTACCCACCCAGCGGCAGGTACGCAGCGGAGAGGGCCGCCAGCACCAGGACAATCGGGGCGGCCGTGAGGCCGCCGGAGAGCGCGGCGATCATGAGAAATCCTCCGGGCGCAGCAGGGCCACCACGAGGTACACCAGGGCGGTTACCCCCAGAATCAGGCCCACCAGGCTATCCCACGTCATAGGGAATCCACCCCCTTCACCGCCAGGAGCAGGCAGAAGAAGATCGCGCCGGTGAGGGCGAGGAAGAACAGATCACTAACCATGCGCAACAACCTAAGCCCGCGCGCGGTGGGGGAGGGAGGTTCTTAACGGAATCTTGACGGCCCATCGCTCCCGTGGGCACCGTGGAGGGCATGAAAGCGGCGGAGATTAAGGCCGGGTTCCGGGATTTTCTGAATAACAAGTGGAACTCCCGGATCGGCATGGAGCAGACCCCCGAGGGGCTGGCCGTGCGAGAGGAGAGACACGGCCTGATCCCCGTGGCGGGTACCGATGCGGAATGGGAGGAATACTGGCGCAGTTGCGCCCGCGATGATTCTCACCCGTTTTCCCTCATGGCGGTGCACATGGACGAGGCCGTGGCGATCATCGAGTTCCGCGAATATCACCACCCCGGGATAGTGGTGAGGCGGGGCGGCTTTCATGCCGCGCAATACATCGCGCCGAGCCAGCAGGCCGCCAAGATCAAACGCGAGTTCTGCGCCTATGTGAATGAATCCTGGTTCCTGCGGGAATGCGGGATCGCGCCGGGGAAGGAGGACGGCGCGCTCATCGAGGCGCAGCAGGAGATCTGGGTGGCGGGAACCTGCTCGGTTCCCCTGGTGGGGAGCGTGGCGGATTGGATAGCCTGCGCCGAGCGATACTCCGGCACCGAGCACTCCGAATACCTGCTCATGCTCATGGCGCTAGACGAGCTGCTCGACGAGTGGGAGGCGCGCGGGGAGATGCCCCGGCAGATAGCGGTGGGCGGCGAGGGCTTCTCGGTGCCCGCCCGGAACCCTGGATTCTAGGGGTTTGAGCCCCGCTGGGGGATTACTCCTCCCTTAGCTCATTGACGGATTCCGCGAGGGTCTTTGTGGGATTTTCTTTTGGTGGCGGCTTATGGCCTCAGCGGAGGGAAAGGGCTTATTGCTCGGCTTGATGTCCTCGGAGAGTATCTCCGGGACGCCGACCACGATGGTGGAGATGATGCCAAAGTTTGTGGCCATGGCGTAGTTTCCTTTGAGCGCGAACCATATGGTGAAGATCGCGCAGATGGCTCCAATGAGCCAGAGCAGGGGACGGATCTTCTGGAGAAACTTTCGCACGGACATCATCCTTATGGGTTGTGAGATGGGGTTGCGCGATAAACCTTGATCGTGGCCACCAACCGTAATGAAGAGGCGGTGAGGGCACAAGGGTGTGTGATTCCTTGAGGAAAAGAAGAACCTCCCGAGCTCCAGCGTTGCGTGAGTCCGGGAGGTTCTGTGCGGGGAGGCCCGCGAGGCGCCGCTTAGGACAGCGGCGGTGCCGGCGGGAAACCGGGCAGCAGGCTGCCGATCCCGGCGAGGGAATAGGAAATGATGTCCCCCGCGACGTCGATAAGGCTCAAGCTCACGCTCAACATGTGTTCTCCTTTTGTGTTGGAAACTCCGGCCCATTTTAGCGCAGTCCGCGCGGGGATCGTGAGTGATACGGCGTTATGTGGAGTTATACGGAGTTATACGGCGGCGAGAACCAGGAAGATCATGGCCAGCAGCGGGAAGGAGCCCTGCTTGATGGCGGCCTGGCGGTGCGGCACGGAGGAGACGAACAGCACGATGGCCGCCGCCAGCATGGGGGTCACGCCCGCCAGGGCCAGGGTGATGCCCACGGTGCGGCTCCACAGCAGCGTCACCAGTCCGGCGAATACCAGCACCGCCAGGAAGAAGTTATAAAATCCCTGGTTATAGGCGTTGAACTTGGTCAGTCGCGCGGATTCCGGGGTGGTGCCAAAGAGCGCGCGGGCGCGATCGCCCTCCCAGGCGAAGGACTCAAGGTAGAAGATGAATACGTGCACGAGGGCGGCCAGGAGGGCAAAGATAAAACCAGCGATGAGCATGATGGGGCGGGGGAGTCCTTCCACAAAGAGGCCCGCGGTGGGGATGAGCCTCCGGCTTAGAGACGCCGGATAGAACCCCACGCGCGGGAACAATACGATATTCCTCTATACCTTAACAGCGCCGCCGAACGGTGTATTCCCGGATATTCCCGATGCGTCCGGAGAGGCTAATCCAGGTCGTAGTCGGCGTCCCGGGACTCCCGTGCGGAATCCTTCTCCTCGTCCTTCTCCTTGCGGGATTCCGCGCGCGGTTCCCTGTGACTGTGGCGTTCCGTGCGCCGGTGCCAGGCCTCCCGGAGTCGCTGGGATCCCTGCTGGTACCACTCCCGGATATTGGGGGCGTCATCAACGAGGCTATCCGCTGCCTCCTCCGCCGTGGCTTCGGCGGTATCGGAGAGGGGAGCGGATTCACCGAGTGCTCGGCCAGGTTCCCTGGTGGGGGCGGCTGCGGCGAGCAGGAAAAGCACGGTGATGAGCAGCGCGGCCAGGAGCCCACCCCAGGGAACTCCCATGCCATCATCCTCGAAGCTGGTGCTGGAGGCGAGCGGCCAAAAGAGCAGCAGCGCGATGATGGCCAGCGGGGTCCACAGGGCGTCCTGGTAACGGCGCGGGCGCACCATCGCCAGGATTCCCGCGATGGGGAGCACCAAGAAGAGCAGGGAGTGCGTCCACAGTAGGGGGCAGGCGAGGTAGGCGGCGCACAGCCAGCCGATGAGCAGAATCTCCTGGGCGTATCGGGCGTTGAGCCACGCCACCCAGCAGGTGGCGGCGGCGATGAGCAGCGCCGCGAGCAGGGGGACGAGGTGAAGCCAGGCGGGGACCTCGGTAAGCACCTGGGTGTCCACGCCGCGAGGCAGGGGTTCCCGGTGGCCCATCACGATGGCGCTAAAGGCTTGGTTTTCCTTGTTGATCACGGCCCCGCCGAGTACCTCGCGCAGGGCACCCACCCACTCGCGCACGCTAAATAGCCCGGTGGACAGCGCGGAGAGCACCACCGCAGCCCCGGCCCCCACGATGGCCCAGGCCCCGGCGAGACGGGTGCTCGACCACAGGAGCAGCGGAATGACGAGCACCAGCGGCGTCAGAGTGAGGGAACCCGCCACCCCGAGCACCAGTCCGCTGAGCACCGCGTGCCTGCGCGTGGCGGTGAGTGCCCAGGTGACGGCCGCGAGGGCTACAACGCTGATGTGGCCGGTGGCGCTGCCCATCTGAAAGGCCGCGCTGAACCACGCCAGGATCGAGGTGGGAACCAACCAGGCCAGCGGCATGGTGCGCTTGAACCACAGGGCGTAAGCGCTGGCCACCAGCAGCACCAGGCAGAACCCCTGGGCCAGGACCAGGAGGAACTGCGCGACCTCAAAGGAGAACACGGCGGTGAGGGGCGCGGTGAGCGCCGCAAGCAGCGGCAGGTAGAGGAAGGGCTGATCGGGGTAGGAGGAGAAGTTGTAGAGGCGGAACGTATCACCGGCGCGGACAAACTCCCCGGCCTTCCAGATGGTGCCGAGGTTGCTGCTGTCTGCCTGGGCGATCCACAACAGGGCATTGGCGATCCCCAGGAGGGCCGCCGTGATGAGAATCGCGGGGCTGAGCGCGCGAGGAGAGGCCGCAGGAGAACTCATGCTACGAGGCGATCCTTATCTATCTGCTGGGAATCGGGCGTGGGAATGGCGGCGGCGGGCGGAGTTTTCCGTCTGCGCCGGGCCGCGCGCGGAGCATTTCGCCGGGTGCGCGGCGCGCCCACCACCACGAGGAAGAGGATCAGGTGCAGGGAGAGGGAAACCAACCCCAGCCACGGCACGTAGAACGGAGATTCTTGGGCAAAGGGCGGCAGGAGCAGGGCGGTAAAGAGCGCCAGGGCGGGGTAGACCACCTTGATGCGGTGGCGGGGGGTCAGCGCCAGGGTGCCCATGATGGGCAGGGCCACGATGATGAGGTAGTGCGTCCACATGATCCCCGCGGTGAGGGTGGCCAGGGTGAAGCCACCCACGGAGAGGATCTCAAAGGCGCGCTCGCGGTTGCGCAGCGCCGCCCAGCACACGCCGATCAGCCCCACGATGGTGGCGCCGCGCGAGATGGCGGTGATCCACAGCGGAATATCCGCCACGATGGGCACGTGGAGTTCTTCCGTGCGCTTGCCCATCTGCATGGTGGTTTCCGTGGTGGGCTCCAGCAGCACGGAGGTAAAACTCTGATTCACCGTGTCCACAATCCCGCTGCTATTGAGCCAGGACAGGGTGCTCATCCACTCCTGGAATACGTCCGGGCCCGCGAGCAGTAGCGAGAGCAGCACTATCGACGCCGCCGTGGCCGCCGTGACCAGTGCCGCGCGCCGGGTCCCCCGGAATATGATGAGGGGAACGAGCAGGCTCAGCGGGGTGAGCTTGATAGCGGCCGCGATTCCCAGCACGAAGCCCGAGAGCAGGGGACGGTGCGCCGCCATGGCCAGGCCATAGGCGATGGCCGCCAGGATGAGCGGGGTGGTCTGGCCGATACTGGAGGAAAGCTGAAAGGCGGCGGTGAGCCACAACACGGCGGTGGCCGCCGCGAGGTGAGGCAACCGCATGGGCCTTTTGAACCACAGCGTGTACGCCGAGGCCACGAGGGTGACCAGGCAGAATCCCTGGGCAAAGGTGAGGAGCACCTCCGAGGTGCCGTAACTCATGATCTGGGTGAGCAGGGAGGTAAACCAGGCCACCAGCGGGATATGCACGAAGGGGTGGGGGAAGTTGTAGTTGGGGTTGTCCTCCACGTAGGCCAACCACACCCGCTCGGTCCAGCGGGAAAAGTCTTTTTCCCAGATGTCGTAGAGCAGGTGGGTATCCCCGCGCACCACCATCTCGCCCGCGATCCACAGGGAGGCCCAATCATCGGTGGATTGACGGTGGAACCATATCGCGGCGTTAGCCACACCAAAGAGCAGGGCAAAGACCAAGGTGGCGGGGCTAAAAACCCGGGTGCGGTGGAGCGAGCGACGCGGCATACAGATACTTTTCACACTATGGGAGGCGACTAGTTCTCACGGGCTCGCGGAGCCCTTGTGAGTGTTATCGCCACGGACCTCTCCGATGTTAGCCGGTGGGGTATGGCCTCCAGGCGGCGGAGGTAGTTTTGGGGGTGATAGGTGCGGCGGGGGCAGTAAAAAGTATGCTTTACGCGGTGCGTATGGGCGGGGTAGTGTTCCCTTACTAAGGTTTCCCTTAAAAGGTGAGGCCACGGATTGTTGAGAGGAACCTGAAGATATGCGCTCCGCCCCGCCCTGGAAAGCACTGGCGGCCTCGGTGGCCGTTGCCGGTCTGAGCCTCGTATCCGCTCCGGTGTTGGGGCCGGTGGCGTCGATAGTGCCGGTGGCGCAGGCCCAGGAATGTCGAGGCCTGACGGCCGGTAGCCTGGATTGGGGGATCAAGCAGTCCTTCCGCAACTACCTCGCCGGGCCCATAGCGATGGGCGGCTGGGAACTCGACGGGGCGGAGTTCCACGGGGAGGAGAAGGGCGGCGACGGTGCCTTCCGGTTTAACGCCGATACCGAGCGCGCCACGCTCAGCGGTGATGATGCCGATATTCCCCTGAGCGGGGCGGTGCGCCTGCATGGGCACTTCGGCGCACTCAACATCACCATGAGCGACCTGGAGGTGCAGATTCGCGGCACCCAGGGGCAGATCGTGGGCCGCATGGGCAGCGATTCCCCGGCGCTGCTCTCCAGCGTGCTGGGCTTCGGCGGCGGCAGCGGGGAGCGCGTGCCGCTGGCCACGCTCAGCCTGGATCAGCCGCTCTCCCAGGCCCTTGCTTCCGACGGCACCGCCACGCTCACCGCCGCCACCCGGCTCACGGAGGAGGCCAACCAGGCCCTGGGTGGCAATTACGGGGAGGGCAATAACGAGGGGGATACCGCCACCCTGCGGTTGAGCACCGCGCCGGGCGAAGGCGAGTGCGCGGGGGTGGATACCTCGGTGGCGCTGGCGCAGGCACCGGGGCAGCCAGCGGCGCAGCCCACAGCCCCCGCAGCCCCCGCGGAACCCTCGGCTCCCGAGCCGCAGCGCCCCGCCACCGGGGTGACTCCGCCGACCTCTACCGAGTGCGCCGAGGTCACCTCGGCGTCCGCGGGCTGGGGGATCAAGCAGTCCTTCCGCAACTACCTCACCGGGCCCATCGCCCTGGGCGGCTGGGACCTCAACGGGGTGGAATACCGGGGCTCCCAGGGCGGCGCGGACGGGCAATTTGCCTTTAGCTCCCCGCAGGGCCAGGCCACCGTGACCCCGGAGGGCGCGGATATTCCCCTGGCGGGCAGCCTGAGCCTGCACGGACACCTGGGGCTGCTCAAGATTGAACTGAGCGCGATGAGCGTGAAGGTGCGCGGCAACCAGGCGCAGTTCATCGCGGATTTCACGTCCAATACCGTGAACCGCCCCACCGCCGGGGCCAAGGTCACCGGCCAGGAAACCGGAACTCAGGCGGTGATCGCGGAGTTCACCCTGGATAGCTCCATCACTCAGGAGGCCCTGGCCTCCGGCGAGGTGCGCCTGAGCGGCGGGGGATACATCACCGCCGAGGGGAACCGGGCCTTTGGCGGCAACTACGGCGAGGGCAATAACCAGGCCGATCCCCTGGACGTGACCCTGGCGGTGAGCGGCGCGGCCGAGTGCGGCTCCGGCGAGGGGCTGAGCGAATACGCGGCCAGCACGCCCGCCTCTTCCGGGGCGCAGGATGCCGGTACCGCGCCGGGTGGCCAGCAGGCCGCACCCTCCGCACCCTCCGGCCAGGGGCGACCCGCGCTCGACGTCGCGGCACCGGCGCGGGGCGCGAGCGCACCGGCTGCCCCGGGTAATACGGGAAATAACGGCCAGGGGGCGTCGATAAGCAACGGCGGAACCTGCGATGAGGGGGCGACGCGGGCGGTCTCGGACGCGCGCCTGGGCTGGGGCGTGAAGGATTCCTTCCGCACCTATGTGCGCGGGCCGATTGCGCACGGCGGGTGGCGGCTAAGCGGAGCCACGGAATCCGGCGGTGCCTTTGTGTTTAGCGGAAGCCAGGGGGCGGTGGATACCTCGGCGGCGCGCGGCACCATCAGCCACGGCGGATCGGTGACGTTCTATGGGCACGATGGGGTGCTCAACACCACCATCGCCAATCCCGAGATTCAGTTTGCGGGTGGGGCCGGAACCCTGATCGCGGAGGTGACCTCGAACGATACCGAGGGCAACGCCGTGAACTACGGCCGCATTGCGGTGGCTGAGCTGGCGGTAAATACCAGCGTGAACGCGGATGTGCTGGACGGCACCGCCGCGGCCTCCCTCACGCAGGCCGGGGCCACGGCCCTGGGTGATTTCTACCCGGCGGGCACGGAGATGGCCCCGGTGAGTTTCAAGGCCGCGCTCTCCGGCAGCGCGAGTTGCGGGGCCGTGACCGGCGCGGAGGCCGCGAAGAGCGCCGGGACGGGAGCCAAGCCCCTCTCCAAGGAGGACATCGCGGCGCTGGAAAAGAATCAGGAACAAAGCACGGAGACCACGGAGGCGGCGGTGCCCCTGGAGATGGATGCCGCGCGTTCCGGCTCGCGCACGAGCCTGCTGGACAGCAAGCAGGCAGCGCCGCGCAGCGCGGCGGTGGCGCTGGCGGAAAACCCCATGACCCCGCCCTCTCTGGCGGTGATGGTGCTCGGCCTGGCGGGCCTGGGCGTGTACCTCTTGACGGGCCGCAGGGCGGCAAAGAAAACGGAAGGCGATTATGAAGCATAAGGCAACCACGCTCATCACCCTGGGACTGGTAGCGTCCCTCAGCGGCCTGGGACTCAGCGCCTGCGGCACCTCGGCGGAGAACACCCAGAACGCTACGGACGGGGCCACCAACGCCGTGGAACAACTTCCCGCGCGCGGCGACGCCCCGGACCCGCACACCCTCCAGGGGCCCTCCTCCGCGCAGCCGGTGGGAGACATCGAGCCGGTCACCGAGGCCGCCCAGCCGCAACTTCCGGTGAGCTTTAGCGACGCCACCGGAACCCCCGTGGAGGTCACCGACGTCTCCCGAATCCTCGCCCTGGACATGTATGGCACGCTCTCGCGCACCGTGAGCGGATTGGGCCTGGGCGAGAACATCGTGGGGCGCACGGTTTCCTCCGAGGAACCGGCCCTGGCCGATCTTCCCGTGGTCACCGAGAGCGGCCACAGCCTCAACGCGGAGGCCATACTGCAATTGCGCCCCAGCGTGGTGCTCGTGGACGAGTCCGTGGGCCCGCCCGAGGTGATCCAGCAGATCCGCGATGCCGGGGTGCCCGTGGCCGTGCTTGATCCACGGCGTAACCGCGATTCCCTGGAGGATGACATCACCCTGGTGGCCGGAGCCTTGGGCGTGCGCGAGGAGGGCAAGGCCCTCGCCGAGCGCACCCGCGCCCAGATGGAGCAGGCCAGCACGGAGGTCAGCGACCTCGCCCCTTATGGCGATGATCGCCTGCGCATGGCCTACCTCTACATGCGCGGCAACGGCGGGGTGTTTTTCATCCTGGGCCAGGGCAGCGGTGCCGACGGCATGATCGAGGCCCTGGGCGGGCGCGACGTGGCCAGCGAGGCCGGGATCGTGGACGTCAAGCCCGCCAACGCGGAGTCCCTGGCGGAACTCAACCCCGAGGTGATCGTGGTGATGGAAAAGGGACTGGAATCCGTGGGCGGCGTGGAGGGGTTGCTGGCGCGCCCCGGCGTGGCGCAGACGGAGGCGGGGAAGAACCGTCGCATTGTCTCGCTTCCTGACTCCGAGGCCATCTCGATGGGGCCGCAGGCCGGGCTCTCCCTGGTGCGCGCGGCTCAGGCCGTGTACCTGGGTGAGGACGCGGGGGCGAATCAGTGAGTTCGGGGGACACCGGCGAGTCGCCGCGCGCGCTTGCGGTGCCTCGGAAGCAATCCGGGGGAGGGGAGGCGTCGCAAAGTATGGGCCGGGGAGGCTCGGCCCTGGCGCGGCGTGCCCGCGCCCGCCTCATCACCCTGGCCGTGCTGACGGCCGCCCTGGTGGTGTCCCTGGTGGCCAACCTCGCGCTGGGGCAATTTAGCCTCCCGCTCGCGGAGGTGGGCCAGGCCCTGCTGGCGGGGCCCGGAGGGCAGGAACTATCCACCAGCGTGATCTGGCAGATTCGCCTGCCGCGCATCGTGCTGGGCCTGCTGGTGGGGGCCGCCCTGGCGGTGGCGGGAACCCTGCTCCAGGGGCTTTTTGGCAATCCCCTGGCCGAGCCCTCCGTGATCGGGGTGACCTCCGGGGCCGGGGTGGGGGCGGCCGCCGGGATCGTCTTTGGCCTGAGTTTTGCCGGGCTGGCCACCATTCCGCTCCTGGCCTTTATCACCGGCCTGCTCACCGCCGTGGCGGTGTACCGCCTGGCCTCCTTTGACGGGGAGGTGCGGGTGGTCACCCTGATCCTCACGGGCATCGCGGTGAACGCGGTGGCCGGGGCGGCGATCTCCATTCTGATCTTCCTGGCCCCCACCTCTGCGCGCGAGCAGATCATCTTCTGGCAGATGGGTTCCCTCAACGGCGCGCTGTGGTCGCACGTGGGCACCGTGGCCGCCCCCATCGTGGCGTGCGTGGTGGTGGCCTGCCTGATCGCGGGTCGCCTGGACGTGCTGAGCCTGGGGGAGCGCGCCGCCGAGCACGTGGGCCTCAACGTAGGGCTCACCCGTGTGCTCATCGTGGGGCTCTCCACCGCGCTTGCGGCCTCTGCCGTGGCCTTTGCCGGGGTGATTGGCTTCGTGGGACTCATCGTGCCGCACATTCTGCGCCAGGCGGTGGGCCCCTCCCACGGCTGGCTCATGGGCCTTTCCTGCCTGGGCGGCGGCGTGCTGGTCACGCTCTCCGATTTGGCGGCGCGCACCCTCATTCCCTTTGCCGATCTGCCCATCGGGGTATTCACCGCCCTGGTAGGCGGGCCCACGTTCTTCCTGTTGCTGCGCCGCAGCCTGCGCCGAGGGGGCCACGCATGACCCCGGTTCTAGCGGCGCGCGGCATCAGCGTGCGGATACGCGGCAAGGAATTACTAAGCGACGTCTCCCTGGAAGTCCACCCCGGCGAGGTACTGGGCCTCATCGGCCCCAACGGGGCGGGGAAGTCCACGCTGCTGGCCGCCCTGGCGGGCGATCACGCCACGGCCGTCGGGGAGGTGCTGCTGGCGGGCAGACCCTACGGCGAGTACCGCCCGCGCGAGGCCGCGCGCCTGCGGGCGGTCATGACGCAGGACACTGCCGTTTCCTTTGCTCACCTCGTGCGCGACGTGGTGGCCCTGGGCCGCACCCCTTGGCCCCGGGAACCGCAGCGGGATCGGGAGATCATCGAGTACGCGCTCGGGGTGCTCAACCTGCACGAATTACAGGAAAGAGACATCACCACGCTCTCCGGCGGGGAGCGGGCGCGGGTGGCCCTGGCCCGCGTGATCGCGCAGCAGGCGCGCTGCGTGCTCCTCGACGAACCCACCGCCGCGATGGACGTGGGCTACCAGGAGCACACCCTGCACCTGGCGCGGCACCTGGCCGCTGCGGGGGTGGCGGTGATCGTGGTGCTGCACGACCTGGGCGCGGCCTCCCGATTCTGCGACCGCCTGGCTTTGCTTCACGACGGCCATCTGGCCGCCGTGGGCACGCCCGAGGAGGTATGCACCGCCGAACGTCTCAGCGAGGTGTATCAGTGGCCGGTGGCGGTGGATAGGGTTCCGGGGGCGGGGCTGTGGATTAGGCCCGCCGCGACGGCGGGGGTGGAGTTCCCGCCGATGCCCGCGGGGGAGTGAGTGTGGTTTCAGTGTGGCGGAAAGATTCTTCCGAAATGGGCTTTGGTGGGGTAGTGTGAGCGGTGAGAAGGTCCCTTTCGGAAGGATCTTTCCGAAAATTATGATGGAAGCACCATGATCGACGCACGCGAGGAAGCCCGAAAAATCGGGGCCGCTATCCGCGCCGTACGCAAGGAATACATGCTCACTCAACAGCAATTGGCGGAACTATCGGGACTGTCCGACCGCACCGTGCGCGACATTGAAAAGGGAACCGGCACCGCCGGGCTGCACGCCGTGCTTACCGTGGCCGGGGTGCTGGGTATGCGGGTGGAGATCGTGGAATGAGGGATATTGCGCAACTGAGATTCGTGCGGGCGGCGGACGTGTATAAGAAAGGGCGACGCGCCGCGACCTTGGAACGCGGAGATAACGGCGAAATCTCCTTTTTCTACCTCTCGGAATACGAGGGTCCGCCGGTGGCCTCTACGTTGCCTATGAGCACGGAACCCGTGTTCGGGCCGGGAGGTGGTGTGCCTGCGTTCTTTTCGGGGCTGTTGCCCGAGGGGCATCGCCTCAGCGTGTTGCGGCGTGTTGCAAAAACCTCGCTGGACGATGAACTCACTCTGCTCCTTGCCATCGGGGAGGATACTCCCGGCGATGTTCAGATTGTGCCAGCTGGGGAGGGGCCGGGTACTCCAGAACCACTTATTTCAGGGTTACCTGGAGAAATAGATTTCCGGGACGTCGCGGAGATGGTGGATCAATATGGTTTGCCAGGTGTGCAGGAAAAGGCCTCCGCCTCGATGGTCAATACTCCGGTGGGTCGGCAGGGTGCGTACTCCATCCTGAAACTTGATCCACCGGAGCACCCTCACCTCGTGTTCAATGAGGCCTTACATCTTAGTCATGCGCGTCACCTGGGGATTCCTGTGGCTCATCACCAGGTGATACGCGATAAGAACGGTCGGCCGGGACTGCTGGTGCGTCGGTTTGATCGTTTGGTTGCTCCTGGCGGTGCCGTGGTGAGGAACGGGTTAGAGGACGCCGCGCAGGTGTTGGACCTGCTTCCGGCAGCGAAATACTCGGTGGAAAGTGAACGAGTAGTGCGTGCCCTAGCGGCTAAAACAAACTCACCCGTGGTGGCCACGAGAAACCTTTATATGCAGTTTCTTTTTGCCTGGCTCACCGGGAATGGTGATTTACATGCCAAGAATCTTTCCATTGTGGAGAGCAAGAGCGGTAAATGGAGCGTGGCTCCGATGTATGACATTCCCTGCACTGCGCTGTACCGTGACATGACGTTAGCGCTTCCACTGGCGGGTAAAAGTAGAAACCTTAAAAGGCAGCACTGGGTGGAATTTGCGGACTCCATCGGGCTTTCTCCCGCTGCGGCCGCCAGTGCGAATGAGCAGGTTCTCCGCGTGGCATCAAAGATTGATCTTTCGAGTTTGCCGCTGAGCGGATCACCTCTGCACGGTGCGCTGCGGGAACTAGAACGGCGCAAAATACGGTTTGCTTAAATGACGTTTCCGCCACAGCACGGCGGCGGTGCCCAGCACGCCCAATAACAGGAGGGCGTTCGAGGCGGCAAGCGCCGAGTATCCCCACTGGGCTACTGCTATCCCGGAGACGATGGAACTGAGCCCCGCCGCGATATTGATGCTCATATCCAGCCTGCCTTGGAGCGTGATTCTGTGGTGGGAGTCTGCGATGGTGGCGGCCAGGGTGGAAGCGGAGATCATGCCGATGGACCAGCCAAAACCCACGCCAAAGAGCCCGGCAACAAAGACGGGGAGGCTTCCCGGGGCGAAAATCAAGGCGAGATAGGAAGCCCCAAACACGGTGGCCCCGGCGCACAGAACCACGGGAAAGCCGAGTTTCCGAATGGCCACGCTCACCACTGGGCCCAGAGCGTACATTCCCAGTAGGTGCGCCGTCATGATCAGGCTGGTACCGCTGGGGCCAAACTCCTTATCCGTATGAAGGGGAGCCATAGCCATGAGGCTCACCATTGTGGCATGACTGAATACGCCAATGAGAAAGATTGAGGTATAGGCGGGCCGCCAGCGCAGCGGTGCTTTTCCAGCCCCGCCACGGTAAGGGGAGTCTGCCGGTGCGGAGGTTTTCTCCCGGAGAAGCGGTATAAGTCCCAGTGCAAAGATAGCGGCCGAGCACAGGAAAACCAGTGGCATGGGGGAATCGGTGAGGCGCATAATCCAGCCGTATGCCTGCGGGCCCACGGCAGAACCAATAGCGGAACCAAAGAGCACGGCGCTGATGGCGGTGGAGGCGTGGGCAGGATCGGTGACCTTATCGGCGGCGGCGAAGCGGGAGAGAAGAGCGCTCACGGTACCGCCGCCGAGGAGGAATAGGCCCACAAAGAGCGTCCATTGCAGCGCGTCGGAGGCACTGACCGCGAGGCCGCATAGGAGCGAGCCGATCACGGCGAGGCCAAGGGAACAGCGCAGGGCCACCAGGCGCCTTCGTGCGCGGGTGAGTGCGGTACTGAGAGCCGTGATGAGGGTGGCGCCGATGATGGTGCTGGTTTGGGCGAGTCCGCCGAGGCTATCGTTCCCGGTCACCGCGGCGGCGGCCAGCGCGGCCACGGTGAGGTTGAGCCCTACCCCGGCTGAGGTGAAAACCTGGGCGAGCAGGAACGGCCATATGCGTTTTAAGACGCGCATCGCGGCGGCAACCTCCCCCAGCCATAAATTCATGGCACCCATGCTAACCCTCTTTCCTGTGACCTCAACCACCCACAGGTTCTGCTATCTTCAGGCGCATGGCTGATTTCACCTTGACCCCGCAGGATCTCGCACGCTTGCGCGAAACCGCCGATACCCCGCAGGTGCGCATGGCCACCAATGCCGTGACCACCACCGACGTCGATGAGGTGGCCCTGGATCGCCGCGCGGTGGCGGCGCTGAACGCGGCCCCGGAAACCAAGCTCGATTCCCTCAAGGTCACGGATCAAAAGCAATCCGGCCGCTGCTGGATGTTTGCGGCCCTCAACGTGTTCCGCCACCGGATCGCCCGGGATTTGGGCGTGCAGGACTTTGAGTTCTCGGAGGCCTACCTACAGTTCTATGACCTCCTGGGCAAGGCGGAGGTTTTCCTGGACGCCATCGCGGAGCACAGGGACGACCTCGATGATCGCCGCGCCCACGCCCTGCTCCAAGCCCCGGTGGGGGACGGCGGGGAGTGGAATTACGTGGTGCACCTGGTGGAGCGCTACGGCGCGGTGCCCAAGTATGCCATGCCGGAGACTCATTCCAGTTCCCACACCGCGCACCTGCGTCGGGCGGTGAACACGGTGCTGCGTCGGGGTGCCCTGCGCCTGCGGGAGGGGAGTACCACCAAGGAGGAGGTTCTGCGCGATGTACACCGGATCCTCGTCATTCACCTGGGCGTGCCCCCGGAGAAGTTCGCCTGGCAATACCGGGATAAGGAGGGGCAGTTCCACCGCGAGGGGGAGGTGACCCCGCGCGAGTTCGCCCAGCGTTACCTACCCGCCGACCTGGGAGAGTACGTGGTGCTGGGCCACGATCCTCGCCCGCAGCGCGAGACGGGGGTGCGTTACGCCATTGATACCCAGACGAGCGTGCCGGGCACCTCGCTGTTCACGTACCTCAACGCGGAGCTTTCCGACGTCACCCGGGCGGCCGTCGATAGTGTGCGGGCGGAGGAGCCGGTGTGGTTTGCCTGCGACGTGAACCGCCAGTTCCACCGGGACATGGGGGTGTGGGACGCGAACCTGCTGGAGCGCGACGCACTCTACGGCGTGGATACCGCCATGACCAAGGCGCAGCGCATGGAGACTTGGGAGTCCGTGCTTACGCACGCGATGGTGCTCAGCGGCTATGACGATTCTCCGGCGCGGTGGCGGGTGGAGAACTCCTGGGGTGAGAAGCACCAGAGCGCCAAGAACGAGGCGGCGGATAAGGGGTACGGGGTGATGTCCCAGGCGTGGTTCGATGAGAACGTTTTTGCCGTGGCGGTGCGCCCGCAGTTCGTGCCGGAGCACCTGCGCGCGGCGCTGAACGCGGAGCCGGTGGTGCTGCCGGTGTGGGACGCAATGGCCTAAGCGGGAATATATAAGGGGAAACATCATGGATTATGCACAGTGGAACCGCGATATTGCCGCCGATACCGCCGCGCGCCTGGTTGGGAATATGGTGGCGGGCACGGATATTGATCGCATTGCGCTCAATAGGCGGGCGGTCACCGCCCTGGACACCTCGGTATCGCACAAGGTGGACGATTGGGCGGTGGCGGATCAAAAGCGCTCGGGGAGGTGCTGGATTTTTGCCGGGCTTAATTCCCTGCGCGGCGCGGTGATGGCGCGGCACAAGATCAAGGACTTTGAGTTCTCTCAGCCGTATATCCACTTTTATGACAAGTTGGAAAAGGCCAATTACTTCCTCTCCGCGATGTTCGATCTGCGCGAGCGTCCCCTGGACGATCGCACCGTCTCCCACCTGCTCGCCACTCCTCTGGAGGACGGCGGGCAGTGGAACATGTTTGTCTCCGTGGTGGAAAAGTACGGCGTGGTGCCCAAGTACGCCATGCCGGAGACTCATTCCAGCTCGCATACCGCGAAGCTGAACCGAGATCTGCTCTCCGTGCTGCGCCGGGGAGCCCTGCGCCTGCGCGAGGTGCCGAGCGATGCCCAGGGTGTCGATGCCGATTCTGCGGCCGTGCAGATCCGCGAGGAGGTGCTGGCCGATGTGTACACGATCCTCACCATTCACCTGGGGACTCCGCCGGAGAAGTTCGTTTGGCAGTACCGGGATAAGGAGGGGCAGTTCCACCGCGAGGGGGAGGTGACCCCGCGCGATTTCGCCCAGCGTTACCTGCCGGAGGACCTGGGGGAGTACGTGTGCGTGGTCAATGATCCCCGCCACGATTATCACGCGCGCTATACCGTGGAGCACCTGGGCAACGTGGTGGGCTCGGGAGCGGTGACGTACCTGAACGCCCCGATGGGGGTGCTCAAGAAGGCCGCCGCGCAGGCCGTGGCGGAGGGGCTGCCCGTGTGGTTTGGCTGCGAGACCACTCGCCAGGGGGATAAGGAAACCGGCTTTTGGGCTGCCGACCTCTACGACTACGAGGCCGTGTACGGCGTGAACATGGGGCTGACCAAGGCGGAGCGCCTGCGGACCGGGGAATTCCTCATGGAGCACGCGATGGTGCTCACCGGCGTGGACCTAGACGAGCAGGGCAACCCGCGCCGGTGGCGGGTGGAAAACTCCTGGGGCGAGGAGAACGCGGACAAGGGTTTTTGGACGATGGACGATTCCTGGTTCGATCCCTACGTGTTCGAGATCGCCGTTCCCCCCGCGTTTCCTGCCCGAGGAGGTATTGGCGGCGCGCGACCTAGAGCCGATTGCGCTGCCCGCCTGGGACCCGATGGGTGCCCTGGCGCGCCGCTAAAAAGATCGCTTATCGACGCCCCGTGAGCCCTATACCCGGAGGCGTCGATAAGCGGCAACGCTTAGTGCGCGGAACCGTACCGGGTGCTGCGCGGGTTGCCCCGGAAGCACCAGGCGGTGACGGCCGCGCTAAGCGCGCCCACCGCCGCGATGAGGCAGAGAATCATGAGGTAGGCGTGGTCATAGGCCTGCGCGTGCTCCGCGCCGGTGCCGGTGAACGCGGCGAGGAACAGGGGAAAGATGCTGCCCAGGATCGCCACGGAGAGTAGGCTGCCGAACTCGTAGGAGACCTCCTCCACGCTGGAGGCCATGCCCGCGCGCTCGCGGGGTGCCGAGCCGATGATGGCTACGGAGGATACGGACATCACCGATCCCGCGCCCGCGCCCATGAGCGCCGTGCCCACCAGGAAGATCGGCATGGAACCGGCGGAGAATGCCCAGGCCGTGAGGAGCACCGCCGCCGCGATGAGGCTAAACCCGCCGCTAATGAGCGTGCGGAAGCCCAGGCGGTGCAGGTTCGCCCCGCCGAGAATGGAGAAGGGCAGGGCGGAAATGGCCGCAAGCGCCACCACCAGCCCTGCCTGAAGCGGGCTGTATCCGGCGATGTTTTGGAAGCGCTGGGTGGTCATCAGCGATATTCCGGCGAGGCAGAACATGGCACCCGCCGCCGCGAGCACGCCACCGGTGAACATGCGGCTGCGGAAAATATCCATGGTCAGCAGGGGTTCGGCAAGGTGCCGCTGGCGCCGCGCGAAGAGCGCCCCGGCCACGAGCGACACCGCGCACGCCGCGCCGAGCAGCCACCACTGGCGCGGGGTGTGCGCGGCCTCCTTAATAGCCATCACCAACCCGGAGACGGCGAGCAGCGCGAGCAGGGAGGAGAGGGCGTCCCAGTGCGCGGCGGGGTTGGGCATATTCGGCGGTGCTAGGAGTACGGTGGCGATGAACGCGATAATGCCCACCGGAATGTTGATGAGGAACACCGAGCCCCACCAGAAGTGCTCCAGCAGCAGCCCACCGATCACCGGCCCGGCGGCCGCGCCCACCACGGCGATGGACCCCCAGATGCCGATGGCGGTGCTTAGTTCGCGCTCGTCGAGGAACGTCACGCGAATGAGCGCCAGGGTGGCGGGCATCATGGTGGCCGCGCCCAGGCCCAGCACGGCGCGGGCGGCGATGAGCGCCCAGGCGGTGGGGGAAAACGCGGCGGCGAGGGAACCGATGAGGAAGATCGCCATGCCGGTGAGGAACATGCGGCGGTGCCCGATCCGATCCCCCAGGGTGCCGGTGCCCAGCAACAGGCCGCTAAGCACGAGGGGGTAGGCGTTAATCACCCACAGCGCTTGCAGCTCGGTGGTGTGCAACTGCGCTTCCAGTTGCGGCAGAGCGGTAAAAAGCACGGAGTTATCCATGCTGATAAGGAAGAGCCCGGCGCTAATGACCGCGAGGAAAGTCCAGCGCTGCCGGGGCGTGGTAGCGGTGGGGGAGGGGTACTGCATGGAGCAATACTGTACCTAATGTGAGGCCCTGGCACGCGCGGGAACTCCGGGGCATACTGGGGGACATATCCACACAAGCAAACTAAAACGGAAGCGATCTCACGGGTGGTGCGCGGCTGTGCTTATCGACGTCGCGGCGTCGGATGCTGGCTCGTGAGGCTTCCGGGAGCGAGGAGGCAAGAATGGCAAAGAATTATGCGGAGGTTCTGGTGCACGCCCTGGAAAAGCAGGGCGTGCAGCGCATTTACGGCGTGGTGGGGGATTCCCTCAACCCCATCGTGGACGCGGTGCGCGATTCCTCCATCGAATGGGTACACGTGCGCAACGAGGAAGCCGCGGCCTTTGCCGCCGGGGCGGAATCCCTTATCACCGGCGACCTGGCGGTCTGCGCCGGCTCCTGCGGGCCGGGCAATACCCACCTGATCCAGGGCCTTTATGATTCCCACCGCAACGGGGCCAAGGTGCTGGCGCTGGCCAGCCACATTCCCTCCCGGCAGATCGGCTCCCACTTCTTCCAGGAGACTCACCCGCAGCAGATCTTCCAGGAATGCTCCGGGTACTGCGAGATGGTGAACTCCGCGGACCAGGGCGCGGTGATTACCCACCACGCCATCCAATCCACCATGAGCGGCAAGGGCGTATCCGTGCTGGTGATCCCCGGCGACCTCGCTGCCGAGGACGTGGAGGATACCCGCATTATTGATTCGGTGATCGCCACCGGCCGCCCCGTGGCCTACCCCGATCAGCGCGAGGCCGCCGCCCTGGTGCGGGCAATTAATGAGGCGTCATCGGTGACTCTTTTTGTGGGCGCGGGCATCAAGGACGCGCGTGAACAGGTGCTGGCCCTGGCGGAGAAGATCAAGGCCCCCATCGGGCACGCCTTTGGCGGCAAGCACTACATTCAATACGACAATCCCTTTGATGTGGGCATGTCCGGCCTGCTGGGGTACGGCGCCTGCCATGAGGCCTCGCACGAGGCCGATCTGCTCATTCTCATCGGCACCGACTTCCCCTATAACGACTTCCTGCCCGCCAAGAACGTGGCGCAGATCGACATTGACGGCTCCCACATCGGGCGGCGCACCACCATCAAATACCCGGTGGTGGGCGACGCCGGTGCGGTGATCGAGAATATCCTGCCCCACGTGGCGGAAAAGAAGAACCGCTCCTTCCTGGATAAGATGCTGAAAAAGCATGCCAAGGCCCTAGAGGACGTGGTTGCGGCGTACACGCACAACGTGGAAAACCACACGCCCATCCACCCGGAATACGCGGCCTCGCTCATCGACGAACTCGCCGCCCAGGACGCCATCTTCACCGTGGACACCGGCATGAGCAACGTGTGGGCCGCGCGCTACCTCACCCCCAACGGGCAGCGCGTGGACATGGGCTCCTACCGTCACGGCACCATGGCTAATGCCCTGCCGCAGGCCATCGGCGCACAATCCGCCGACCGCAACCGCCAGGTGGTGACCTTCAGCGGCGATGGCGGCCTCAGCATGCTCATGGGCGAACTCATTACCGTGAAGCAACATGATCTGCCCATCAAGATCTTTGTGTTTAATAATTCCTCCCTGGGCATGGTGAAACTGGAAATGCTCGTGCAGGGCATGCCGGAATATGAGACCGATCACGATCAGGTGGATTACGCCAAGATCGCGCAGGGCGTGGGCATTCAGTCCATTCGGATTGAGGACCCCAAGCAACTCCGCGCCGGAATCCAGGAGGCATTGGCCTACGACGGCCCCGTGTTGGTGGACATGGTGACCGACCCCAACGCTCTGTCCATTCCGCCGAACATCACCTGGGAGATGCTCATGGGCTTCTCCAAGGCCGCCACCCGCACCGTGTTCGGTGGTGGCGTGGGCTCCATGATTACGATGGCGCGCTCGAACCTGCGGAATATTCCGAGGCCCTAAGGCGGCCGGTGGCCCGGTGCTGTGGTGTGGGCTGAAGAGGATAACGGAGTGAGGGCTTATTACTAATAGTCACCCGTAGCCAGGGGAGTGGCTTGAGGAGGAAATGCTTATTCCTCTAGGTATTAGTGCTCAGCGCTTGGCGGAGGATCTCCGGGTATCCGAAACGATGGTTTCCGACCTCCTAAAGGGTGACTATCGCCTGACCGCTGATATGGTTTTGCGGCTTGAGGCATACTTTGGCATGGAGGCGCAGTTTTGGCTTAATTTGCAGTTAAATTACGATCTCGCGGAAGCGCGGGCGCGGGTGGATACTGGTGCTATTCGTCCCTACCGAGCGCTCTAAGAACTGTGGTGGGGTCCAGCGGCTACCGGATGGGGTATGCTCTGTGATGACAGCCCACCCAGACTGTCGTTAAAGGCGAAAGCCCCCGCTCACGGTAAAGGGTAAGCGGGGACTTTCGTGAGACTAGCTGAGCAGCCTCATGATCGTTTCAGCGATTAACCGTGCGATCACGTTGATACTCAGCCTTCCTAAGGAACCGTTGTACGGAGCTGCTACTCCGGCGGCGGTTCCTTTTATCTTCGCTTTCGCGTCGATGGCGGGCCATTCGTCTCACCTCCTCCCTGACAGTCGAAGGTGCTTCCCTGGTGGGGTGCGTGCCTCCGCCAGGTGGTGGAGACTTATCGCACCACCAGGAGGAGCCAGGAGGTTTCCTGGCAAAAGGTATCTTAGCGCGAGGCTGTGGCCTGATGGGAGGAGTCGGGAAGATGGAGGCGAGCTCGGTATTGCAGGTATCGGCCCTCATGGCGTTCACCCAAGACCTGCGCCCTTGACCTTTACGCGACGTCAAACACCAGGATCATTCCCGTGAGCGATACCACCGGCGAGCACCCCGAATACACCATCGGCCAGGCGGCCGACCTCCTCGGCGTTACCCCGCGCACACTGCGGCATTGGGAGGCCGTGGGCTTGCTGGCACCACAGTGGCGCACCCTGGGAGATTACCGCCTGTACACCGAGGGGGACGTCGAGCGCGGCTTGCAGATCCTGGTGTATCGGGAGGCCGGGGTGCCGCTGGCGCAGATCGGGGAGTTGATTGATACCCCCGGCACGCGCCGCGCGCATCTTAAACGGCAGCGGAAAGTCCTGGTGGGAAAGATCGCTCGCCTGCGCGGAATGATCCGCGTGGTCGATGAGATTCTGGAAGGAGAAGCCACGATGAGCGTGGAAGAAAAGGCGAAGAAATGGCGTGAGCAGTGGTCCAAATACCGGGCCGAGGCTCAGGAGCGTTGGGGCGATACCCCCGAGTGGGAGCAGTCCCGCGAGCGAATGGGGGAGATGTCCGGCGAAGATTGGGAGGACGTCGCGGCCGAGGCGGCGGCGTTCCGTGAGGCGCTTGCCGACGCCGCCGGGCGCGGCGTCGCACCCGGCTCCCCAGAGGGGGACGCGCTGGCGCTGGGGCATCGGGCCGAGATTTCGCGCTGGTACGAGGCCTCCCCGAGCAAGCAAGTGATCCTGGCCCGCATGTATGTGGCCGATGAGCGTTTTGCGGAGAGTTATGGGGAGCGCCGCGGGTACCTGCGCGAACTGGTGGAGGCCCGAGCGACCAAGGAGGGCGTGAATCTGGACGATGTTCAGTGGCGCTAGTCACCCCTTTTGGGGGATTGTGCCGCGCGACGCGACGTTGCTGGGATAAGGTGGCGAGGGAACCGTGAGTTTTCCAAAGAAAAGAGGTTTCCCGTGACCACTTCCAACCCCAATCCCTCCGCAGAAGCCCAGGTGCGTGCCGATGACCGCGCGCACGTCTTTCACTCCTGGTCCGCGCAGGGGAAGATCAACCCCATGCCCGTGGCCGCCGCCGAGGGGCCGCGCATTTATGACTACGAGGGCAAGGGCTACCTGGACTTTGGTAGCCAGCTTGTCAGCGCCAATCTTGGGCACAATCATCCCGATCTGGTGGCGGCCATCCGTGAGCAGGCGGGTCGGGTGACCAACCTCAACCCGGCCTTTGCCAATGACGTGCGCGGGGAGTTGGCGCGGCGGATCGTGGAATCCGCGCAGGGCGAGTTCAGCCACGTCTTTTTCACCAATGGCGGCGCGGACGCGGTGGAGCATGCCATTCGCATGGCGCGCCTGCACACCGGGAAGGACAAGATCCTTGCCGCCTACCGCAGTTACCACGGGGCCACCGGCTCCGCGATCATGGCGACGGGGGAGGGGCGTCGCTTAGGCAACCCCACCACCGACGGCGATATTTACCACTTCTGGGGCCCCTTCCTGTACCGCTCGGCGTTCCACTCGGACTCCCCGGAGCAGGAGTGCGCACGCGCCCTGGAGCACCTGGAGCAGACGATTATCTTCGAGGGGCCGGGGCAGATCGCGGCGATCATGCTGGAATCCATGGTGGGTTCCTCCGGGGTGATCGCGCCGCCGGAGGGATACCTGCGCGGGGTGCGGGAACTGTGCGATAAGTATGGGATTCTCTACATCGCGGACGAGGTGATGGTGGGCTTTGGCCGCACCGGCAAACTCTTTGCCTACGAGCACGGCGGGGCGGATCTGGCCCCGGACTTGGTGACCTTTGCCAAGGGGGTGAATTCCGGGTACGTGCCGCTGGGCGGGGTTCTCATTCACCCCGCGATCGTGGAGACCTTCTCCGAGCGCCCCTACCCGGGCGGACTCACCTACTCGGGGCACCCGCTGGCCTGCGCGCCGGGGGTGGCGGCTCTGGACGTGTACGAGCGCGAGGGCATCTTTGAGCGCGTGGCCCGTCTGGGGGCGGAGGTGATCGGCCCGCGCCTGCGCGAGATCGCGGAGAAACACCCCAGCGTGGGGGAGGTGCGCGGTCAGGGCTTTTTCTGGGCCATCGAGTTTGTGCGCGATCGCGCCACTAAGGAGCCACTGACGGATCTGGGCGAGTTCGCGGCCTACTGCAAGGAGCACGGCGTATGGCCGATGGTGAGTGCTAACCGCACGCACATCGCCCCGCCGCTGAATATCCCGGAGGAGGATCTGATTCAGGGGCTAGAGGTGATCGAGGCCGCCGTGGCCCGGGCGGACGCTGCCCTATGACCGCCCCGTAACTCTCAGAGTTCTTTCAGTTACCGGGCAGGCGGGGGGCAGGCCACCGAGCAATACTCTCCCATAGTGCAATGAGCCCGCCCCGCTACCCCGAGCGGGCGGGCCGGAATGGGAGAGGTAAGCGCGATAATGGCAGACGCTATGAATGACAAGGCAAATAACATCAGGGTGCTGGTGGTGGACGATGAGCCCAATATCGTGGAACTGCTCACCGTGGGGCTGAAGTTCCAGGGTTTTGAGGTGAAGTCCGCGAACGACGGCCACGCGGCCCTGGAACTGGCCCGCGAGTTCCGCCCGGACGCCTTCATCCTGGACGTGATGATGCCCGGCATGGACGGCTTTGAGCTCCTCCCGCACCTGCGCGAGGACGGCCTGGACGGCCCGGTGCTCTACCTCACGGCCAAGGACGCGGTGGAAAACCGCATTCACGGCCTGACCATTGGTGCGGACGATTACGTGACCAAGCCCTTCTCCCTGGAGGAGGTGATTACCCGCCTGCGGGTGATCCTGCGCCGAGGCCACAGCCTCAAGGACGAGGCGCGCGACGCCACCATCACCTACGCGGATCTCACCCTCAACGACGACACCCACGAGGTCACCAAGGCCGGGGAGATCGTGGATCTCTCTCCCACGGAGTTCAACCTGCTGCGCTTCCTGATGATTAACGCCGAGGTGGTGCTGAGCAAGGCCAAGATCCTGGATAACGTGTGGCACTACGACTTCGGCGGCGACGGCAACGTGGTGGAGTCCTACATCTCCTACCTGCGCCGCAAGGTGGATACGGGGCGTCGTCCGCTGATCCACACCGTGCGCGGCGTGGGCTACGTGCTGCGTAAGCCGCGCCAGTGAGGTTGCTTAAGCAATCCCACCCGGAGCAATGGGGCACGAGCACACCCCAACGCAGGCCGTACAGTCCGCTGCGTTCCATTCCGCTGCGGGTGTGGCTGGTTATGCTCGTGGTGGCGGTGGCCGGGGTGGGCCTCTTAGGTAGTTCCACGGCGGTCTCCGCCGTCATGCGGGGCTATTCCCTGGATAAGGTCGATGAGGAACTGGAATCCGTGCTCAACGGGTTCACCAGCTCCGCAGGGGCGGCCGCCAATGCCGCGCCCTCGGAGGGCGCGGTGATTCGCCGGGTGCCCCTGGACTTTTATGTGCAGGTGATCTATCCCGATGGCACCCCGGCCGGGGAAAATAGCTGGCTGCAATCCACCCCGGATATTTCCAGCCTCAACGTGGACGCCGGGCCGCAAACCTTACCGGCTTCCGCGGAATCCTCCTCCAACCAGCGCTGGCGCGCCACCGCCAAGAGCCAGGACGGCGTGGTGGTCGTGGTGGCCAAGAGCCTGGCCAGGGAGGAAACCCTCATCGGGCGGTTGCGCGCGGTGCAGACCATCATCTCGCTGACGGTGTTGGTGGTGATCGCCATGGTGGCGCACTACCTGGTGTATCGCTCCCTCAAGCCCCTGCGCGAGGTGGAGCGCACCGCAGGCGATATTGCCGAGGGCAACCTGGATCGCCGCCTGCCGCAGTGGCCCATGAACACCGAGGTGGGGCAGTTGGCCTACGCGCTCAACGTCATGCTGGGCAGGCTGCAACGCTCCATCGAGGAGTCCCGGGACAAGGAGGAGCAAATGCGGCGCTTCGTGGGAGACGCCTCCCACGAGTTGCGCACCCCCCTGACCTCCCTGCGCGGGTACACGGAACTGTATCGCTCGGGAGCCACCACGGACATTGATCTGGTACTGGGAAAGGTGGACGCGGAATCCAAGCGCATGAGCCTGCTGGTGGAGGATCTGCTCGCACTCACCAGGGCGGAGGGCCAGCGCCTCAATAGTGAGACGGTGGACCTGCTGGAACTATGCCTCTCCGTGGCAGGAACCGCGCGCGCGGCCTTCCCCGGCCGCACGGTGATGGTGGATAACAAAACCTCCGCCGTGCCCCTGGTGGTGGGTGACGCCAGCCGTCTGCACCAGGTGTTGCTCAACCTGCTCACTAACGCTCTGCGTCACGGCGGGGAGCGGGCCACCGCCACCATTCGCCTTACCTTTGACGGCGCGCAGGATTCCCAGGTGCGGATCCAGGTGATTGATGATGGCGTTGGCATGTCCCCGGATAACGCCGCGCACATCTTTGAGCGCTTCTACCGGGCGGATACTTCCCGCTCCCGGGCCTCCGGCGGCTCCGGGTTGGGGCTGGCGATCACCAAGTCCTTGGTGGAAAAGCACGGTGGCACCATCGAGGTGGAATCCGAGGTGGGGGTGGGTTCCACCTTTACCATCACCCTAGAGCGCAAGCCGGAGCCAGAGGATCCTCACCGCGACTCCGCGTAGAGGCGGGCGAACACCTCCCGCGCGGTGGCCTCGGGGAACTGATAGTGCAAAACCCCGGGGGCGGTGACCATCTCCACCCGTGCGCCGGAGTAGGCGGAGAGGTCGGCGTATTCCGGGGGCACGATGGTGTCCAGGGGAGAGACAATGGAAACGATCTGCGTGCCGGTGGGCGGGGGAATATCCAAGGGGCGCATGATCTGCGGGTACACCGGCCCCACGAGCCTGCCCATCAGCCGAGGAAAGCGCGGCGGGCAGCCCCGGAAGCAAGCGCCTAAGCCGATGAGCCGGGCCACGGGGAGGCGCTGCGCCAGCAGTAGTCCGAGGAGACCACCGAGGGAATGGCCCACGACGTCGATAAGCCCCTCGGGGGAGGCTGCGACCAGGCGGCGGGCGCACGCCTCGACCTCCGCGAGGCTGTGCTCCAGGCGCGCGGTGCCGCGCTGACCGTAGGCGGGGGCGGCCACGGTGCGGTCGGCGCGGTGGGCGAGCAGCCGCAGCAGTTCCTCGAAGTTGCCGGGGGAACCGGCCGCCCCGTGCAGCACGAGTACCGGGCGTTGCCCCGTGGCGGCCGAGGTGCCTAGCCCCGGAAGATAGGGGGCCACCCCGTGCGGGGGCACCAGGTCAAGGAGCCGCATGGGTTACTCGGCGGTGCCGAGCGCGGCGCGGATTTTCTGCGCGGCGGCGTCCATCTGGGCGGGGTCGGTGGAATCCATCGGCATGGCGGCGGAGAGATCGAAGCCGCCCATATCCTCGGCGGGGAACACGTGGACGTGGGTGTGCGGCACCTCGAAGCCCGCGATGAGGGTGCCCGCCCGCGAGCAGCCAAAGGCCTCCACGATGGCCCTGCCCACCTTCTGGGATACCTCGGCCACGCGCGCCCAGGTCTCGGCGGGCAGATCGGTCCAGCGATCCACCTCCGCCACCGGCACCACCAGGGTGTGCCCGTAGGCCACCGGCTCAATGCTCAGGAACGCCACCACGGCATCGTCCCGATACACAAAGCGCGCGGGAAGCTCCCCCGCGATGATCTTGCTAAATACGCTACTCATAGGTTCTCAGCGTAGTGGGCCGTTAGACTCGGGGCCATGAATATTCTGGTCATTGGCGCCGGTGCGCGCGAACACGCCCTGCTGCGGGGACTTTCCCAGGACCCCGCCCACCCCACCCTGCACGTGGCCCCCGGTAACGCGGGCATGACGGCCCTGGCCACCGCGCACCCGCTGAGCGTGACGGACGCTGAGTCCACCGTGGCCCTGGCCAGGGAGATCGCCGCCGACCTCGTGGTGATCGGCCCCGAGGTGCCCCTGGTTGCGGGCGTGAGTGACGCCCTGCGCGCCGCCGGTTTTGCCGTGTTTGGCCCCTCTCAGGCCGCCGCGCAACTAGAGGGCTCCAAGGCCTTTGCCAAGGAGGTCATGGCGGCCGCGGGCGTTCGCACCGCCACCGCCGAGCAGATCGCCCCCGATGCCAGCGCCGAGGAGATCGAGGCCGCCCTGGATCGCTTTGGCCCCACCTGGGTGGTCAAGGACGATGGCCTGGCCGGAGGCAAGGGCGTGGTGGTCACCCCGGAGCGGGAGGCCGCCCGCGCCCACGTGGATTCCGTGCTGGCCGCAGGCAACCCGGTGCTGCTGGAATCCTTCCTGGAGGGGCCGGAGGTTTCGCTATTTTGCCTGGTGGACGGTGAAACCGTGGTGCCCCTGCTGCCCGCCCAGGATCACAAGCGAGCCTTTGATAACGATGAGGGCCCCAATACCGGCGGCATGGGGGCCTATACGCCCCTGCCCTGGCTGCCGGAAAACGGCGTGGAGCGCATCGTGCGCGAGGTCTGCGAGCCGGTGGCCCGCGAGATGGTGGCGCGCGGCACCCCGTACTCCGGCCTGCTCTACGCGGGCCTGGCCTGGGGCGCAGACGGCCCCGTCGTGGTGGAGTTCAACGCCCGCTTCGGTGACCCCGAGACGCAGGCGGTGCTCTCCTTGCTGCGCACCCCGTTGGCGGGGCTGCTGGACGCGGTGGCGCGCGGCACCCTGGCCCAGCAGCCGCCCCTGGAATGGGAGGAGGGCTCGGCGGTGACCGTGGTGCTGGCGGCGGGCGGTTACCCGGAGTCCCCGCGCAAGGGTGATGCCCTGGTGGGGATCCCGGAGGACGAGGAGCGCGCCTATACCCTGCACGCGGGCACGGCTGCGGGAGCCGAGGACCCGGCGGAGTCCTACGTTTCCGCCGGGGGCCGCGTGCTCTCCGTGGTGGGCAAGGGGGCCGACCTGGCCGAGGCCCGCCAGCGCGCCTACGGGATCATCGAACAGATCGAGATGGAGGGTTCCTTCTACCGCAAGGACATCGGCCTGGCGGCGGAGGAGGGACGGATCGCCGCGCCGTAGCGGGCGCACACGGCGAACGCGGCGAACGCGGCGCGCACAGGGCGTCGATAAGCGGGGCGGTGGTGCGCCCCGCCCGCACCGTAGAATGGTGCGCGTGGCTGAGAAAGTAAAGATTGCAAACGTCCTGGCGTCCCGCTATGCCTCCCCGGAAATGACCCTGCTGTGGTCGCCCGAGCACAAGATCATCCTGGAACGGCAACTGTGGATCGCCGTCATGCGCGCCCAGCGCGACCTCGGCGTGGACATTCCCGCCGAGGCTATCGACGCCTACGAGGCCGTGATCGACCAGGTGGACTTGGAGTCCATCGCGCGGCGGGAAAAGGTCACCCGCCACGATGTGAAGGCCCGCATCGAGGAGTTCAACGCCCTGGCCGGGTGGGAGCACATTCACAAGGGCATGACCAGCCGCGACCTCACCGAGAACGTGGAACAACTGCAAATCCATCGCTCGCTGAGCCTGGCGCGGGACAAGGCGGTGGCGATCCTGCGCCGCGTGGCCGAGCGCGCTGCCCAGTACCAGGCCCTTGTGATGGCCGGGCGCTCGCACAACGTGGCCGCCCAGGCCACCACCCTGGGCAAGCGCTTTGCCTCCGCGGCCGATGAGATGCTGGTGGCCGTGGAGCGCACGGAGGAACTTCTTTCCCGCTACCCGCTGCGCGGGATCAAGGGCCCGATGGGCACCAGCCAGGACATGCTGGATCTCCTCGGCGGCCAGGAGGATAGGCTCGCGGAGTTGGAGCAGCGCATCGCCGCCCACCTGGGCTTTGACCGCACCTTTGACTCCGTGGGCCAGGTTTATCCCCGTTCTCTGGACTTTGACGCGCTTTCCTCCCTGGTGCACTTGGGCGCGGGCCCCTCCTCCCTGGCCACCACCATTCGCCTCATGGCGGGCAATGAGACGGTCACGGAGGGGTTCAAGGAGGGGCAGGTGGGGTCCTCCGCCATGCCGCACAAGATGAACGCCCGCTCCTGCGAGCGCGTGGGTGGCCTGCAAGTAATCCTGCGCGGTTACCTCACCATGACCGCCGACCTCGCGGGGCAGCAGTGGAACGAGGGCGATGTGTTCTGCTCCGTGGTGCGCCGCGTGGCGCTTCCCGACGCCTTCTTTGCCTTCGACGGCATGGGCGAGACATTCCTCACCGTGCTGGACGAGTTTGGTGCCTTCCCCGCCATGATCGACCGGGAACTGGAGCGCTACCTGCCCTTCCTGGCCACCACCCGTATCCTCATGGCGGCGGTGCGCGCCGGGGTGGGCCGCGAGGAGGCCCACGAGGTGATCAAGGAAAACGCGGTGGCGGTGGCCCTGAATATGCGGGAAAACGGCGCGGAGCAGGACCTGGTGGAGCGCCTGGCCTCCGATGATCGCCTGCCGCTGAGCGCGGCGGACCTGGAGGCGGCCCTGGCCGACCGCCACGCCTTCATCGGCGCGGCGGAGTCCCAGGTCTCGCGCGTGTTGGCGCGGGTGGAGGATCTGGTGGCCCGGCACCCGGAGGCCGCGCGGTACACGGCGGGGGAGATCCTTTAAGGGGTGGGGCGGCTGTGGTGGTCCCGGATGGCCGCGTTGAGCGGCCGCCCGGCGGCCCCTGTGGTGCTCCCCGGGCGCTAAGATTCGCCTAATTACCGCTGCGCCGGGCGCGGGGTTACACTCCCTTTCATGCGTCCTGAACTGTCGGAATACCGCCACGTCTCGGCGGGCAAGGTACGGGAGATCTACGAGATTGATGAGGAGCACCTGCTCATCGTCGCCTCGGATCGGATCTCCGCCTACGATCACATCTTGGATACGGAGATCCCCGATAAGGGCAGGATCCTCACGGCCATGAGCTTCTACTTCTTCGGAGCCTTGGACGTGCCCAATCACCTGGCCGGGCCCGCCGATGATCCCCGGATCCCGGAAAAGGTGCTGGGTCGGGCGATGGTGTGCAAGAAACTTTCCATGCAGCCCTTTGAGTGCGTGGCGCGTGGTTACCTCACCGGCTCCGGGTTGGCGGAGTACAAGAAGAACGGCACCGTGTGCGGCATTGAGTTGCCGGAGGGTCTCACGGAGGCCTCCCGCCTGCCGGAGCCCATCTTCACCCCGGCCACCAAGGCGGAGCAGGGGGAGCACGATGAGAACGTGTCCTTTGAATACGTGGTGGACAGCCTAGGCCAGGAGCGCGCCGAGCAACTGCGCGATACCACCCTGGCGGTGTATTCCCAGGCGGCGGCGATTGCGGAGGAGCGCGGTTTGATCCTGGCCGATACCAAGTTGGAGTTTGGCACGGACGCCTCCGGGGCCCTGGTGCTGGCCGATGAGGTGCTTACCCCCGATTCCTCCCGGTACTGGCCTGCGGCGGGCTATGCGCCGGGCAAGGTGCAGCCGAGCTTTGATAAGCAGTACGTGCGCAACTGGCTCACGGGGCCGAAGTCCGGCTGGGACAAGAACTCCGGCGAACAGCCCCCCGCGCTGCCGGGTTCCGTGGTGGAAGCCACCCGGGAGCGCTACGTGGAGGCCTATGAGAAGATCTCCGGGGAGAAGTTTTGTCACTGGGTGGGGGTGTGCGTGTAGCCCCGCGAGGGGCATAAAAAGTGGGAAAGAACACGATCTTGATCGTTAAAGAATATTAATGCCGATTGGTCTTGGATAAATGGTCCAGGAGCAATATACTGCCCTGCCATGACTACCCCCGATGCCCTCGCCGCTCAACTCCGCGAAAGCCTCCGCCTGGGAGTGTATGCGTTGCGGCTTTTGGATCGGGAGGGGGAGTTGCCCACCACCCAGGTGGGCACGCTCATGGCGCTCAAGCAGGGGCCGCTGCCGGTGACCACCATCGCCACCCTGAGCGGGATCAGCACCGCGAGCGCCAGCCAGCAGGTCACCCGGCTGGAAAACGCCGGTTATGTGGAGCGCCGCCCCGACCCCCTGGATGCCAGGGGCGTGCTGGTGGCGGTGACGGATTCCGGGCTCGATGCCCTGCACCTCACGGTCACCGCGCGCAACAAGCGGCTCTCCCCGGCGATGGCGCGGCTTTCCCAGCAGGAGCGCGAGGACGTGGCCCGCGCCCTGCCCGTTCTGGAGCGATTTTTCCGCTCCCTCCTCGATGAGTAATCCCCCGGTGGACTAGCATCAGTGCGCATGTCCGTCTCGGTGCTGGTGATTGATAATCAGGATTCCTTCACGCTGAATATCGTTGAGGCCCTGCGCGCGGCGGGCGCGCGGGTGCGGGTGCAGGAAAACACCGAGTCCGTGGACTTGGCGGGGATCGAGGCGGTGGTGATTTCTCCGGGGCCCGGCCACCCGGGGATACCCGGAGACGTGGGCAGCAGCGTGACGGCCCTGCACAGCGGGCTTCCGGTGCTGGGGGTGTGCCTGGGGCACCAACTCATGGCCCAGGAGTGCGGGGGAGTGGTGGCCCAGGTGAACCCGGCGCACGGGATCATCAGTGAGGTGCACCACGACGATTCCGAACTATTCCGGGGGCTGGCCTCCCCCTTTGCGGCCGTGCGCTATCACTCCCTGGCGGTCATCGAGGTGCCGGGGGAATTGGAGGTCACCGCCCGCACGGAGGAGGGCCTGGTGATGGGGCTGCGCCACCGGGAAAAGCCCTGGTGGGGCGTGCAGTTTCACCCGGAATCCATCGGTGCCCCGGGGGCCGAGCGGGTGCTCCATAACTTCGTGGCGATGGTGCGGCGGCGTCGGCAAGCACTACGGGTGCACCACCGCCACCTCGAAGGGTGCGATCTTGACGCCGTGGGGGTGTACCGCCGCCTGTATGCGCGGGAGGAGTACGCGCTGTGGCTGGATGATTCCACCGGGCGGGGCTATAGCTTTCTGACCGCCCCGCGCGAGCACGCCCCACAGGGCGCGGCGGGGGCCGAGGTGCGCGTTCCGCCGCTGCCCTTTGCGCCCATGCTCGGCTGGGTGGGCTACCTCACCTATCCCCGGGGGGAACACTTCCGATTTGCGGATTCCGCCGTGGTGGTGGGGCCCACGGGCGTGCACCTCCTGGCTCTGGATGCGGCATGGCTCGATCACGCCGAACGCGCCCTGGCCGCCTCGCCTATCGACGTCCCCCCTCCCGCCCCGCGCCCCACCCTGCGCTGCGCGGACACGCGCGAGGAGTACCTGGACAAGATCGCGCGCTTGCAGCGCGCCATCGCGGCGGGGGAGACCTACGAGGCGTGTTTGACCACGCAGTTACGCGGTACCTCGCCGGGGCTGGGCCTGGCAGATTACCTCGCGCTGAGAGAGGCCAACCCCACGCTCTACGGGGCCTACTTGCGCTGGGGCGGGGTACAGATCATGAGCACCTCCCCGGAGACCTTTGTGCGCGTGCGCGGCGGGGTGGTGGAATCGCGGCCGATCAAGGGCACCCGCCCGCGCGGAGCGACCGGGGCCGAGGACGCGGCGCTGCGCGAGGATCTGGCACACAACCCCAAGGATCGCGCGGAAAACCTCATGGTGGTGGACCTGGTGCGCCACGACCTCACCCGCGTGGCTCGGCCCGGCACGGTGCGGGCCGAGCCGCTCTTTGAGGTGGAAACCTATGCCACCGCGCACCAACTGGTGAGCACCGTGCGCGCGGAACTTGCGGCCTCCCCCTGGGAGTTGATCCGCGCGGCCTTCCCCGGCGGTTCCATGACGGGCGCGCCGAAGAAACGCACGATGGAGATCCTGGCCGATCTGGAGGGGCGCGAGCGCGGGGTGTACTCCGGGGCGATCGGGTACATCGGCTTGGACGGCACGGTGGATCTCTCCATGACCATTCGCACCCTGGTGGAGGAGGACGGGGAACTCAGTTACGGGGTGGGCGGGGCGATCCTGGCGGCCTCGAACCCGGAGGCGGAATACCAGGAGATCATCACCAAGGCGCGGCCGTTGCGGGCGATCGCGGAGGTGGAGTTCCCGTGACGGTGGTGATGGACTCCTGGCTGGTGCGCGATGGGCAGGTGGCGGGCCTGAACTTACATCTGGAACGATTCGCGGCCTCCTGCCAGGCGCTGCTGGGTACCGCGCCGCCGGAGTCCTTTCTGCGCGAGGTGCGGGAAGCCTGCGCCCGGGCGCGGGGCGAATGGTTCCCCAAGGTGGAGGCGGTGAATGGCCAGTGGGGGTTGAGCATGCGCCCGGCACCGCCCCGCCGCGCCACCACGGTGCTCTGGATACCCGAGCACGCCGACGAGCGCGCACACCCCGAGCACAAGGGGCCGGACATGGCTGGCCTGCTGGACCTGCGTTCACGAGCAAGGGCGCGGGGCGCGGACGACGCCGTGCTGCACCGCGACGGCGCGGTGGTGGAGGCGGCCACCGCCACGCTGCTCTTTGCCCGTGGAAAGACCCTGATCCGCCCGCCGGGGCCACGCCTGCCGAGCGTGACGGAGCGACTATGGGTGAGGAACTGGCCGGGGCCGGTGCGCACGGAGGCGGTGACTTTGGCCGAGGCCCAGGATCCCGGCCTGCGGTGCTGGGCGTTAAGCAGCCTGCACGGAGCCACCGAGGTGGTGGACTGGCTGAGCGCGGCGGGCGATTAGCGCCCCTCGCGGGGAATCTCCGCTCCTACCTGATGGAAGCGGGAACGGTGATAGACGAGGGGCGGGTGCTCGCCGGGGCGGGCGTAGTCCAGGACGTGGAATAGGGCAATGCGGTGATCGCCCGCGGGGTATTCCTCCACGAGGTTGGCGCACATGGTCACGGAGGCGTCGGGGAGCACCAGCGCGGAGGATTCCGGGGAGAATCCGTGGAGTTCTTGGCTCAGTAACTCCTCGTCCCGGGATCGCAGAAGCGGAATGGACTCCGCGTTCTCCGTGCTGAGCACCGATATACCGATGGCCGACGCCTGTTCAAGAACGGGCCACGAGGTAGAGGTATGCGCGATCGCGGCCGTGACCATCGGCGGATCGAGGGATACTCCCACCGTCAGGGTGGAAACCACCATCGCCGTGGTCTTCCCCTCAACCCGCGCCGCGAGCAGGGCCACCCCGGAGGGGACGTCGGAGAAAAGCCCCTTGACGCCGTCGTCCGATAGGGGGCTGCGCTGCATTTATGCCTCACTCTTCTCGCGCCGATCGCGGGCCTCCGCGAGGAGTTCGATCGCTCGGATCCTATTGTCCACACCGGGAACGTAGGGGTTGATCATCACGGAATCGGCCCCGTAGGCGGTGGCGAGTTCCTCGATTTCTTCGTACACCTCCTCCCCGGTTCCGGTGAGGATCCTTCCCTTGTTCTTTTCTATGGCGGCGATCTCTGCGGGGGTCAGCTCGTGGTTGGCCACGTCATCCAGGGAACGCAATCCGGCATTGGGATCTCGGGTTTCGGTATCAATCAGCCACAGGTGGAAAGCCTTTTCGAGGAGTTCGGCGTGCTCCCTGGTCTCCGCCACTGCGGCAAACACCGCCACGATCACCTTGGGGCGATCGAGGAATACCGAGGGCTGGAAGTTCTGGCGATAGTTCTGCGCGGCTTGCGTTCCCTTGCCGGAGGCATTGATGAAGTGAGCGAAGGTGAAGCCGATGCCGTGCTCCGCCGCCAGGGTGGCCGTGCTTCCGCTCGCGCCCAGTATCCACGGGGTGGGCAGGTGCTGGGGGCGAGGGAATGCCCGCATACCGGCGTAGCGGCTCCCCTGCGGGTGATCGGCACCGAGAAAGCCCAGGAGATCCGCGACCTTATGTTCAAAGGGCAGGTGCGAGTGCTTTTCATCGTTCAAGGCGAGGGTGACCTGGCGGTCCGCCCCAGTGGAGCGCCCGACGCCGAGGTTGATGCGCCCGGGTGCATAGGAGGCCATGGTGAGGAAGGATTCCGCGACCTTGTAGGAGGAATAGTTGGGGAGCATGACGCCGCCGGAACCAACCTGAATGCGATTGGTAATGGAGGCCAGGCGTGCCATCAGCATTTCCGGTGCGGTGGAGGCGCTGGAATCGTATCCGTGGTGCTCGGATACCCAGTAGTGCTCGTAGCCGAGTTCATCGGCCCGGCGTGCCAGTTGATCCATCTCCGCGATGGCGGTTTCGGGGTTTGCGGAGGCGTCGATGGAGACGTAATCGAGAATGCTCAGTTTCATGCTTGTGTGTTCCTTTTTTCGTCATTGGTGAGCGATGGGTGCGTGCTGCCCGGTGTTGGGCAGGCGAATGACGAAAATCCCTAATGAGCGTCCAGGGAACTTGACGCGGCGATCGGCCAGACGCGGCCGGGGAGCGGGAACAACATGACCGCTACTGTACTATACGTCTGCTACAGTGACAACCCGATGGAGTGCATCGCGATGAAGGAGGATGTATGCCGGGAAAGACAGGCGCGGGGCGGGCGCGAATTATTGAGAAAAGCCGCGAGTTGATTGCGGAACGCGGGTTTGGCGGCTTGACCTATGACTCCCTCTCTAGGGAGACGGGAATGACCAAAGGCGGGATTCTCTACCACTTTCCCACCAAGGAGGATCTGGTTCGCGGGGTGCTGGAGGACGTGCTTGCCGCCCGAAATGCCAGGTTGGAGGAGAATCTGGGAAAGGGGCTGGCGGATTCCTCAAGGGAGGAACGGTTGATCTCTTATGTGCGATCGACCATCGGGGAAAAGCCGAGACGGGAGGAACTCTCGCTTTTTGTGGACGCTCTGCGGGTGGAGGAACTCAAGGTGCTGTGGCACGACTCCGGGCTGACCAAGCTGGATGGCCGGGAATTTGATGAGGCGGGCGTGGACATGCAGCTGATGAGGTTCGCCGCCGATGGCCTGTGGATGCTGGAGTCCCTTGGCGTTGTCTCCCTCTCCGAGGAGCGCCGCGAGGAACTGATCGAGCGGATGATCGCTTTCATTAAAAAGTAGTGGCCGACCGGGGCCGAGGGGGTGATGCTGGGGCAACTGTCGCAAATCTTGCGGCAGTTGCCGTTCCTCGAAGTTCGTTCTCCAAAGAGCGGGCGCTGGGCCGATGATGTTTTTACTATAAACGCTTGCGGGGGGATAAGGGGAGGCCTTTGGCCATGCGCGGCCAACAAGGCGTCGATAAGCGCCCCGCCGAGGCGCTACCATCGACTCCATGCCTGAGAACACACAAGCCCCCATAGCCCCCGTCCACCCCGTCACCCGCAGCCACCACGGCCGGGAGTTCGTGGACGATTACGAATGGCTGCGGGATAAGGAATCCCCGGAAACGCTGGCCTACCTGGAGGCGGAGAACGCCTATACGGAGGCCCGCGCCGCGCACCTTCAGGGCCTCACGGAGGCCATTTATGGGGAGATCAAGTCCCGCGTGCAGGAGACGGATATGTCCGTGCCCACCCGCGCGGGGCAGTACTGGTACTACGGCCGCACCATCGAAGGCAAGGACTACGGCCTGTCCTGCCGCCTGCCGGTGGACGCCGCGCACGATCCCTGGACTCCCCCGGAGATCCCGGAGGAGGGCGCGGTGCCGGGCGAGGAGGTGCTGCTGGACCTCAATGCGCTGGCCGAGGGGCATGAGTTCTTCTCCCTGGGGGCGTCGAGCGTGACCACCTCGGGGCGCTATCTGGCTTACTCCGTGGACACGGCGGGCGATGAGCGCTTTGACCTTTACATCAAGGATCTGAGCACGGGCGAACTCCTGGCGGATCGCCTGGAGGGAATCTTCTACGGGGCCACCTGGGCGGGGGAGGAGTACATCTTTTATCAGCGCGTGGACGAGGCCTGGCGGCCGGACTCCGTGTGGCGGCACAAGGTGGGCACTCCGCAGGAGGCGGACGTGCGGGTGTTCCACGAGCCCGACGGGCGCTTTAGCACCGGGGTGGGTGGCACGCGCTCGGAGCGGTATCTGATGATCGAGGCGGCCTCCAAGATCACCTCGGAGACGTGGGTGCTGGACATGGAGAACCCCGAGGGGGAGTTCGAGGTGCTGTGGCCCCGGCAGAACGGGGTGGAATACTCCGTGGATCACGCCGTGGTGGCGGGCGAGGATCGCTGGGTGGTCACCCACAACGCCACCGGCCCGAACTTTGCAGTGGGCGAGTGCGCGGCGGGTACCGGGGACGCGCTGCCCGCGCTCACCGATCTGCGCGAGCTGCTTCCGCACCGGGAGGAGGTGCGCGTGGAGGGCGTGGACACCTACGCCGGGCAGATCGTTGTTGCTTATCGACGCGACGCGATCGGCCGCGCCGCCGTCATGGTGCTCGATGATGCGGGCTACACGGACTTTGTGGAACTGGGCTTTGAGGAGGAACTCTACACCGTGGGCGTGCTGGGCAACCCGGAGTGGGACGCCCCGGTGATCCGTCTGAGCTACGGTTCCTTTATCACCCCCGCGCAGGTCATCGACCTCACGGTGGCCACCGGGGAGCGCGTGGTGCGCAAGCAACAGGCGGTGCTGGGCGGCTACGACGCCGCCGAGTACACCGCGTATCGCCTGTGGTCCGAGGCCACCGACGGCACCCGTATCCCCGTCTCCGTGATCCACCGCGCGGACCTGGATACCTCCGCCCCCAATCCCACCCTGCTCTACGCCTACGGCTCCTACGAGGCCTCCACGGACCCGGCCTTCTCCGTGGCTCGGCTTTCCCTGCTGGATCGCGGCATGATCTTTGCCGTGGCACACGTGCGCGGCGGCGGGGAAATGGGCCGTGGCTGGTACGACCACGGCAAGATGCTGGAGAAGAAGAACACCTTTAGCGATTACATCGCGGTGGCCGATGACCTCCTCGCGCGCGGGCTGACCACCCCGGAGACGATGGTGGCCGAGGGTGGCTCGGCGGGCGGAATGCTCATGGGTGCGGTGGCGAATATGGCCGGGGATCGCTTTGCCGGAATCCAGGCCATCGTGCCCTTTGTGGACCCGCTGACCTCCATGCTCATGCCGGAACTCCCGCTCACCATGGGCGAGTGGGAGGAGTGGGGCGATCCCCTGCACGACGTGGAGGTATATGACTACATGGCCTCCTATGCGCCCTATGAGAACGTGGAGCACAAGGCCTACCCGGACATTCTGGCCGTGACCTCGCTCAACGATACCCGCGTGCTGTACGTGGAACCGGCCAAGTGGATCGCCCGCCTGCGCGCCACCGCCGCCAGCGGGGAGTTCCTACTCAAGACGGAGATGTCCGCCGGACACGGCGGGGTTTCCGGCCGGTACGCCCGCTGGAAGCAGACGGCCTTTGAGTACGCCTGGGCGGTGAATAAGGCCACGGGGCGGGAGGCATAGCCAAGGAGACGGAACCGTCATGGGGAGGTGGGGGTGACTCCCGCTACCCCCATTGGCGGCGAGTGAATTGGGGCATGGGCGGGGCCGGGGCGATAATGCGGATAACGTGTTCTACCCCCGGAAGCTGAATCGAGAAAGTGATGTCTCCTAGCTCCGCCGGCGCCTATGACGCCGCGCCGAAGATCGCCGAGTCCAAGAAACCCCGCAAGGACCGCACCCACTGGCTCTACATTGCCGTGATCATCGCCATCGTGGCGGGCATCATCCTGGGCATGGTGGCCCCCGAGGTGGCGGTGAAGTTCAAGGTGCTGGGCACCATGTTCGTGGACCTCATCAAGATGATCGTGCCCCCGGTGATCTTCTGCACCATCGTGCTGGGAATCGGCTCGGTGCGCGCGGCGGCCTCGGTGGGCCGCGCCGGTGGCATGGCCCTGGCGTACTTCCTCACCATGTCCACCTTTGCCCTCTTCATCGGCCTGGTGGTGGGCAATATCCTGGAGCCGGGCGATGGCCTCCACGTGCAGGAGCACGAGGTGAGCGACACGGTACAAAAGGCCATCGACACGAACAACGAGGGCGGCGGGGCCATGCACTTTATCCAGGGCATTATCCCGGATTCCTTCTTCTCCGCGTTCACGGGTTCCTATAACTCCCCGGGCCACACCGTGTCCATCTTGCAGGTGCTCTTCATCGCCCTGCTGGTGGGCTTCGCGGTGCAGTCCCTGGGGCGCAAGGGCGAGCCGATCCTGAGCTTTGTGGCCAGCCTGCAAACGCTGGTGTTCCGCATTTTGAGCTGGATCCTGTGGCTGGCCCCCATCGCGGCCTTCGGCGCGATCGCCGCCGTGGTGGGCGGCACGGGCTTTAGCGCCGTGGTGCAGTTGGGCTACCTGATCTTGGCCTTCTACATCACCTGCTTCCTCTTTGTGTTCGTGGTGCTGGGCCTGGTGCTCAAGATCTTCACCGGCATTTCTATTATCAAGCTGGTCAAGTACCTGGGCCGGGAGTTCCTGCTCATCTTTGCCACCTCCTCCTCGGAGTCCGCCCTGCCCAACCTCATGCGCAAGATGGAGCACGTGGGCGTGGATAAGTCCACGGTGGGCATCGTGGTGCCCACGGGTTATTCCTTCAACCTGGACGGCACGGCCATCTACCTCACGATGGCGGCCATCTTCATCTCGGACGCGATGGATATGCCCATGAACATCAGCGAGCAGGTGGGTCTGCTGCTCTTCATGATCATCGCGGCCAAGGGCGCGGCCGGTGTGTCCGGCGCGGGCATTGCCACCCTGGCGGCGGGCCTGCAATCCTACAAGCCCGCTCTGCTGGGCGGCGTGGACCTGATCCTGGGCATTGATAAGTTCATGTCCGAGGCCCGCGCCCTGACCAACTTTGCCGGTAACTCCGTGGCCACCTTGCTGGTGGGCACCTGGACGGGCACCCTGGATAAGGATCGCGCCCAGCGCGTGCTGGTGGGGGAGATCCCCTACGTGCCCTCCGAGGACGATGACGATCACGGCGATTTCCGTCGCGATCCCTCGGTGACCAACCCCGCCCAGGATCGCGTGCAGCCCACCCCGCAGATCAACCTGGACGATTACAAGGAGCGGGGCTAACCCTTCCCGCGCTTTCTCGCGCCTTCTCACGCTCTCCCGCGCCGCCGCGCGCCCGCCACGGTGCTGTGCGATAATCGCGGGCATGAGCGCGCAACTCCTGGTGTCTATCTCCAGCATCTTCAAGGAAACCAGGCATGCCGCGCAGACCGTGGCGGCGGAACTTGACGGGCAGGGGGTGCCCGTCTCCCTCCTCATCGCCCCGCATATCGATGGCACCTGGCGGCTCTCCCGCGATCCCGCCACCCTGGAATGGATACGCGAGCGCATTGCCGGTGGCACGGAATGGATTCTCAACGGCTTCGATCAATCCGCGCAGGGCCGCCGCGCGGAGTTCGCCCAATTGGAGGAACACGAGGCGCGGCTGCGGCTGCGCGGGGCCACCCGGCAGATGGACAACCTGGGCCTGAGCACCCCCATCTTCGCCCCGCCGCGCTGGCGGCTCTCCTCCGGCACCCTCGCGGTGCTGCCGGAGTTCGGCTTTCACACTGTGGCCTCCACCAAGGGGGTGTACGTGGGGCGGAAGGGGGCGTCGATAAGCGAGGGGGAACGCTGGGACTTCGTGGGCTCGCGCAACCTCTCGGTGGGCGAGGGATTCGGCGCGCCGGGCTGGTGGCGGCGCAACATCATGGCGGCGGCGCGGCGGGGAGCCGAGCGCGGCAAGGTGGTGCGGCTTTCCGCCTCGGCGCGCAACCTGTGCGAGCCCAAGGTGGCGCGGGACTTCCTCGGCGCGGTGGGCGCGGCGCTGGAACAGGGCGCGGTGCCGGTGACCTACGGAAAGGTGGGCGGGAAGTAGGAAAGCCCGCCGCGCACAGGTACTCTGTGGGCGTAATTGAAGAACGTGCGAGATATAGGGGAATGAACCGTGGCCCGTGTAGTAGTTCATGTGATGCCCAAGGCGGAAATCCTTGACCCCCAGGGGCAGGCCGTGGTGCGCGCGCTGGGACGCCTGGGTGTGTCCGGTGTGAGCGACGTGCGCCAGGGCAAGCGCTTCGAGATCGAGACGGACGGCACCGTGACCCGCGAGGAGATTCAGCGGATGGCCGAGGTGCTGCTGGCCAACACCGTGATCGAGGACTTCGAGATCGTGGACGTGGAGGAGATCAAGTGACGGCACGAATCGGGGTTATTACCTTCCCCGGGACGCTTGACGACGTCGATGCCGCCCGCGCCGCGCGCTACGCCGGCGCGGAGGTGGTCAGCCTGTGGCACGCGGACGAGGACCTGCGCGGCGTGGACGCCGTGGTGGTGCCCGGCGGTTTCTCCTACGGCGATTACCTGCGCAGCGGCGCGATCTCCGCGCTGGCCCCGGTCATGCGCGCGGTGATCGAGGCCGCCCGCGGCGGTATGCCGGTGCTGGGCATTTGCAACGGCTTCCAGATCCTCAACGAGGCCCGCCTGCTGCCCGGGGCGCTCACCCGCAACCAGGGCCTGCACTTCCACTGCACGGATACTTACCTCACGGTGGAAAACACCAGCACCGCGTGGACGAGCACCCTGGAAAAGGAACAGAAGATCCTCATTCCGGCCAAGCACGGCGAGGGCCGCTTCCAGGCGGATTCCCGCACCATCGAGGAGCTGGAGGGCGAGGGCCGCGTGGTGTTCCGCTACACGGACAATTACAACGGCTCCATCAACGCCATCGCCGGGATCACCGATCCCACCGGGCGGATCGTGGGGTTCATGCCGCACCCCGAGCACGCCATTGACCCGCTCACCGGCCCGTCCACGGACGGGTTGGAGTTGTTCCTGTCCGCCGTCGGCTCGATTGCCGCGTGAAGGGAGAAGCCATGACCGCTCTGAACGTTCTCAACGACACCGTGGCCAAGGCCACGGCCGAGCCGGATACCGCGCAGCCCTACGCCGAACTGGGGCTCAAGGACGATGAATACGCCCGCATCAAGGAGATCCTGGGCCGCCGCCCCACGGACGCGGAACTGACCATGTACTCCGTGATGTGGTCCGAGCACTGCTCGTATAAGTCCTCCAAGGTGCACCTGCGCTACTTTGGTGAGACCACCACGGAGGAGATGAACTCCAAGATCCTCGCCGGTATCGGCGAGAACGCCGGCGTAGTGGACGTGGGCGACGGCAACGCCGTGACCTTCCGCGTGGAATCCCACAACCACCCCTCCTACGTGGAGCCGCACCAGGGCGCGGCCACCGGCGTGGGCGGCATTGTGCGCGACATCATGGCCATGGGCGCGCGCCCCATCGCCGTGATGGATCAGTTGCGCTTTGGTCCCGCCGACGCCCCGGATACCCAGCGCGTGCTGCCCGGCGTGGTGGCGGGAATCTCGCACTACGGCAACTCCCTCGGCCTGCCCAACATCGGCGGCGAGACCGTTTTTGACGCAACTTACGCCGGTAACCCCCTGGTCAATGCCCTGTGCGTGGGCACCCTCAAGGTGGAGGACCTGAAGCTGGCCTTTGCCTCCGGTAAGGGCAACAAGGTCATGCTCTTTGGCTCCCGCACGGGCCTGGACGGCATCGGCGGCGTGTCCGTGCTGGCCTCCGATACCTTCGAGGACGGCGCGGAGCGCAAACTCCCCGCCGTGCAGGTGGGCGACCCCTTTGCGGAAAAGGTGCTCATCGAGTGCTGCCTGGACCTCTACCGCGCCGGCGTGGTGGTGGGTATTCAGGACCTGGGCGGCGCGGGCCTGGCCTGCGCCACCTCCGAGCTGGCGGCCTCCGGCGACGGCGGCATGAAGGTGAACCTGGACGCCGTGCCGCTGCGCGCCAAGAACATGACCGCCGCGGAGATCCTGGCCTCCGAGTCCCAGGAGCGCATGTGCGCCGTGGTGGCCCCGGAGAACGTGGAGCGCTTCCGCGAGATCTGCGCGCACTGGGACGTCACCTGCGCGGAGATCGGTGAGGTCACCGAGGGCGATCACCTGGTGATCAGCCACGGCGGGGAGATCGTGGTGGACGCCCCGGCGGCCACCATCGCGGACGAGGCCCCCGTGTATGAGCGCCCCTTTGCCCGACCCGAGTGGCAGGACGAGGTGCAGGCGGAGGCGGCCGTGCCTGCCCCCACTGACCTGGCCGCCACCCTGCGCCAGATGGTGGCCTCCCCGGCGCTGTGCTCCCGCGCCTACATCACCGAGCAGTACGACCGCTACGTGCGCGGCAACACCGTCAAGGCGCAGAACTCCGACGCCGGAGTGCTGCGTATCGACGAAGAAACCGGGCGCGGCGTGGCCGTTTCCGCCGACGCCTCCGGGCGCTACACCTACCTCGATCCCAACACCGGCGCGCGCCTGGCCCTGGCCGAGGCGTACCGCAATGTGGCCGTCACGGGTGCCCGTCCGGTGGCGGTGACCAACTGCCTCAACTTCGGCTCCCCGGAGAACCCGGACGTGATGTGGCAGTTCCGCGAGGCCGTGCACGGCCTGGCCGATGGTTCCAAGGAACTGGGTATCCCGGTCTCCGGCGGCAACGTCTCCTTCTACAACCAGACCGGCGAGACCCCGATCCTGCCCACCCCCGTGGTGGGAGTGCTCGGCGTGATCGAGGACGTACACAACGCCATCGGCCACGACCTCGGCACCGTGCCCGAGGACGAGGTTCTGTACGTGCTGGGCACCACCGAGGCGGAGTTCGGCGGCTCCATCTACCAGCAGGTAACCACCGGCGAACTCAAGGGCATGCCCCCGCGCGTGGACCTGGCCAACGAGGAGCGCCTGGCGGACTTCTTTGTGGGCAACACCCTGCTCACCGCCGCGCACGACGTCTCCGAGGGTGGCCTGGCGCAGGCCCTGGTGGAGATGGCGCTGCGCTCCGGGCGCGGCTTGGACCTCGACCTCTCCGGGGTGCACGCGGATCTGCACGCGGCGCTGTTCTCCGAGTCCGCCTCCCGCGCCGTGGTGGCCACCACGGGCGATCGCGCGGATGCCCTGGAGCGTCGCGCCGCCGAGGCCGAGGTGCCCTGCCTGCGCATTGGCGGCACCGTCGAGGGCCGCACGCTGCGCATTGGTGAGGCCCTGGAGGTCTCCCTCGACGAACTGCGCGAGGCCTGGGAGGCTACCCTGCCGGAACTCTTCGGGCACGCCGTGGGGGCGAACTCGGTGGTGGAGTAGGGGGGCTCTCCGCCACACCCACGGCGCGGTGGGGCTTAGGTTATACTCGCCTGAGTCCTTTTGTTCCTGTGCTATCTAGGAGCCGCCGTGGGTTCTCCTCGCATACGCGCCGTGGCCGTGGGGGTCTCGGTGCCACTGCTCATTGCCGCACTGATTCTGCTGAGCCTGCTCACGGGAGCGCGCGCCCTGGGCTTGTCCGAGGTATGGGAGGCCATTCCGGGGGGCTTGCGCTACGCCATGAGCGGGCAATCGGGGGCAAGCGACGTCGAATTGGTGCTGGGTATCCAGCGCATTCCGCGCACCGTCTTATCCCTGATCGCGGGCCTGGCCTTGGGTGCGGCCGGTGCCCTCTTGCAGGGCTTTACCCGTAACCCCCTGGCCGATCCGGGGATTCTGGGCGTGGGCGCGGGGGCGGCGGCGGCCGTGGCCGTGGGCGTGAGCCTGGGGTGGTTGGATAACGCCACCGGGTACGTGTGGCCTTCCATGCTGGGTGCGGTGCTGGTTACCGCCGTGCTCTTCCTGCTGGCCTCCTCCGGGCCCACGGCGGGCAGCCCGCTGGCCTTTGTGCTGGCGGGCACGGCGCTTTCCGCGCTGCTCATGGCGGTGGTCAATGCCCTGGTGATTACCAACGATCGCGTGCTGGACGTGCTGCGCAACTGGGCCACGGGTTCGGTGGCAGGGCGCGATTTCTCGGCGGTGTCCATCGTGGCCCCGCTGGCCCTGGTGGCGCTCATTGCGGCCATAGCCTTAGGCCCGGTGCTCAACCTGCTCAGCCTGGGCGAGGAGAGCGCGCACGGGCTGGGAGTCTCGGTGCGCCGCGCCCAGATCGGCGGCGTGCTGGTGATCGCGGGGCTCACGGCGGCGGCGGTGGCGGCCGCCGGGCCGGTGGCCTTCATTGGGTTGGCCGCCCCGCACATGGTGCGCAGTTTCACCGGCCCGGATTACCGCCTGGTGATTCCGCTTTCCGCCCTGGTGGGTGGAGTGTTGGCCCTGGGAGCGGATATTTTGGGTCGCATGTTGGTGGCTCCCGGTGAGTTGCCGATGGGCATCGTGCTGGCTCTCTTTGGTGTGCCGGTGTTTGTGTGGCTGGTGCGTCGGGGTCGCATTGGGGGTGCGCTATGAGTGGGAGCGCTATAAACCACGGCAGGGTCTTTCGTCTGGGGCGCGTCTCCTGGCGGATCAATCCGCGCCTGCTGGTGTGCATGGTGGTGGCGGTGCTGCTCATGGCGGCGGGGGTGTGCTGGGCGGTCACCCAGGGCGAATACCGCATGACGCTGGGCGAGGTGCTGGCGGTGTTTACCGGGGGCGGCACCAAGATCCAGCAGACGGTGGTCTTTGATATGCGCCTGGGCCGCGCCGTGGTGGCCTGCGTGGTGGGCGCGGCCTTGGCGTACTCGGGTGCGCTCACGCAGTCCGTGGCGCGCAATCCCTTGGCCAGCCCGGATATTTTGGGCATTACCCAGGGGGCGTCGCTCGCCGCGGTGGTGGTGATCGTCTTTGCCGGGGCGGGCCAGGGCGGCGTGATCGAGTCCGGGGCCACCACGGTGCTGGGCACGGTGGGCCTGCCGGGGGCGGCGATCGTCGGCGGCCTGCTTGCCGCGCTGCTGATCTGGCTGCTCGCGGGGCCGGCGCGCAGTTCCATGTTGCAGGTGGTGCTCATCGGCGTGGGAGCCTCGATTTTCCTGTCCTCCTGCGTGACGTGGCTGTTGGCCTACGCGGAGTTGGATCGCGCGGCCTCGGCGCGCATGTGGCTCACGGGCTCGCTCAATGGGCGCGATTGGAACCACGCTTGGGCACCCCTGACGGTGCTCTTGGTGGCGGTGGCGCTGGGTGGTTGGTTGATGTTCCAGCTTTCCGCCCTGGTGCTGGGGGAGACCACCGCGCACGTGCTGGGGCACCGGGTGCAGGTGGCGCAGTTGGTGCAGTTGCTCACCGCCGTGGTGCTGGCGGCGGTGGGCGTCTCGGCGGCGGGGCCGGTGGGCTTCATCGCCTTTGTCTCCCCGCATCTGGCGCGTGCCCTGGCGCGCACGCCCACCCCGCCGCTGATCTTCTCGGCCCTGCTCGGCGGCGTGTTGCTGCTGGGTGCTGACCTGTTGGCCAGGGTGGTCCTGCCCTGGGAGTTGCCGGTGGGCGTGGTCACCGCCTTCATCGGCGCGCCGTTCCTGCTGTACATGATCTTCCGCACTCGTCGAGAGGAAACCATCTGATGAGCCAGCCGTTATTTTCCGCGCGGGGTTTGAGCACCGGCTACGCGGAGCGCCAGGTGATTAAGAATCTGGATTTGGACATTGCGGAGGGGGAGGTCACCTGCCTGGTCGGCCCCAATGGCTGTGGCAAGTCCACGCTGCTGAAGTCCATGTGCGGGCTGCTCAGCCACGGCGGCTCCTTGGAGTTCCAGGGCCGGGAGATCGCGCAGTGGCCGCGTAAGGAGCGCGCCCGCGAGTTATCCCTGCTGCCGCAGACCCCGGTGGCCCCGCCGGGGCTCACGGTGGGGCAACTGATCGCGCGCGGGCGGCACCCCTATCAGTCCTGGATGGCGCAGTGGTCGCGCCAGGATGACGCGGTGGTGACCCAGGCGATTGAGACCACGGGCCTGGCGGATCTCACGGATCGCCCGATCTCCGCGCTCTCCGGTGGCCAGCGCCAGCGAGTGTGGATCGCCATGACCATCGCGCAGGATACGCCCACCACGCTCCTGGACGAGCCCACCACCTACCTCGATCTCTCCACCTCCGTGGAGGTGCTGCGTCTGGTGCGGGCCCTGCGCGAGGAGGGCGGGCGCACGGTGGTGATGGTGCTGCACGATCTGAACCTGGCCGCTCGGTATTCGGATCGCCTGGTGCTGCTCTCCCGGTCGGGAACGCTGGCGGCGGCGGGCACCCCGGGGGAGGTGCTTACGGAGGAGAACCTGGCGGAGGTCTTTGGCCTGGACGCCGTGGTGGTGGCGGACCCGGTGAGCGGCGGGCCGTTGGTGGTGCCGCGCTAGGGGCGGGCAGGCGACGGGAGACGAGCGACGGACGACGGGCGCGAGGCAGGGGAAGGGTACCGGGCGCTGCCCACCCTAAATAGTTATAAAGATCACATCATGGGCCGTTTTCTGCGCACCTAATATGGTTTATTTCAGCTTTGGGTAGAGTAACCTTATGCTGGAAGGCGGCATGGCCCATAAGGTTGAGACCTCCTGGCGTCCGGCTGTTTTTACCGCATGTTCCATCTTCATACTTCTTTGAGGAGAACCCATGACTTTTTCTGTGACCCGTCGCGTTGCGGCGGCCGCCGCTGCCCTCGCGCTGTCGGTAAGCCTCGTGGCCTGCTCGAACTCCAGCGAGGACTCGGATAACTCCGCTGCGAAGGATTCGGAGAGCAGCGCTTCCGATTCCTCCTTCCCGCGCACCATCGAGACGCAGGATAAGGACAAGCACCCCACCGAGATCACCATCGAGGAGCAGCCGCAGCGCATCGTCTCCGCCTCCGTGAGCCTCACCGGCGCACTTTTGGCTATCGACGCCCCCGTGGTCGGCTCCGGCGGCGGCAACCCCAAGGCCCCGATGTTCGCGGATGAGACCGGCTTCGGCCTCTCCTGGGACAAGCTGGCGCAGGAAAAGAACGTGGAGTCTCTGTTCACCATCGGCTCCGCCAGCGCGGAGGCGATCCTGGCGCAGAACCCGGACCTCGTGGTGATGTCCAACGTGGGTGCCGATACCGGCGCGGAGATCTATGACCAGCTCAAGGACGTGGTTCCGGTGCAGGTGATTGATTACTCCGGCCAGTCCTGGGAGGAGACCACCCGCGAGGTGGCCAAGGCCACGGGCCTGGAGAAGAAGGCCGATGAGGTCATCTCCAAGTACGAGGACTCGGTGAAGAAGGCCAAGGACAAGGTCAAGGTGGAGGGCCCGGTCAATGTGATCGCCCTGGCCCCGGAGGGTGCGGTGAACTTCTTTACCGAGGAGTCCGCGCAGGGCCAGATCTTCACCGATCTGGGCATCGAGCTGGCCGTGCCGAGCGATGACCTGGTGGGCGACTCCGCCCAGGGCTCGGCCCGCTCGGACGTCAAGGCCGTGAGCGCGGAGAACGTGCCGCTGGCCCTGGACGGCAAGAGCGTGTTCGTGCTCAACATCGACCCGGGCACCCCGGCCGATGAGCAGGTGCGCACCAACGAGCAGTTGGCGGAGACCACCGCCGTGTCCGAGGATCGCGTGTTCGGCCTGGACGGCGAGTTCTTCCGCATCGACGCCATCGCCGCGCAGGACCTGGTGGAGTACCTGCAAGAGAACTTCTCTTAATCAGCGGTGATTGATTGAGAATGGCCCCGGGTTATCCCGGGGCCACTTTCTTATGCTCTGAGCCCTATGCTGCCCTATGCCCGCACCTCGAAGATCCGCACGCGGCGGTCGGGCCGGTGCTGGAACTCGCCCAGGTCGTTCCACCCGGACTTGCGCAGCATGGAGTGCACGCGGGCATTACGGTGATCGGGTTCCGCGATCACGCGCGCGGCCCCGGGGTTGGCCCGCAGCAGGGCGGTGGGGAGTTCGTCGAAGAAGGGGCGGAAGAAGCCGCGCCCGGTGAGTTCCTCTAACCCCACGGCAAAGTGCAGGCCGAGGTCGGTGGGGGCGCAGTCGTGGCAGTAACTAATGTCATCGCGGGCGGGGTAGTAGACCTCCAGGTAGCCCACGTCGGTGGGGTCGTGGTCGGTGACGGAGAGGATCACCGGCAGGGAATAGGTGCCGGAGAGGCGCGCGGTGAGGTCGGCGCGCCAGCGCTCCTCGCTCCAGGCCTGTTCCCAGGTCTCGGCCAGGTGGGGGCGGTTCATCCACTCGGCGATGAGGGGGGCGTCGGCGGGCGTGGCGGCGCGGATCTGGTAGCGGCCGGTGAACTGGGGCAACCGGGGTGGTGCTGCGGCGATGTGCTCCGGGGGGACGTCGGTACGCAGGCGGTGCAGGATACTTTCGGGTGCGGGGTGCGGGGTCATGGGTGCTCTTTCCTCCTATATTTGGTAAATCTATCCTTAGTAAACTTATCCGTCATACGTATATCTGTAAAAGGCACTTGTATGGATTCCTCCCCCCATCCCACCGCCTCCGCGCGGAGCACGGTCGCGGAACTCTTAGAGCATACCCTCGCGCGCACGCCCGAGGCCCCGGCGGTGATCGTGGATAACGGGGAAACGCTCACGTACTCCCAGGTGGGGGCGCTGAGCGGGGCGCTGGCCCGCAGGCTCATCGCTGCGGGAGTCGCGCCGGGTGAGCGCGTGGCGGTGGTGGCCGGGCGCTCGGCCTGGCAGGTGATCGCCGCCGTGGCGGTGCTGCGTGCCGGTGGGGTGTACGTGCCGGTGGATCGCGCCTATCCGTCCGCGCGGATCGCGGAGTTGCTCGGTGATTGTGCTCCGGCGGTGGTGCTGCACGAGTCCTGCGGCGACGTGCTTCCCCAAGGCACTGCCCCCACCCTGGACATAGGGGACCCGGAGATCCGGGAGGATATTCACACAGAAGCCCAAGCGGAGGCAGCAGCAGGGGCACGCACAGGAAGCACCGCGATAGCCCCCGCGCGCCCGCTCACCGGCGCGGACCCGGTGTACATCATCTACACCTCCGGCACCACCGGCAAGCCCAAGGGCGCGATCAACCTGCACGCCGGGGTGGCCCTGCATCTGCGCTGGATGGGGGAGGTCTTTGGCGGGGCCGAGCACGTGGTGCTCAACAAGGCCCCGATGGCCTTTGACGTGGGCGTGGCGGAAATGCTCAGTCCTCTGGTCACGGGCGGGGCGGTGGTGATCCCGGCCGCGGATTGGTGGCCGGGCGATTCCCGCGCGCTGCTGGAGATGATCCGCCGCCACCGGGTCACGGTGCTCTCCATCGTGCCGAGCATGGTGCGCGCCATGCTGGAGGCCGGGGTGAGGGCGGGGGAGATGGATTCGCTGCGGCACCTGCTGCTCGGCGGGGAGGCCGTGCCCGCCGACCTGGTGGCGCGGCTGCGCGAGGTCACCCCGGCGCGGCTGCACGGGTTGTACGGCCCCTCGGAGGCGGCGATGGACGTGATGTGGGTGGAGTACACGCCGGATATTCCCCTGTGTGGCGGCCAGGCCCTCTTGGGGCACGCGGAGCCGGAGGTGATCGTGGAGGTCTGCCAGCCGGAAGGCCGGGAGCCGGTGGCGCCGGGGGAGATCGGGGAACTCGTCATCGGTGGCCCCCAGGTGGGCGGCGGCTATCTGAATCGCCCCGAGGCGACGTCGGCGGCCTTTTTCACCGGCCCCGATGGGCAGCGCCGGTATCGCACGGGCGACCTGGTGCGCTTTGATGAGGCCCTGGGCATGTACGAGTTCCGGGGGCGGCTGGGCGATCAGGTCAAGGTGCGCGGCAACCGCGTGGAGTTGGGCGAGGTGGAGGCTGCCCTGCGTGCGGCACCGGGGGTCAGCGGTGCCGCTGCGCGCCTGGTGGGCGAGGAGTTGTGGGGGTACGTCACCGGGGCGTCGCACGTAGCGCCCGAGGTGCGCGCGCACCTGGAACGCGAACTTCCCGCCTATGCCGTGCCCACCCACCTCGTTCCCTTGGACTCCCTGCCCCTGAGCGCGAACGGCAAACTCGATCGCTCCGCCCTGCCCACCCAGCGTTAATCGACTCATAGAAAGGTGCCTGCTTCCTTGATGAGCACGCCCGATACCGCCCTGCTGCCGCTCACCGGCGCGCAGCGGGGAATCTTTGATGCCCAGATGATGGACCCGCACTCGCCGCTGTACGTGGTGGGCGAGGTACTAGAGCTAACGGGAAGCATCAATCCCGAGGCCCTGTGCGCGGCCATCGAGGCCACCCAGCGCGAGGTGGATACGCTGCGTATCCGCGTGCTGGTGCCCGAGGAGGGGGAGCCCGGCCAGTACGTGAGCGGGGAAATCGTGGCCCCGGTGGTGCGGGATCTGCGCGAACACCCCCACCCGGAGCGCCTGGCGCAGGCGCGTATCGACGCCGCCAAGACCACCCTCGCGGAGCGCACGCGCGGCCTGGCGGAGGTGCCGCTGTGCCACTACGAGGTGTTGCGGTTGGGGCAGGAGCGCACCTGGGTGATTCAGCTCTATCACCACCTCATCGTCGATGGTTATTCGGCCACCCTGCTCACCCGCAGGATCGCGGAGTATTACACGGCGGCGATCACGGGGAAGAAACCCAAGCGCTACCGGGGCGCGGCGTTGGCGCAGATCGTGGCGGAGGACGCCGCCTATGCCGATTCCCCGCAGGCCGAGGAGGATCGGGAGTTCTTCCGCGATCTGCTCGACCCGTTGCCGGATCTCACCGAGCGGGAGCGTCTTAACGCCGCCACGGGCAGCGCGCAAACCTCCGGCACCACGGTGACCACCACCGTGCGCCTTGCCGCCGCCGATCAGGAGCGCTGCGAGGGCGTTGCCCGCGAGTTGGGCAGCACCTGGGTCACCGCCCTGGTGGCGCTCTATGCCGCGCAGTTGTGGCACACCCAGGGTCGTCCCCAGGGGGATATGTGCCTGGCTATGCCGATGATGGCGCGGGCCTCCTCCGCGCAGCGCGCCACCCCGCACATGGCGGTCAATGTGCTGCCCCTGCTGGTGCCGGTGCTCGCGGAGGCGAGCGTGGCCGATCTGCTCGCCGCCACCGACGAGCGCCTGGGTTCCCTCCGCGAGCACCAGCGCTATCGGGGTGAGAACCTCCCCCGCGACCTGGGGGTTCCCGGCGCGGGCGCGCTGCTGCACGGCATGGGGGTGAACGCCAAGATCTTCCACGTGCGCTTTGACTTCGCAGGCACCCCCGGCGTGCTGCGCAACGTGGCGGGCGGCCCGCCGGAGGACTTTGGCCTGGTGGTGATGCCCGCCGGCGATGGCGGGATCGACCTGGGCCTGGAAACGGATCCGGTGCGCGTGCCGGAGGAGGTGGCGCGGCGCAGGCTGCGGGAGTTGCGCGATCTCCTGGTGCGCTTTGGGCGCGGGGAGGCCGGGAGCGTGGCGGACCTGCTGGGCGGGCGCTCCGCGCTCACGGAGCGTATCGACGCCCGCGCGGGCCACCCCGCCCCGGAACGGGGAGCGAACCTGCGCGAACTCATCGACGCGCTGGCGGACACCGCCGAGGCGAGCCTTATCACCGAGGATGGCCCCCTCAGCGGGATGGAACTGCATCGGCGGGTGCGGGAGACCGCGCGCCGTCTGCCCCAGGGTGGACCCATCGCCATCGATCTGCCCCGTAACGCCGATCTGGTGGTCACGGTGCTGGCGGCGCTGTATGCCGGGGTGCCCTTTACCTACCTGGAGGCCGGGGCCCCACAGGCGCGCCGCGAGCAGATCCTCAGCGCGCTCGGGGCCACCTGGGTGGCCGGGCGCGATCCGCTCCCGGAGCGGCCGCAGGAATCGGCCCCGGAACCCCAAGCGAGCGACCTCGCCTACGTGATCTTTACCTCCGGCAGCACGGGCGCTCCCAAGGGGGTGCAGATCACCAGGGGCAACCTGGAGGCGCTGCTGGGCGGCCACCTGCGCGGGCTCTACCGACGCCCGCGCGCGGTGGTGGGGCACACCGCGAGCTTTGCCTTCGACGCCGCCCTGGATCAACTGCTCTGGCTGCTGGCCGGGCATTGCGTGCGCCTGTACCCGGAGGAGATCGCCACGGACGCCGAGGCCGCGCTGGGCGCGCTGCGGCGCGACCGGGTGACGGTCTTTGACACCACCCCCTCGCTCGCGGCGGCGCTCATGGCGGCGGGCCTGGGTGATCTTCCCGATCTTGAGGCGCTGGTTCTGGGCGGGGAGGCCTTGCCCGCCGCCCTGTGGGACAGGCTGGCGGCAAGCGGCCTGCGGGTGGTGAACGCCTATGGGCCCACGGAGGCGTGCATTGACGCCCTCATGGCGGAGGTAACCCCCGGCGCGCCGGTGATCGGGGTGCCCGTGGCCGGAATGCGTGCCTACGCGCTGACGGAGAATCGCCAGGTGGCGGCCGATTTTGAGCGGGGTCGGCTGTATCTGGCGGGCCCCCAGGTGGCGCGGGGATACCTCGATTCCCAGGCCACCGAGGCCGCCTTTATCACCGCCACGGTGGACCCGCGCCGGGGCCCGGAACGTTTGTATGACACCGGCGACCTGGTGCGGTGGATACCGGGGCGCGGGTATGAGTACCTGGGGCGCGTGGACGACCAGGTGGAGATCAATGGTCGCCGCGTGGAACTGGGGGAGGTGGAGGCCGCCCTGCTGGCCACCGAGGGCGTGGCCGCCGCGACGGTCACCCCGCACGGCCGGGCCGGATTGATCGGCTGGGTGGTGCCGGAATCGGGAGCACAGATAAACCCCCGCGCGGTGCGCGAGGCCGTGGCCGGGCACCTGCCCGCCGCGATGGTGCCGGGCCGGGTGGAGGTGTTGGCGGAGTTGCCCACCACCGTGTCCGGCAAGGCGGATCGCAAGGCGTTGCGGGAGCGCGCGGAGCGGGAACCCGAAGAGGAGGTACGCACCCAGCCCGCACCGGAAAACCCCGCCGCACAGGCCCTCCTGGAGGCCTGCGCGGAGCAGACGGGCACCGCCATGAGCGCGGACGCGGACTTCATTAGCCAGGGCGGCGATTCCATCAGCGCGCTCACGGTGGCCACCCAGTTGCGCCGCCAGGGCTGGGTGATCCTGCCCAAGGACCTGCTGGCCGGAACCCCGCTGGGGGCCGTTGCCTCCGGCATGACTCGGGAGGAACAGGGCGGGGGAGAGCAGCGCGAGTTCTTCCTGCCCATCGGCGCGCTGCCGGAAAGCCCGGTGGCCGCCCGCCAGCGCGCCGCCGCGCCCACCCCCGAGGCGTGGGCGGGCTTTGCCCAGTACGCGGAGATTCCCGGCCCGCAGGTCACCCCGGAGGTTCTGGGCGAGGTGGTGAGCCAGTTGCTGCGCGCCCACGGCGCGCTGCGCGCGATCCTCGATAGCCGCGCCGGGGAATACCTTGTGCCGCGCGTGCCCCTGGGGGAGATCACGGAATATATAGGAACGGCCCCGGTGGCGAACCTGGCGGAGGTGGCCGCCCGCCCCGCCCTGCTCGACCCCGAGGCCGGGCGCATGGTGCATGCGGTGGCCCTGCACGGCGGCGGGGTGGGGCTGGTGGTGCACCACAGCGGCGTCGATGCGCTCAGTTGGGCCACCCTGCGCGCGGAGGTGCGCCGTATCCTGCGCGGCGGGAAACTGGCGGCCACTACCGACGCCTGGCGTGCCCACTGCCTGCGCGCCGCCCGGCGCGATCACGGCGCGGAGATCCCGCAGTGGTTGCGGATACAGCGCGCGGGCGAGGTGAGCGCGGGGGAGGATTTGCCCGCTCGCGCCGAGGCCACCTGCCGCAGTCTGGATATTCCCAAGGCCCCAGCCCGGGCACTGACCGAGGAACCGGAGGCCACCATGCTCGCCGCGCTGGCCCTGAGCGTGGGCGGGTACCTCGGAGTGGAGGGCCACGGGCGGGAGAGCGATTCCACCACCGTGGGCTGGTTTACCATCGAGCACCCGCTTTCCGTGGCGGTATCCCACAGCGAGGATCCCCTCGCGGACGCGGCCGACGCCTTGGCCGCCGCCCGTCGTGCGCGCGGGCGGGTTCCCGGCGCGGGGGAGGGCTATGGGTGGTTGGCTCATGGCGACGCCGCCGGTGCCCTGCACGGCATCGGTGTGCGTCCGCCCCAGGTGGTGCTCAACGTGATCCCCGGCACCGGGGAGTTTCAGGTGGTCGATCACCCGCAGCGCCGCCTCACCGAGGCGCTGACGGTCAATGTATTCCTGGCGGAATCCCGCATCGAGTACACGGCCGATCCCGCGCGCTTTGACGTGGATCGGGTACACGCGGAGATCCTGCGCCGCCTGGGGCACCTGCTCCTGGCGCGCCGCGCGGGGATCGGAGACGCTCCCCGCCGTGCCCTGGAGCGCCGCTATGGCCCCATCGAGAAAGTCCTTCTGATCAGCCCCCAGCAGGAGGGCCTGCTCTTCCACACCCTGAGTGCAGCCGAGGACCCCTATGCCCTGGCGATGGGCGTGGAACTGCGCGGCGGTACGGCTATCGACGTCCCCCGCCTGGCGCGCGCCTGGCGCGAACTGCTCCGGCGTCACCCGGCCCTGTGCGCGGGCTTTGACGCCACCACCGGGGAGAACCCGGTGCAGTTCATACCGAGGGATACCCCGGAGACGTTCCGGGTGATAGACCTGCGCGGTGAGGACACCGGGGCTACCGAGGCGGCGCGGAATCTCGCGGAGCACCTGCTGCACCGAGAGTCCACCCGGCAGGTTTCCGTCTCCCACCCGCCCCTGGTGCGCGCCACGGCGATCTGGCAGGAGGAGCACCGCCTGCGGCTGATCCTGACCGGCCATCACCTGCTCACCGATGGCTGGTCTACCGGAATCATGCTGCGGGAATTTCTGGCCCTCTACCACGGGGAGGAACTGCCCGCCGCGCCCCGGCCGGAGGTATTCCTCGATTGGCTGGCCCAGCGCCGGGAGGAAGATAGGAGGGTGTGGCGCGCTCATCTTGAGGGCGTGGAACACCCCACCCTCGTGGCGCGCGGTGCCGAGGAATCGGGGCAGGGGGAGCGGGCCCTGCCCGTGAGCTTAAGCCCGCAGCAGGAGGCGGCCCTGGTGGCGACGGCGCGCGGCGCGGGTGCCACCCCGGCGGAGTTATTGCAGGTGGCCTGGGCCTATGTGCTCGCGGAACTCACGGGACAGGAAGACGAGGTGCTGTGCGGCGTGACGGTTTCCGGACGGCCCCCGGAGTTGCCGGAGACCGCGCAGATGATCGGCCTTTTTGCCGCCACGGTGCCCGCCCGAATCCGCCTCAGCGGCGATCCCCTGGCCGATCTGCGCGCCCACCACGCCACCCGCACGGAGATGGCGGGGCACACGGCGGCCTCCCTGGCGGACATGGGGGCGAGCGGCCTCTTTGACACCATCGTGGTCTATGAGAACGCCCCGGCCCCGAATCCCCAGGGCGATCTGGTGGTGACGGGCACGCAATCGCTGGGGCAGACGCACTATCCGATCACCGTGCTGGCCCAGCCGGGCCGGGACTTTGACGTGGTGCTGGCGTACCGCCCCGGCTTGGTGGATACGGCCCGCGCCGAGTGGGCGGCCCGCCGCCTGGGGCAGGTGCTGGGCTTCTTCCTCGGTGAGCCGCTGCCGCGCGACCAGCGTCCGCCGGAAGCCCCTGCGGAAAAGACGGAAGCACCGGAATCGGTAGCGCCCGCAGTCATAGAGCACACCGCGTCCCAGGCCTCCGGCGCGCCGAGCGCGAGCCTCATCGCGGAGCACATGGCCGAGGTGCTGGACTGCGAGGTCACCCCGGAGACGGTTTTCAGCGAGGCGGGCGGGCACTCCCTGTTGGCGGTGCGCCTGCTGGGCAGGCTCCAGCGCGCGGGTCTGAATATCACCATCGGGGATATTCTCGCCGGGGGGAGCCCGCGCGGAATTGCCGCGCGGCTCGGGGCGGGCGGGCCCTCCGCCACCGCGAGCGCAGAGAGTGCTGTGGCGTCGTCAAGCCCCCTGGTGGTGCGCACCATCGGTGCCCGCACCCTGTGGTGCATGCCGCCGGGAGATGGCCTGCATACCCCCTGGGCGGATCTGGCGGCGCGGATTCCGCTGCGGGTGCGAGCGGTGATCTGGGCCGGGGAGATCGAGCAGCCCACCCTGGATCGGGCGGTGGCCGATATTGTGGCGCTGATCCGCGCCGAGCAGCCGCACGGACCTTATTACCTGGCGGGCTGGTCCTTTGGCGGGGTGCTGGCGCACGCGGTGGCGCATGCCCTGGGCGGCCCGGAGCAGGTGGCGTTTTTGGGGATCCTCGATTCCTACCCGGTGGGGGTCACCCCGCAGGGGTTGAGCAAGGACGCCGATCCCACGCCCCTGGTGGACGGCCTGCTCGATCTGCCGGATAACGCCGGGGTGCTGCGCGAGCTGGTGGAAAGGAACCTGGTGGCCAGCGGCAGGCTCATGGCGCAGGCCAAGCCGCTGCCGTGGCAGGGGTCGGTGCACCTGGTGGTGGGGCTGCGCGAGGGTACCGCCGCGCCGGGCGACGCCGCCGACGCCCCCGACGCCCCCGCGCGAGGAGTCCCTACCGGCCCGCAGGACTGGAACCCGGAGGCCGCCTGGGCGCGCGCGGGTGCTCGGGTGGAGCGCCTGGACGTGGACGCCGATCACTTTGGCCTGGTGCGCGCCGAGGGCTGGGCCGTGGTGGCCCCCTTCCTCGCGGCGGCGCTGGAACAGGCGGAGCGCGCGCGTTCCCAGGAACCCGAGCGGGCGGAGCGCTAGTGCCGGGAGGGAAAGAAGCCATCTCAATTCAACAGAAAAGCAACCAGAAGGAGCATGAATGACCGTGGATCTACTCGTGGTGGGCGCGGGCCCCAAGGGTGTGGCCGTGGCGGCCAAGGCCGCCGTGCTGAGCGAACTAGGGTTGCCCGCCCCCTCGGTGACGCTGGTGGACCCGCTGGGGGTGGGCGGCCACTGGCGGGCGCGCGGCGGGTGGACGGATGGCCGGCACGGCCTGGGCACCCCGCCGGAAAAGGATGTGGGATTCCCGTACCGCACCCGCGTGGCGGGGGAGCGTTCCGCCGAGGTGGACGAGTTGCTGGCCCGGCACGGGTGGGCGGCCTTCCTGATTGATCGCGGGGAGTTCGGTGCCTGGATAGACCGGGGTCGGCCCGCCCCGCTGCACGAGCAGTGGGCGGATTACCTGCAATGGGTGGTGGATCGCCTGGGGATTGAGGTGGTGGCCGCCGAGGTCACCAGCGCGCGGCTGGGAGAGGCCTGGGAGGTCGATACCACCGCAGGCCACCTCGGCGCGCGGAGCCTCATGGTCACCGGGCCGGGGTCGAGTGGGCGTCGCATAGCGCAGGTGCCGGGGGTGTGCTCCCTGGCGGATTTCTGGGAACACCGTCCCGCCGAGGGGGCCTCGGTGGTGGTGATCGGCTCCGGGGAGTCCTCGGCCAGCGTGGTGGATCAGCTCATTGATACCCGGGTGGGGGAGATCACCGTGATCTCGCCCAGCGCGGCGATCTTCACGCGCGGCGAGGGGCAGTTTGAAAATCGCCTGTACACCGATCCGTACCGCTGGCAGCAGTTGGACGAGGCCGCCCGGCGCGACCTGCTGGGCCGCACCGACCGCAGCGTGTATTCCGTGCGGATTCAGCAGCGCGTGGGGCTGGACGGGCGCGTGGAGCACCATCGCGGCACGGTGAGCGCGGTGGCGCGGGAGGAGGGCGCGCTGCGGGTCACCTACCGGCGCACCCAGGCCGGGGATACCACCTACGAGGGCAGCGTGTGCGCCGACCTGGTGGTGGACGCGCGCGGCAATTCCCCGCTGTGGTTCGGCTCCTACCTGGAAGCCGCCACGCGCGAGCGCCTGGCGCGGGAGGCGGGGGCCGCGGATTGGCAGGCGGTGCGCGCCCAGGATCTCGAGGAGCGTATCGACGCCACCCTGCGCTTCGAGGGCATGGACGGCCGACTCTTCCTGCCCACCCTGGCGGGGTATCGGCAGGGGCCGGGCTTTGCCAACCTCAGTTGCCTGGGCGAACTCTCCGATAGAATCATGGCCGGCGTGAAAGGACTATAAAAATGGGCAAGAATAGCAGGGACCGCGATATTTACCCCATCTCCGTGCGCGAGTTGGAGGTGTTGGAGATTCAGCAGATCAACTCCGGCATGCGGCGCGTGGTGTTCGGAGGGGAGCAACTGGCCGCGCACTCCTACGCGGGCTTCGAGGTGCCCCACCTGGTCAGCGACGGCTTCGATGATGACGTGCGGTTGATCTTCCCCGATCCCGCCACCGGCGCGCGTCCCCGCCCCGAGCCGGACGAGCGCGGCATCAACCAGTGGTCGGCGGAGGTCAAGGATCTCTTCCGCACCTATACCGTGCGCCGCTGGGAACCGGAGGTGGGGCGGCTGACCGTGGACTTTGCCCACCACGAGGCGGGGCTTGCCGACGAATGGGCGCGCGCCGCGCAGGTGGGCGATCGCCTGTGGGTGGCGGGCCCCAAGAACTGCCTGCGCCTGCCCACCCACACCGATTGGCTGCTGCTGGTGGGCGATGAGACCGCCCTGCCTGCGATGAGCCGCTGCCTGGAGGAATTGCCCGCCGGGCACCGCTGCCTGGCCATCGTGGAGGTGGCCCGGCGCGAGCACATTCAGGACTTGAGCACCTCGGCGGAGGTGGACCTGCGCTGGGTGGTGCGCGCCGAGGGCGGCAGCATGGTCGAGGCCGTGGCCCAGGCCGATTTCTTGTCGGGCACGCCCTATGCCTGGGTAGCCGGGGAGGCGGGCAGCCTCCGCCAGATCCGCCGCGACCTCAAGGAGCGCGGCGTGGCCCCGGAGAACCTGGAGGTCACAGGCTACTGGCGCGACCGCCCCGCCGAGAAGAAGGAGGAGGATAAGGCCGCCGGTTACGCGCTGTTTAGCCACCTGGCGGCGCTCCTGGATCCGGTGCCCGGCTTTGCCACCCGTGCCGCCATGCGCGCCGGGGTGTTCGCGGCGATCGCGGATCGCAGCCCCGCCGAGGTACCCGTGCTCGCCCGGGCCACGGGCCTGGCCCCGGACGCCCTAGCGCGCCTCCTGCGCTACCTCGAATCCCTGGAACTGGTGGCCCGGGAGGGCACCGGCTACCGCCTCACCGCGCTCTCGCACGACCTGGCCGATGAGGAATCCCACCTCTTCGAACACCTCGCGGGCGTGGCGGCCCACCGCACGATGGCAGTGGCCGGTATCGAGGAGGTGCTGGCCTCCGGTGCGCCCCGCCCGGTGACTTACGACGCCGCCGAGTGGGAGGAGGAGGCCGAGGAATCCGCGCAATGGGTGGCCCCCGCCCTGGTGGAGGCCGTTTCTTCCGGCGACCCCGTGGCGGTGTGCGGGCCGGGTGCCCGCGTGTACGCGGAGGAGTTCACCCGGCGCGGCACCCCGGCCCGGGCGGTGGCGTGGGCTGACCTCCCCGAGGTGCAGGCGGGGGTGGTGATCCTGGTCGATCCCTTCGGCCAGGCTACCGCCACGGAGGTATCCGAGTGCTTAGTTGCCCTGGGGGCCTGTGGCGGCCGGGTGGCCCTGCTGACCCGCCTCACCCCCGAGGGCGAGGACAGCGAGCACGACTTTGCCGAGGACATCGTGCGCCTATGCCTGGACGGCACCCGCGTGCCCACGGCTGGCGACGTCGATAGTGCGGCGCGGGCCGCCGGGTGGCGCGTGGCGAGGACCGCGCGGGTGGGGTGGTCCTCCACCCTGCTGTGGCTAGAGCGGTAGCGGCCGGTGCTCCACGAGGGTCCGCATGACCATCGTGGAGGTGATTTTGCTTAGCCCCGGCAGGCCACCCAGGTGGTTATCGCGCAGGCGCTGATAATCCTCCAGGTCGCGGGCGGCCACGCGCAGCAGATAATCGGGATCGCCAAAGAGTCGCTCCGCGCTGATGACCTGCTCGATGGTCACCACCTCCTTTTCAAATGCCTCAATGGTGGCGCGATCCTCCCGCTCCAGGGTGACAAAGGCGATTACCTGGAGGGAAAAGCCCACGGCGGCGGGATCAATATCGGCGTGGTAGCCGCGAATCGCCCCCGACGCCTCCAAGGCCCGCAGCCTGCGCAGGCACGTGGAGGCGGCCGCCCCGGTGAGCGCGGCCAGGCCCGCGGCGGTGGTGCGCGCATTATCCTGAAGCGTGGCAAGAATCGTGCGGGAAATCTCGTCCATGTGCAAGGATTATGCACTTTTGTGGTTGTTCTCGCTAGGTAGCGGTGGAATCTGCGCGCCTTTGGTTTTTATGCTGCGCTTTAGCACCCTCATGCGCATGGATATTGCGCTGCTGCTGAGTTTCTGGGGTATCTCCGTGCTGATGACCTGCATTCCCGGCCCGGACTGGGGGCTTATCCTGCGCCACGTGATCGGCTCGGATTCCCGCGCGGCGGTGAATCAGGCCGTGGCGGGAATCGGAGCCGGATACGTGGTGATGAGCGCCGTGGTGGCCGCCGGGGTAGGCGTGATAGTCACCCAACACCCGGCGGTGTTCACCATCATCAGCGTGGGCGGTGCGGTGCTCCTGACCTACCTTGGGGCCACGATGCTATGGGGGCTGCGCCCCGCCGCGCGGGTGACGGCTGGGGCCCAGGGGCAGGTGCGGGGCGATAAGGCCTCCTCACCGGTGTGGGAGGGCATGGGCGTGAGCCTGCTCAACCCCAAGGCGATTATGTTCTTTGTGGCCATGCTCCCGCAGTTTGTGAATACCCAGGCCGCGTGGTCCGTGAGCACGCAGATGTTCACCTTGGGCATGGCTTTTACCGTGAGCGTGGTGGCGATGTACACCGGCCTGAGCCTGGCTGCGCGCCGGGTGCTGCGGGCCAACGAGCGCGCCGCCGTGGTGATGCAAGCCTTGGGCGGGGTGGCCATGCTGGTGCTGGCGGCGGTGATGGTCGGGGAGGTGGTGATTGGACTGTGATGTGTGTTGTTGCAGATATTTTTGGGTAGGGTGGGGGCGGTATTGATCTCAGTGAACCATTGCTGTGAGGGCGGGGCTGATCTAGAATGGCGGTATCCTCCGCGCCCGGAGGTAAAAACGCGAGAATCCCTACCTCTCGTTTCAGGAAAAGTAGGGATCTCGGGTGGGACTACAAGAGGTCGATCAACCAGCTAATCCCATCGCGGATGTAGCCCGCGATGACGCTGGAAGCGACCCGCCCAAGGAGTCGTCGTAGAGAGCTGCTACTCTCGCGGCGGCTCCTTTTCTTCGACAGGGCCATGATTCCCACCTCCCTTCTTTCAGAGAGGACGTGCCCTTCACGAGCACCGTCCCCACCCGTGGCGGGGACAAGCGCCACCGAAGGGATCGAGCGTTCGAGGAAACTGTGATTCCCCCGAACATCGTTCATTCTATTCTCCGAATACACCTACCCGCCATGCCCTACCCCTGGGGCGCCGGTCTGCTACTTTCTCCACCACTATGTGACTGGTGGGACTATCGACGTCCCCACAGCGCAAGAAAAGTCACCCTCCCCGCCGCTGCGAGCCCACTGGGAACCACATGCGTCACACACCGGCGTGGAAAATGCTCTGTACCATGACCTCATGGTGGAGCACACGGCGGTACCGGAAGGTCTGATAGCCCAAACTCGTTACGTGTGGGATCGCGGTGAACGCCCCACGGGGCGCGGCGTAGCCCACTTCATCGGGGCGATCTTAAGCGTCATCGCGGGCACGGTCTTGTCCACCTATGCGTGGATGACGCTGCCCTGGTGGCAGGCCCTGGGGGTGAGTGTGTACGCGGTGGGCCTCTTTGCGCTCTTTGGCGTGTCGGCAGCCTATCACCGGGGCCCGTGGCGCAGGGAAAAGACGGTGGTTTGGTGGCGTAGGGCGGATCACGCGATGATCGCGGTGTTTATCGCGGCCACGTACACCCCGTTGAGCCTCATCGCGCTCTCCCCGGTGCAGGCAGCCTGGATGTTGGGCGTGGTGTGGGCCGGTGCCCTCTTAGGGGTGGCGCTGAGCCTGGTGTGGATTGAGCATCCGCGTTGGGTGGATTTGTTGGTGTACCTGGCTCTGGGGTGGATGATCGTGCCCCTGATACCGCAGTTGTGGGCACAAACGAGCCCGGCGGTGGTGTGGCTCCTCTTTGCCGGTGGCCTGGTGTATTCCCTGGGCGCGGTGATGTATGCGGTGCAGTGGCCGGGGCGTTCGGCGCGGCATTATGGTTTCCACGAGCATTTCCACACCGCCACGGTGATTGCGGCGGTGTTACACCTGGTGGCGGTGTGGATCGTGGTGGTGGGCTAGGCCGTTCTCGCACACCCGAAAGACAATTTAGTCCACGTGCTGCGCGCGCGGCGGCGTAATGAGCGGCTTGGGGGAGTACTCGGCGCGCAGGTTGCGCAGGATGGTGGCGTGCTCGGCCAGTCGCTGATCCTCCTCGGTCACGGGGGTGAACTGACGGCTGGGCAGCGCGTGTCCGTCCACGTCCTTGGCGATGTAGGAGACGGTGGCGTGGATCGCGGTTTCCAGTTCGCCGCGGCCTCGGTGGGCGTCGCCGGCGCGCACGTGAATGGACATCTGCATGCTGCGTTCGTCGGTACGCAACATGCGCGCGTCCACCTCGATGAGGTCACCGATGGAGATGGGCTGGTAGAAGCGGATGCCTCCGGCGTAGACGGCCACGGTGTGTTCCCCGGACCATTCCATCGTGCAGGCGGTTCCGGCCTCATCGATCCATTCCATGGCGGTGCCGCCGTGGACCTTGCCGCCCCAGTTCACGTCGGTGGGCTTGGCCAGGAAGCGGGTAATCAGGCGGGGGGCGTCGGAGGGGCCGTCGTAGGTCTGCTTTTCCATCTCGGCCTCGATGGCGCTGCGCAGGGCGATGCGAGAGCGGGCGGCCTCCTGAACGCGGTACTCCTCGTCGGAGGTGGGCACGAAGGTGGGCACGGGGGTGGACTTGCCGGTGCCGGGGCTCTTGGCCACGAAGATCACCAGGCAGTCACAGGCACGGGTGAATACGCCCTCGCGGGGGTCGGCGGAAAAGACCTCGTTGATGATGTGCATGGAGGTGCGCCCGGTCATGGCGATGCGGGAGCGCACCTCCACGAGGTGCCCGGAGGGAATGGGGCGGGTGAAGTGAATGTGGCCTACGTAGGCGGTCACGCAATAAGTGCCGCTCCACTGGGTGGCGCAGGCGTAGGCGGCCTTATCGATCCATTCCAGGACGCGCCCGCCGGAAATGCCGTGGGAATCGGCAAAGAGGACGTCCGTGGGGGCCGCCATGAAGCGGAGGGTGACGGAGGGGGATTTGGTAGCAGGGGTGGTCATAAAAGCAGTGTTCTCCGTGGGTGTACTGGGGTTTATCTCCGTATAGACCCCACCACCATACCGTGTGTGGCGGCCGCTGATAACCCGGGGATAAGCCAGGGATAAGCGGCTAGAGCAAGTAGATATACTGCCGGGGTGGCTAAGAAGGTTGATCCCCTTGCCGCGCGCCGCGCGGTGGAGGCAGTGCAGCGGTGGGTGCGCGATCCCGAGGGCGTCGATAAGCCCCCGCGTGCGGAGGTAGCGGCGGCGGTGCGGCAGTCCGCGCGCCTGCTGGAGCAGAGCGCGCCAGGGCACTCGGTGGAGGTGCGGGTGCCGCCGTTCGTGGCGGTGCAGTGCATCGAGGGGCCCCGGCACACGCGCGGCACCCCGCCAAACGTGGTGGAGATGAACGCGCTGACGTGGCTGCGCCTGGCGCTGGGGGAGGTGGAGTACCCGCAGGCCTGCGCGGAGGGCGCGGTGGAGGCGTCGGGAGCCAGGGCGGGCGAGGTGGCCGGTTGGTTGCCGTTGTTTAGGCTGGGTGGCTCGCGGTAGCTATGATGTTGCCCGTGGCACTTAGGAACACGCATTGTCCTCCCGTCCCTGTCTCGCCTCCCGTGAACCTTGATGATCGCGGGGAGACCGCACCGCGAGAGGAATGCGGTGTATTCGGGGTGTGGGCGCCGGGGGAGGAAGTAGCCAAGCTCACGTACTTTGGGCTCTTTGCCCTGCAACATCGCGGCCAGGAGGCCGCCGGTATCGCGGTGGGCGATGGGGATCGCATCATCGTGTACAAGGATATGGGCCTGGTGTCCCAGATCTTCGATGAGATGCTGCTGGATTCCTTCGAGGGGGACGTGGCCATCGGTCACACCCGCTATTCCACGGCGGGCGGCACGGATTGGAATAACGTCCAGCCGATGTTCCGAACCTCCGCCAACGGCACGGACATCGCCCTGGGGCACAATGGCAACCTGGTGAACTTCATGGAGTTGCGCGATGAGGCCACCGAGCGCGGCGTGCTCGACGCCGCCAGCGCCTCCGACACGAACGTGCTCACCGCCCTGCTTGCCGACGCCGTCCAGGACGGCACCACGGTGCTCGACGCCGCCCGCGAGTTGCTTCCGCGCGTTCACGGCGCGTTCTGCCTCACCTTCACCGATGGGCAGACCCTCTACGCCGCCCGCGATCCCTATGGCGTGCGCCCCCTGGCCCTGGGCCGCCTGGAACGCGGCTGGGTGGTGGCCAGCGAGACCTGCGCCCTGGACATCGTGGGTGCCTCCTTTGTCCGGGAGATCGAGCCCGGCGAGATGGTGGCTATCGACGCCACGGGTATCCACACCGAGCGCTTTGCTCAGCCCCGCCACAAGGGCTGCGTGTTCGAGTACGTGTACCTGGCCCGCCCGGATACCGTGATCCGTGATCGCTCCGTGAACGCCGTGCGCATCGAGATCGGGCGCCGCCTGGCCCGGGAGTTCCCGGCCGAGGGCGATCTGGTCATGCCGGTGCCGGAGTCCGGCACCCCGGCGGCGGTGGGATACGCCCGGGAGTCCGGGATTCCCTTTGGGCAGGGTTTGGTGAAGAACTCCTACGTGGGCCGCACCTTCATCCAACCCTCGCAGACCCTGCGCCAGTTGGGTATCCGCCTGAAACTCAATCCGCTGCGCGAGGTGATCGAGGGCAAGCGCCTGATCGTGGTGGATGATTCCATCGTGCGCGGCAATACCCAGCGCGCGCTGATCCGCATGCTCCGGGAGGCCGGGGCCGCCGAGGTACACGTGCGCATCGCCTCCCCGCCGGTGAAGTGGCCTTGCTTCTACGGCATCGACTTTGCCAGCCCCGGGGAACTCATTGCCAATTCCGGCGATAGTCAAAACGATGAGGACGTGGCCCAGTCCATCTGCACCGCGATTGGCGCGGATTCCCTGGGCTTCGTCTCCATCGAGCAGATGGTGGAGGCCACCGAGCAGCCGATGTCCGAGTTGTGCACGGCCTGCTTCTCCGGGGAATACCCGCTGGGACTGCCCCAGGGCAATCCCAACGCGGACCTGGTGGCCCGCCTCCAGGCACCCCTTGCTCAGAGTTAGATCCCGATAGAAACTACGACCATGAAAGATGAGACGATGAGCCAGAACGAAACGTCCGGTGCCTCCTACGCCGCCGCCGGGGTGGACATCGAGGCCGGCGACCGCGCCGTAGAACTATTCGCCCCCCTGGCCAAGAAGGCCACCCGCCCCGAGGTGCGCGGCGGCCTGGGTGGCTTTGCCGGGCTCTTCGCCCTGGGCAAGTACCGGGAGCCGCTGCTGGCCGCCGGATCGGACGGCGTGGGCACCAAGCTCGCCGTGGCGCAGGCGATGGGCAAGCATGACACCATCGGCATCGACCTGGTGGCGATGTGCGTGGATGACCTCGTGGTGTGCGGCGCGGAGCCGCTCTTCCTCCAGGATTACATCGCCATCGGCAAGGTGGTGCCCGAGCACGTGGCGCAGATCGTCTCCGGCATCGCGGAGGGCTGCGTGCAGGCTGGCTGCGCGCTGCTGGGCGGCGAGACGGCCGAGCACCCCGGCCTGATGGAACCGGGGGAGTATGACGTCTCCGCCACCGCCGTGGGCGTGGTGGAGGCCGATGAGCTGCTGGGGCCGGATCGGGTGCGCGCCGGTGACGTGATCATTGGCATGGCCTCCTCGGGCCTGCACTCCAATGGTTACTCCCTGGCCCGCCACGTGCTGCTGGAAAAGGCGGGCCTGCCGCTGGATGGACACATGGAGGAACTGGGCCGCACCCTGGGGGAGGAGTTGCTGGAACCCACCAGGATTTATACCCGCGAGTGCCTGGCCCTGGCCGCCGAGTGCGATATTCACACGTTCTGCCACGTCACCGGCGGCGGCCTGGCCGGGAACCTGGCCCGCGTGATCCCGGATCACCTGGTGGCCACCATCTCGCGCGGCACCTGGACGCCGGGGCAGATCTTCCGCACCATCTCCTCGCTGGGCAAGGTATCTCAGGAGGAGATGGAAAAGACCTTCAACATGGGCGTGGGCATGGTGGCCGTGGTCTCGGAGAAGGATCGGGATCGCGCCCTGGCCATGCTCGCCGCGCGCCACATTCCTAGCTTCGAGATCGGCACGGTGCGCGACGCCGCCGAGGGCGACGATCAGCGCGTGGTGATGACGGGCTCGCACCCCGGCTACTGAGCCGCCTGACAATGCAATAACGGCAACTAACGGCGCAACAAAGAAGGGGCGGCCTCTCTCCGGTGGAGAGGGTGCCGCCCCTTCCTCGTGGTGGTGAGGGGGAGAAGAGAACCTTAGCGGTCCTTCTCCTCTTCATCCCAGTAGGCGTACTCCGCGTACGGGTCCTCATAGTCCGTCTCGTCCTGTGAGTCCTCGTAGGTACTGTGAGGAGCCTTGCCGGCTAGTTCACGCTGTAGGGACTCCAGATCCATATCTGGCGTGCTGTATTTCAACCGGCGTGCAACTTTGGTCTGCTTTGCCTTCGCGCGACCGCGACCCATGGCGATGACCCCCTTGGAGTTTCCGGGCGATCCAGGGTATTCGGATGCCCCATCTGCTTTACGTATGTCTATATTCCTGTAAGACACAATAGCGGTTCCGCTCAAAAATTTCTGCACCGCCTCCGGTATTGCCGGTTTTCAGCAGGATAGGGGCCATAAACCCCTACCGGCCGCGCAGCCGATCCATCGCGGCGCGGCCCGCTTTGTCTCCCTCAAAAGTTGGCAGGGAATCCGTGTCCACGGCCAGCGCGGCGTCGCCCGCCACCAGCCCGGGACTCTCCAAGGCGGAGCGCTTGATCAGCCCCAGAGCGATGGGCCCAAACTCGTGATCGTGCACCACCGTGCCCAGCCTGCCCACGCGGCGTTCCTGGGCGGTGATCTCCGTTCCCGGTGCGGGGAGCACCGGTACGGAGCCGTCCAGGTGCAGGCGGACCAATAGGCGCGGGGAGCGTCCGATGTTTTCCACCCGGGCCACCGTTTCCTGGCCCCGGTAGCAGCCCTTTTCTAGGTGAACCGCGCCCAGGTGCTCCCCGCGCCCGATCCACGTGGGTACCTCGTGCGGAATTGTCTTGGCGTCCAGATCGGCGCTCAATTCCGGTTCGAGGGCGTGGACGCGGTGCGCCGTCCAGGCCATCAAACCCGCCGGTTGCAGGCCCTGTGCCCGCAGCGCCTCGGCCACCTCGGGGAGATCGGCGCGTTCCACGGCGAGGTCGATCCTGTCGCCCTCGCTGCGTGCCCACGCAAGGCGCGGGGTGGCGTCGATAAGCGCGGGGCTGGCTCCCAGAACGGTGATGAGGCCCAGCGAGCTCTCGGCGATCTCCACCTTGGACCAAAAGATCATCTGGGTGAGGAAGCTCAGCAGGCCTTCGGCCTGGGCGCGCGGTAGATCAAGGTAGAAGCCGGACTCGGCGCGCATGATCCCGGCGTGGTGGAGCACGCGCCCCTGGGCGTCGAGGTTGAGGGCGTCGGCGTGGAAGCCCACGGGGGCCTCGGCGAGACCCTGGCTGAGCAGGTTGTGCAGGAAGCCCGCGGCGTCCTCCCCGGTGACCCGGAGGATGGTGCGGTGCGAGCGGTCGATGAACACCCCGGATTCCGCCGTTTGGCGCTGCTCGGCCAGGGGATCGCCGTAGTGCCAGGCCACCCCCCGGCTGTCCACGCCCAGGGCGAGGGGATCGGACTCGTGGGCGGGCAGGGCGCCGGGCAGGCTCAGCAGGGGGGAGGCATAGGAGGTGGTATCAGACACAGGTAGATGGTAACCACCGTCAGCGGGCATAATTCAAGGTATGGCTGGAACCACCGCGCCCATCATCTTCATTCTGGAGCCCTTTGGCGGCTCCCTGCGCAGGCACAACGCCTCCCTGCCCTTTCTATTCTGGGACGACGCGGCGGTGACCCGGGGCGACGGCATCTTTGAAACCTTCCTGGTGCGCGATGGGCGCGCGTGCAACGAGGAGCGCCACGCGCAGCGCTTTGCCGCCTCGGCCCGCGCCCTGGGGCTTCCGGCCCCCGACCTGGACTATTGGCGCGGGGCCACCCGCGAGGCCCTGGCTGCCTGGGTGGCCGAGCGCGGCGAGGACGCGGAGGGCAAGTGCGTGTGGACGTACAGCCACGGCCGGGCCTCCACCGGCTATCCCTCGGCCTGGCTCACCATCGCGGAGGTGCCCGCCGAGCAGCGCAGGCAGCGCGAGGAGGGCGTGCGCGCGCTTACCCTCCCGCGCGGCCTCACCGTGGACGAGCAGGCCCGGGAATGGCTCTCCACGGGCGCGAAAACCCTCAACTACGCCGCCGCGATGTCCGCCCTGCGCCACGCCCGCACCCAGGGCTGCGAGGACGTGATCTACACCGAGGGCACCGGGAAGCAGGCCCGCGTGCTTGAGGGCGCCACCTCCACCGTGGTGGTGGCAAAAAAAGAACCGCAAGCTGCGCACCCCCACCCCCGGGGGCATGGTGCTGCGCGGCACCACCCAGGCCGCGCTTTTCGACGCCGCCCAGGCCGCCGGCTGGCGTTGCAAGGCCAAGGACCTCACGGTGGCCGATCTCCTGGCGGCGGAATCCGTGTGGCTGGTCAGTTCCGTGCGCCTGGCGGCCCGGGTCACCCGCCTCAATGGTGAAAAACTCCCGGCCCCCGCCAATGAGGCGGAGATCCGGGAGTTGATCGAGCGCGCGGTGACGGGAAACTAGCCCACCACGCGGGTGAGTTCCGCGGACATGCGCGGGTGGAGTTCCCCGTTCACCACGCGCTCGTCCACCCAACCCAGGTGGTTATTGGGCATGAGGCCGTAGAGCCGTTTGCCCGGTCCCAGGGTGGCGGGGCCGGTCTCCGTGACCATCGTGGAGGCGGACTCTAACTCCCAGGCGCGCTCATTGACCGGCTTGCCGTAGAGGATCTCCACCGCGCCCGTGGAGTGGGTGCAGATGAACTCGATGTTGTCCTTGAGGTCAATGCGCACAAAGCCGGACTCGCGCTGATCCAGGCCGCTGGGCTTGCCCTCCTCATCAATCTTCCAGATGCGGGACTCGTAGGTGAGGTAGTTCTCGCCGTCGTGGGCAAAGGTGATTTGCTGGCCAAAGGCGTACTGACCGCCCTCGGGGGTATCGGCCTGACCCTCGCCGCGCCACACGCCCACCAGGGGCAGGAGGGCCAGCAGGCCATCGTGCAGATTCGGCCCCAGGCGCAGGTTAGCGGTATCAGCCTCGATGGGCAGATCGTCCAGGGCGGGGATATTGCGCCCGGCGGTGTTCTTGGACTGCTCGGCGGCGAGGTTCACCGCGTCGCTGCCGCTGCGCGTGGCGGGCTGGGTGCCCTCGGCGTTGTTGGTGCTGTTGGCGCTCGTGCCGTTGGTGCCGGAGGCGGCGGCGTCGCCGGGGGTATCGGGAACGTGGTTGTGCTCAGTCATGCCCACCAGGGTACTGGGTGCCCGGTGCCGGACGGCTACACTGGGGCGGGTGCGTGCGCTGCTGATCTCTAACCCCAATGCCACCACCCAATCCCCGCTCATGCTGCGGCGCGTGGTGGCCGCCCTGAGCGAGGTCGAGGGGCTGCACCTGCGCAGTGTGTTTACCCATTACGCGGGCCACGCGGCGGAAATGTGCCGGGGCCTGACCCGCCAGGACTATGACGTGGTGATCGCCGTGGGTGGCGATGGCACCGTCAATGAGATCATCAACGGCCTGCTCGGCCCCGTGGAATCCGCCCCCGATCCCGGCGAGGTTCCCGCGCTCGCGGTGGTGCCCACCGGCTCCGCCAACGTGTTTGCCCGCGCCCTGGGCTATCAGCCCTTCTCCGATCTGCTGGCCGAGCAACTGGCCGAGGTGCTGCGTGAGGATCAGCGCCGCACCATCTGCCTGGGAACCTGGGACGAGGGGTGGTTTGCCGTCAATGCGGGCTTTGGCATTGACGCCACCGTGATCGAGCGCGTGGAACAGGTGCGCAGCCGGGGCTTTGCCGCCACGCCCCTGCGCTACCTGGTGGTATCCACGGAGGCCTGGTTGCGCACCCAGGCCAACCCGCCCAGCATTGAGGTGCGCGCCACCTCCAGTGAGGGCGAGGTGCTGCACCGGCACACCATGCCGCTGCTTTTCGCCTCCAACACCAATCCCTGGACGTTCCTTGGCCCCCTGCCGGTGGTCACCAATCCCCGCAACTCCTTTGACCAGGGGCTCGGCCTCTTTGGGCTCACCAATATCCGGGGCCTGGGCGGGGTGGCCAGCATGTTGCACCTCATCGGGGTGGGGCACCGCCGGTGGATCGAGCGCTGGATCAAGCGCCGCACCGTGCAATTCGATGACGCCACCTCCGTGACCCTGGTGTGCCCCGAGCCCGAGCACTTCCAGGTGGACGGGGAATATGAGGGCGATTACACCTCCGTCACCCTGGGGTGCGTGCCCGGTGCCCTGGAGGTCTTTGCCCCGCAGGGCGAGCCGCTGTCCGTGCGGCGCTCGGTGGGGCACGCGCTGCGCGATTTTGTGCGGGTGCGGTAAGTTTCTTGTTTTTCGGGATTCTCGTGGGTTCAGGGGGCGTGCGGTGATTTTTCCTCGCCAGTGTGTGACGGGAGTGATTCCCGTGGCTCCCACACCGGCAGACGGGATGCATTGCTGCGCGCCCATTAGCGCTTGGTGACGTGGGAGAATCACACCAGTCACACAGTGGCGAGGAAAAATCCCGCCCACGCGCTTTTGTACCCCAGTGGTTCACACCAGTCACACACCGGCGGGGTTTGTGCGCACGCCGAACGCAGCACCCCCAAAAAACTCAACCCCGCCGGGTTTACCTTCCACTCACCGGATTATCCCGCCCATAATCCGTATCGTCATACGCCGAATGTTCGGCCGCCTCCAGGGGCGAGAGATCGGAAAACGCCACGGTGATATTGCGCCGCTGCGCGGTGAAGTAGATGGACCCGCCGGATACATGTACCCCCTCGGCCTGCCCGGCCAGCGGCAGGGAACGGGTATCTAATTCCCAGGTGAAGGCCTGCGTGACCTCCTGGGCGCGCGCCGGGGGGACGTCGTGAAGCTCAATGGGCGTCATGCGGAAGGTGGGGCCGTTGAGGCGCAGGCTGGCGATCACCGTCACGGCCTCGTCGAAGCCGGGCGGGGTGCCGGTGAGTTGCACCTCCACGGCGGGGCCGCCGCCGGGGGAGATGTCGTAGGGATTGGCGATGTCCAGGTCGGTCATGCCGAGTTGCTCGCCCACGGCCACCCCGTCCAGCCCCAGTTGCCTGCTGAATACCTCGGCAGTGGCCCCGGTGAGGTTGCCGCTGAGCACCTGTTGCGGGTCCGCCTCGATGGCGGTGAGTTCCGTGCGGGCATTGACCAGCCCCAGGCCGGGGGTGTCCACGTCCAGGGCCTCCACGGAGAGCCGCGGGATTTCCCCGGTGAGCAGCGCCTGGGCGTAGGGCACCCCGCCCAGGTAGACGCGGGGGTGTACCTCTAGGTTGGAGTTGTCCGCCACGGCGGTGGAGATGGCGCGTTCCGCGCGAATGGCCACGGTGGAGTCCGCCGCCCACGCCAGCGCCGCCACCGCGCCCAGGCAGGTGGCGGTCAGGGCAAGGATCTTCTTCCGGGCAACCACCCTGGCCAGTCTAGTGAGTACCCTGGGCGGGCATGAATATCCGCCTCCTTGATCTTCCCGGTACCCCCCAGGCTGCGGCCGCCCGCGCGCTGCTCGATCGCGCCGCTCGCGCCGATGGCATCGCCCCGCTCTCGGAGCAGTTCGTGCTGGGCCTGGACGATCCCCGCCTGCATCACCGCCACGCCATCGCCACCTCCGGCCAGGACGTGGTGGGCCTCATCGCCCTGGGGGAGGAGGCGGAATTGGTGGTCGATCCCGCGCACCGCAGGCAGGGGCTTGCCACCCGGCTTCTCGACGCCCTCCCTCCCGCACCCGTGTGGGCGCACGGCGACCTCCCGGGGGCACAGGGGTTGGCGCGGGCTCGGGGTATGCGGCCCACTCGCCGTTTGCAGGTACTGGGGATCAAGGGGCAGGCCCTGGCCGAGGCGGCGCACGCGCCCGAGATCGCAGAGGGGTACGCGCTGAGCGATCTGGCCGAGTTGAGCACGCAGTGGGGCCGCCAGCGGGTGTTGGAGCGGTGGTTGCGGGCCAATAATGAGGCCTTTGACTGGCACCCGGAGCAGGGCGGTTGGGACATGGCGCGCCTGGAGCGCGCGATGGAGGCCACCTGGTTCGATCCGCGCGGTGTGGTTCTTCTCACCCACGGGGAGGAACTGGCGGGCTTCCACTGGACAAAATGGCACGAGGAGGAAGAGGGGTTGGGCGAGGTTTACGTGGTGGGCCTGGCGGCGGCCTATCGAGGTCGCCGTCTGGGCGATTCCCTGCTGCGTGCGGGCCTTTTCCATCTTGCGGAAAGGGGGGGCCGCCGGGTGATCCTGTACGTGGAGGCGGATAACGATGCCGCGCTTAAGGCCTACCACCGTTTGGGCTTTGAGGTGGAGGAGGAACATGTGGTGTACACCCAGGGTAGTTAGCCAAATGGTGGTGTGAAATTAACTTGTTGTTCACGTGTTATTAGTTTTTTAGACGCAATCGGGCTCTACCTTTTCTCTCGGAGAGCACAAAGGGAACTCTCGTACCCTTTGCTGCCGTACCTCTTGATCACAGAGCTGAAAGGGTTTCCCGTAACCATGAACTTCAAGCGTCTTGCCGCCGTCGTGAGCCTCACCGCCGCGTCCTCCGCCGCGCTCGTGGCCTGCTCGGAGGAGACCGGCTCCGCCGATGGCGGTTCCGTCGAGGGTCTATCCAACGCCACCGGCCAGCTCGTGGCGGAGGGTGCCTCCTCCCAGCAGAAGGCGATGGATTACTTTGGCGTGGAGTATGGCTCCCAGGTCAGCGGCGCGAGCCTGGCCTATAACGCCTCCGGTTCCGGCTCCGGTCGCCAGAACTTTGTGGGCGGTACCGTGGACTTCGCGGGGTCTGATTCCCCGCTGTCCGATGAGCAGGTGGGCAAGGCCGCCGATCGCTGCGGTGCCGAGGCCTGGCACCTGCCCCTGGTGATCGGCCCGGTGGCCGTGGCCTACCACCTGGAGGGCGTCGATGAGCTGAACCTCTCCGTGCCCACGGTGGCCAAGATCTTCAAGGGTGAGATCACCAACTGGAACGATGACGCCATCGCCGCCGATAACGAGGGCGTGGACCTGCCGGATCAGAAGATCCAGGTGGTCTACCGCTCCGATGAGTCCGGCACCACGGATAACTTCCAGAAGTTCCTCAACGCCTCCGTCCCGGATCAGTGGGAGACCACCGGCCAGACCTTCCCCTCCGGCGTGGGCTCCGGCGCGAACGGTTCCAGCGGCGTGGCCTCCGAGGTGGATTCCATCAACGGCGCGATCACCTACGTGGAGTCCGGCTTCGTCGATGAGAAGCAGAACGCCAAGGCCGCCAACATTGACTTCGGCTCCGGCCCCGTCACCCTCAACTCGGACTCCGTGGGCGTGGCCCTGGATAACCTCAGCTTCACCGGCGAGGGCAACAACATGGTGGTGGATTCCAAGGCCCTCTTTGCCATGCAGGAGCAGGGCGCGTACCCGCTGGTGCTCACCACCTATGAGATCGTCTGCTCGGATTACACCAACTCCGGTGCCACCGAGGGTGCCGCCGATCGCGTCAAGGACTTCCTCACGGTGGCCCTGAACTCCCAGAATGAGCAGCTGGAATCCCTGGGCTACATCCCGGTCACCGGCACCCACCTCGATCGCTTGACCAAGGCCGTCGAGGCCATCAAGTAAGCCCGCCCAATCCAAGGATCGTCGTTTCATGCCAACTCATCTTTCTGAGGCTCCCAGCGCCAAGCGCGCGGCGCAGGAAGCCGCTGACGCTCAGGCTGCGCAGGGTGCGTCCAAGGTCAAGCGCGCCGGGGATCGGGTCTTTGAAACCCTTTCCACCACGTCTGCCACGCTGATCACGGTGCTCATCGCGGCCATCGGCCTGTTTCTCATCTGGCGCGCGGTGCCCTCGCTCTCCCGCAACGAGGGCGGCCTGTGGGGCTTCCTCACCTATTCCGGGGAGTGGCAGACCCAGGCCACCTCCACCATGCAGTTCGGTATCCCCAACCTGCTGGCGGTCACGGTGCTGGTCTCGGTGGTGGCGCTGGTCATCGCCATGCCGGTGGCCCTGGGCATCGCCATCTTCCTGTCCAACTACGCCCCCAAGGGCGCGGTCAAGCCGCTGGGTTACCTGGTGGACATGCTGGCCGCGGTGCCCTCCATCGTGTACGGCCTGTGGGGCTGGCAGGTGCTCGGCCCCTGGTTGTCCGGCCTCTATACCTGGCTGGAGAGCTGGGCGGGCGGCTTCTTCCTGTTCTCCCTGTATGAGAACTCGCCCTCCTTTGTCACCGGCCGCAACCTCTTTACCGGCGGTATCGTGCTGGCCGTGATGATCCTGCCGATCATCGCCGCCACCACCCGCGAGGTCTTTGTGCAAACCCCCAAGGGGCAGATCGAGGCCGCCCTGGCGCTCGGAGCCACCCGCTGGGAGGTGGTGCGCATGACGGTGCTGCCCTTCGGCTTCTCCGGTTACGTCTCCGGCGCCATGCTGGGGCTGGGCCGCGCCCTGGGTGAGACGATGGCGCTGTACATGGTCATCTCGCCGTCCTCGGGCTTTAGGTTCTCGCTTTTCGACGGCGGCACCACCTTTGCCACCGCGATCGCCAACGCCGCCCCGGAGTTCAATAACAACATCTCCGCCGGTGCATACATCGCCGCCGGTCTGGTGCTCTTCCTCTTGACCTTCGTGGTGAACTCTATTGCTCGCGCCCTGGTGAGCAAGAAGTAGGAGGCAAGGATTATGACTAACGCGAATATCACGGAAATTAAGAGTTCCGCCTTCACCGATATTTCCGCCGCCCGCAAGAGCACCAATACCGTGGCCACGGTGCTGGTGTACGCCACGATGGGCCTGGCGATGATTCCCCTGGTGTGGGTGCTCTTTGTGCTCGTCTCCCGGGGCCTGGGCCCGGTGCTCAGCGCGGACTGGTGGACCTCCTCGCAGTTCAAGATCATGTACAGCCAGCCCGGTGGCGGTGCGCTGCACGCGATCATCGGCACGCTGGTGCAAACGGTAATTTGTTCCCTCATCTCCATTCCCATCGGTGTGTTCACCGCCGTGTACCTGGTGGAGTACGCCAACGGCAATCGCCTGGGCCGGATCACCACGTTCATGGTGGACATCCTCACCGGTGTGCCCTCCATCGTGGCGGCGCTGTTCGTGTACTCCATGTGGATCGTGCTCTTTGGCTTCGAGCGCTCCGGCATGGCGGTGTCCCTGGCACTGGTGCTGCTCATGGTGCCGGTGATCGTGCGCAATACGGAGGAGATGCTGCGCATCGTTCCCCAGGATCTGCGCGAGGCCTCCTATGCGCTGGGCGTACCCAAGTGGAAAACCATCGTGCGGATTGTGCTGCCCACCTCGCTTTCGGGCATCATCACCGGAATCATGCTGGCCATTGCGCGCGTGATGGGCGAGTCCGCCCCGGTGCTGATCCTGGTGGGCTCCACGCAGGTGATTAACTGGGATCCCTTTGCCGGGCCGCAGTCCTCCCTGCCGCTGATGATGGTGGATATGTACAAGGCCGGTACCGCGGACGCGGTGGTGGACAAACTCTGGGGCGCGGCGTTCACGCTGGTGCTCATCATCGCGGTGCTCAATATCGCGGCGCGGTTCATTTCCGCCAAGTTCTCGGTTAAACGCTAAATAAAGAGGAGTCTTGAGATGTCAAAGCTTGAGCTGAGGGACGTCAATATCTATTACGGCGATTTCCACGCCGTGCAAAACGTCAATCTTTCCGTGCCCGCCCAGTCCGTCACGGCTTTCATCGGCCCGTCCGGCTGCGGTAAGTCCACGGTGCTGCGCACCATCAACCGCATGCACGAGGTCACCCCGAACGCCTCCGTGAAGGGCAAGATCCTCCTGGACGGCGAGGACATTTACGGGGCCAAGGTGGACCCGGTGGCCGTGCGTAACACCATCGGCATGGTATTCCAAAAGGCCAATCCCTTCCCCACCATGTCCATCGAGGACAACGTGGTGGCCGGATTAAAGCTGGCGGGGGAGAAGAACAAGAAGAAGCTCAAGGAGGTGGCGGAGAAGTCCTTACGCGGCGCGAACCTCTGGGAGGAGGTCAAGGATCGCCTGGACAAGCCGGGTGGCGGACTCTCCGGTGGTCAGCAGCAGCGCCTGTGTATCGCGCGCGCCATCGCGGTGGAGCCGGAGGTGCTGCTCATGGACGAGCCCTGTTCCGCGCTCGACCCCATCTCCACTCTGGCGGTGGAGGACCTCATTCACGAGTTGAAGGAGAAGTTCACCATCGTGATCGTCACGCACAACATGCAGCAGGCGGCGCGCGTGTCCGATCAAACGGCCTTTTTCTCCCTGGAGGCCACCGGCAAGCCGGGTCGCCTGGTGGAGGCCGGGCCCACCCGCAAGATCTTTGAGAACCCGGAGCAGAAGGAAACCGAGGATTACATCGCGGGCCGCTTCGGCTAAGCAAACCCGCATAAGGTCAGGGCACCGCAGGCAGGGGCGATCACAGCGCTGTCGGCGGTGCCCTGGCTTATGTCGTTAAGATCAGGCAGAATGAGCTACCATGCGGCGTTTCTTAAAAGTTTCCCTGATTGTTTTCCTGGTTTTCTGCTTTCTCTGCGCGGCGCTGCTGGCCGCAATTGTGGTGAAACATAAGTATCATAATCGTCCCTTGGAATCTTTCCGTGAGGAATTGTATTCTCGGGGGCAGGCACGGGTGTCGGATCACTTTGATGCCGAGGAGTTTGTTTTTGCTTGTCCTTATACGGATGAGGAATCTATACGGCGTCGGTACGGCTGGGACGTTAGTTATACCACTACGCAGTATGATGGCGGGCCTACGAAGCTGATTATGCGGAAAGGTGATAATTTTAGTATCTACACCATAGAACGCAGTGATCTCAACCTTTGCGACGATGTGGAAGGAAAAATATATCCCGCCCGGGCAATCATCGGCAAGGACGGGGACACCGCCTACATCCGCGAGGACTGAGCAGCCAGGTATTCGCTGCGGGTCATGCCCGTGCTGAGGTAGATCACGCGGTCGGCCACGCTCACGCAGTGATCCGCGTAGCGCTCGTAGTAGCGGCCGATGAGCGTGGCGTCCACCGCCTGGGTCACGGTGCCGCTCCACTGGCCCTGGGTGAGTCCGGCCATGACGTCCTGGTGCAGGGCGTCCACGGAATCATCGTCCTTGCTCAGCGCCACGGCGGCGGGGGCCTCGGGGTCAAGGAGTAGGGCGCGGGTCTTGGCGGCCATATCGGCGGCCAGTCGGGCGAATTCCGCAAAGTCGCCCTCCCGATCCTGGGGTATCACGGCCTGGGGGTGCCTGCGCCGCGCGGTGCTGGCGATGTGCATGGCCAGGGCAGCCATGCGGCGAAAGTCCTCCACGATATAGATGGAGGAAACCACCTGCCGCAGATCGCGGGCCACGGGACCTTCGAGGGCCAGTAGTTCCACGGCGCGGGATTCGCACCGCGAGGCGATCTCGGTGACCTGCTCCTCCAGCGATAGCGCCTCCTCGGCGGGTTGCAGGGAGGAGTGCAGCAGGGCGTCGGAGGCCTTGGTCATCACCGCGTCTACGAGGTCGCACATCGCCACGAGGTCGTGGGAAAAGGTATCAAGGTGCTCTCTATAGGCGGTACGCATGGGCATAGTATAGGAGGAAAACCTAACCTCCGCTGTTGTCGATGTCCGCGCCCACGGGCACGGTTTCATCTTCGGGATCGTCCAGCCAGCCGTCGGGAAGCGCCACCTTGGAGGAAGAGCCTTGGCGGCCCCGCGCGCCGTCGGAATCCTTGGCCACTTCGGGGGAGTCTGCCCAGGGGGCTAGTTCCGCGCGCAGTTCGGCAAGGCTGCTCACCTTGGCCAGCCTGCCGCGCAGTTCCCCGCCCACGGGGAAGCCGCGCAGGTACCAGCCCATGTGCTTGCGCATGTCACGGCAGGCGCGTTCCTCGCCGTCGTGGGCGGCCAGGAGTTCCGCGTGGCGGGTGATGATCCGGGTGACCTCGCCCAGGGTGGGCTCGGCGGGCAGGGGAGCCCCGCGCAGGGCGGCGGAGAGTTCCGCAAAGAGCCAGGGGCGGCCCAGGCAACCCCGGCCCACCTCCACGCCGTCGCAGCCGGTGCGCTCCATCATGCGGCGGGCGTCCTCGGCGGCAAAAATATCGCCGTTGCCCAGCACCGCCACCCCGGAGCCGCGCATGTGTTCCACCAGGCGGGTGATCTCGTCCCAGTCGGCCTGCCCGGAGTAGCGCTGGGCGGCGGTGCGGGCGTGCAGCGTCACGGCGGCCGCACCCTCCTCGGCGGCGATCCGCCCGGCGTCGAGGTGGGTATGGTGGGCGTCGTCAATGCCGATGCGGAACTTCACGGTCACCGGAACGTTCGTGCCCTCGGTGGCGCGCACGGCGGCGGCCACGATGTTGCCGTAAAGGCGGCGCTTGTACGGCAGCGCGGAGCCGCCGCCACGCCGGGTGACCTTGGGCACGGGGCAGCCAAAGTTCATGTCGATGTGATCCGCGAGGTTTTCCTCCACGATCATCCTCGCGGCCTCGTAGGTGTGCTGCGGATCGGTGGTATAAAGCTGGAGGCTGCGCGGGTTTTCCTCGGGGGCAAAGGCCGTCATGTGCATGGTCTTGGGGTTGCGCTCGATCAGGGCGCGCGCCGTAATCATCTCGCACACGTACAGGGCGGCGGAGGTACCCGTGCGCTCCTGCTCGATCTCCCGGCACAGGGTGCGAAAGGCCATGTTGGTCACGCCCGCCATGGGCGCCAGCACCACCGGGGAGTCGAGGCGGAGGGGTCCGATCTGCAAAGTCACGAGGAACATTGTGGCCTGGGGAGCAGCGGTGCTCAAACTATTGCTTATCGACGTCCCGGTACCGTGGGCAGGAAGCGGCGCGGCGCGGATATATCGACTACTGTGGGCCTGGTAACTCTTTGCCGTCCCGGGGCGGGGATCACGTTCCTGGGGTGGCGACGATCAGCATGTCAAGGAGGATTGCACGGTGTCCGAGAGGATTGCGAACGCCCAGTTGCGCGGCAAGGTCATGAGCGCGCAGGAGGCAGCGGAGTTCATCAACCACGGCGATAAGGTGGGCATGTCCGGCTTCACCGGGGCGGGGTACCCCAAGGTGCTGCCCACCGCCATTGCCGAGCGGGCCAAGGAGGCCCACGCGCGCGGCGAGGAGTACGCCATCGACGTCTTTACGGGTGCCTCCACGGCTTCCGACGCCGACGGCGTGCTGGCCGAGGCCGACGCGATCAACTTCCGTACCCCCTATCAGTCCGACCCCACCATGCGCGGCAAGATCAACTCCGCGCAGATGAAGTACGCGGACATTCACCTCTCTCACCTGGGCATGTTCGTGGAGCAGGGTTTCTTTGGCACCATGAATGCCGCCATCGTGGAGGCCGTGCGGATCACGGAGGACGGCGCGATCGTGCCCTCCTCGGCCGTGGGTAACAACGTGGAGTTCCTGGACGCCGCGGAGAAGATCATCATCGAGGTGAACTCCTGGCAGTCCCGCGACCTGGAGGGCATGCACGATATTTACCGCATTCCCGCCCTGCCCAACCGCACCCCGATTCCGATCACCTCCGCCGGGGATCGCATTGGCACCACCACCATTGACATCGACGTGAACAAGGTGGTGGCCGTGGTGGAGACGGACGCCCCGGACCGCAACGCCCCCTTCAAGCCCGCCGATGAGATTTCCAAGCAGATCGCGGGCAACTTCCTGGACTTCCTGGAGGGTGAGGTGGCCGCAGGCCGCCTGGCCTATGACCAGTACGTGATGCAATCCGGCGTGGGCAACGTGCCCAACGCCGTGATGGCCGGGCTGCTGGACTCCAAGTTCGAGAACATCCAGGCCTACACCGAGGTCATTCAGGACGGCATGGTGGATCTCATCGACGCCGGGAAGATGACCGTGGCCTCCGCCACCTCCTTCTCCCTCTCCCCGGAGTACGCGGAGAAGATGAACAATGAGGCCGCCCGCTACCGCGAGTCCATCATCCTGCGTCCCCAGCAGATCTCCAACCACCCCGAGGTGATCCGCCGCGTGGGGCTCATCGCCACCAACGGCATGATCGAGGCGGACATGTACGGCAACATCAACTCCACCAACGTCTCCGGTTCCCGCGTGATGAACGGCATCGGTGGCTCCGGCGATTTCACCCGCAACGCCTTCGTCTCCTCCTTCATCTCCCCCTCGGTAGCCAAGGACGGCGCGATCTCCGCGATCGTGCCCTTTGCCTCCCACATCGACCACACCGAGCACGACGTCATGGTGGTCATCACCGAGTACGGCTACGCCGACCTGCGTGGCCTCGCCCCGCGCGACCGCGCGAAGAAGCTCATTTCCATCGCGCACCCGGACTACCGCCCGAAGCTGGAGGAGTACTACGAGCGTGCCCTCAAGGGCAAGCACCTGCACACCCCGCATGACCTCGGCACCGCGTTCTCCTTCCACCTCAACCTGGAGAAGAACGGCACCATGCGGCTGAGCTAGGTGCCCGCTTCGTGGGCGCGCCGCGAGCGGTGCCGCCCACGGCACCCTCATTCGGGAAACGCGCGCGGCGTGGGTTACACTAGAGCGCGTGCCGAGTGAGGCACTGGGCCTTTAGCTCAGTTGGTAGAGCTACGGACTTTTAATCCGCAGGTCCCGGGTTCGAGCCCCGGAGGGCCCACAAACAAGCAGGTAGCAGGCATAAAGCCCGCACCTGCTTTTCTCATTCCCGGTAGGAGAGCACCTTGACCTGCTTCTCGCCATACCGGACGAACTCCTTGGTCTCCACGCCCACGCTGATGGTCTGATCGGGATCCAATTCCAGGTAACTTATCCTGTGCGCCGAGCACGCATTGATTCTCGTGGGGCTGAAGTATTCCAGCACGGGTTCCTTATCCGCGTCCTCGAAGATCACGCCGATGGCCGTGTGCGTTTCCCAGGCCATGTGGTTGTTGTCGATGCTATAAATATCGCGTCGGTCAAAGCCCAGTTCCTCGGCGGCGTCCGCGTCGGCATATTCGCAGAACACGTGGGCCTCCTTCACCGGGGAGTCCATGATCTCGTTGAGGGTAAAGGAATCTCTTTCCTGCACCGCGTTGGCGATGGTGGTGGGTTTGTTGCTAGAAGAGTAGTCACTGGCGATGTGCAGCAGGAGGGAGAGGGCGGTCACAAGGGGGATGAGCGCCTTTGTGGTGAGCATGGTGCCTCCTGGGGTGACTTTCTTTTAGGTCCAAGGGTAGAGGCATGAGTGGCTTCTCGCAGCGGCGTGGGGCACCGCAGCGCGTACACCCAGGTCCGTACCGTGTCCCCGCCATCGAGGGTGACCTCCGCCTCCACGCGCCGATATTCCGGCCCCTCGAAGGCATCGAGTTCCGCCCAGGCGCGGTCGAGCTCGGCGGAGGTGAGCACCCACCCGGATACCGTTTGCGCCGCGCTTTCGGGGGTGTTCCCGGGGGAATCGAGAATCAGGCCGGGGTATCCCATCGCGGCTCCCCAGCCCTCCTCGCGGAGCCTCCCGCGCACGTGCCCGCGAGCCCAGGTACCGCCGTAGGGGCTAAGGAGGTGTTCGTTGGGGCGACCGGGCCCCAGGGTTCCGTAGACAAAAAGGCGCTGCTCAGGCATGGGGAAATGGTAGCAGCGCGCCTACACTGGGGTGGCGGAACGTCAGGAAAGGAAGCCGCCGGTGTCCGGGGTATCGCAGGGCATGAATCAGCACGAGATGGGGGTGCGCGCGGACGCGGTGCTGCGCCTGGGCATGTTGCTCATGGGTGCGGGCGCGAGCGGCTACCGCGTGATCCGGGGCATGAAGCGCGCCGCGCGCGCCGTGGGCTTTGCGGGCCTGGACGCGGTGGTGACCATCACCACCATCACCTGCACCTTTCATGAGGAATCGGAGTTTCGCACGGTGGTGGCGCACCAGCCGCACGTGGAGGTGGACGCCTCCCGGATCGAGGCCCTGGAAAGCCTGGCGCACCGCGTGCGCCCGCCCATGAGCGCACGGGAGTTGAACGCGGAGTTAGACGCGATCGAGGCCGGGGTGCGCAAGCGATGGGGGCCGTGGCTGCTGGCCCTGGCGGCGGCCTGCGCCTGTGCGGGGTGCGCGGCGCTCAACGGCTTTGGCCCGGTGGAGGTGGCCGTGGTGGCGCTGGCGGCTGCGGCGGGGCAGGCGGTGCGTGGTTGGCTGGGGCATCGGGGCGTGCAGATGATCGCGGGGGTGGCCGCCGGGGGAGCGGTGGCCTGCGCGGTCTATGCGGCCGTGGCTCCGTTAGCGGGCGCGGCGGAGGCCGGGTTCGTGGCCTCGGTGCTATTCCTGGTACCGGGTTTTCCGCTCTTTTCCGCCCTGATTGATCTGGCGCGCTGCGATATTGCCGCCGGGGTAGCGCGCCTGACCTATGCGATGACCATCATGGCCTCGGCGGCCTTCGCGGTGACGGCGATGAGTTGGGCGGTGGGGCTGAGCCCCCAGGGCTGGGCGGCACCACACCCCGGTTACCCGGTGGTGATTCCGGCGAGCGCGGTGGGGATCGCGGGCTTTGCCCTGCTTTTTAATTCCTCGCGCAGGATGGCGCTGGTGGCGGCGTCGATAGGCACGGTGGGCAACGCGCTGCGCTGGGTGCTTATCGACGCCTCCCTCACCCCCTTCATCGCCACCTGTCTGGGTGCGCTGGCGGTGGGGCTGCTGGGGTTTGCGGTGGTGCGGCTGGCGAGGATTCCTCGGGTAACCACCACGGTTCCGGCGGTGGTGGTGATGATTCCGGGGCCCGCGATGTATCGCGCCCTGCACGGCATGGCGGTGGGGGATATGGACGCGGTGGTTTCCCATACCGCCACGGCGGCGATGACGGTGCTCTCCATCGGTGCGGGGCTAGTGCTGGCGCGGTTGCTCACGGATCGGGATTGGGCGTTGGGTCGCCCGATTGATTTCTCCCGGTATCGCTAGGACTTCACCATGCGCTGAATGGCCTTCATGGCCTCGTCGATCTTCTCGCCGCCGCCTGCACCCTCCTCGATGGCTGAGGCCACGCAGTGATGGAGGTGATCGGACATGAGGGCCACGGAGAGGTTGTGCAGGGCGGCGGTGGCGGCGCTGATCTGAGTGACCACGTCGATGCAGTAGGTGTCCTCCTCGATCATGCGCTGGAGCCCGCGCACTTGGCCCTCGATGCGTTTGAGGCGGGTGAGGTAGGCGGCCTTGTCCTCGCTATAGCCGTGCTGGGTGCTCATGAGGGGCCATTCTAACTGCGAATTTGGTGGTGCCGGGCCGCTCGCGTATATTTCAGGAAGCCGTGAAAACGGCACGCCCCCATCGTCTAGCGGCCTAGGACACCGCCCTTTCACGGCGGCGGCACGGGTTCGAATCCCGTTGGGGGTACGAGGTTCCGCCTCGTACATATTGCATATGGCCCTGTGGCGCAGTTGGTTAGCGCGCCGCCCTGTCACGGCGGAGGTCGCGGGTTCAAGTCCCGTCAGGGTCGCCAGGAGAAATCCCCGGAAGGAAACTTCCGGGGATTTTTTCTATCCGGCTTTAAATCCCCTAAAAACCGCCGTGACCTGCTGATTTGATCGTTCTTCGATGGTCTGTGTAGAGTATCTTCTCGTGCAACGGGCACTCCCGGAGCGCAAAGGTTAAGGCCCTGTGGCGCAGTTGGTTAGCGCGCCGCCCTGTCACGGCGGAGGTCGCGGGTTCAAGTCCCGTCAGGGTCGCCAAGAGGTCACTGCTGTGGTTTCTTTGGCCAGATAGCTCAGTCGGTAGAGCACACGCCTGAAAAGTGTGGGGTCGCCAGTTCGATCCTGGCTCTGGCCACAAAAATAGCGGTTCCGTTGGATAAAACGGAGCCGCTTCTTTTGTTTTTGGACTACACTCGGGGAAATGAGTAACGCAATCACCCATGAAGCCCAGAATCACCGCTACGTCCTCTCCGTGGAGGGGGAGGAAGCCGGTTTCGCCGAGTACGTCCCGCAGGGGGAGGGCGTGCTGAACTTCAATCACACCGTGGTACACGAGGCCTTCCAGGGCAAGGGCCTGTCCAAGGTACTGGTACGCGGTGCCCTCGATGATGTCCGCGCGGAGGGCAAGAAGATCGTGGCCACCTGCTCGGCGGTGCAGCACTTCATCAGCCGCAACCCCGAGTACGCCGAGCTGGAGGCCTAAAGAGCCTTAAATCACGTAGAAGTCCGGGTCCACGAGTTTGGTGCGCTCGTGGTTACCCCGGGGGCGGTAGGTGGCGGGGATTCCCACTGCGATGTGGTGGGCGGGGACGTCCTTGGTCACCACGGCGTTGGCCCCCACGGCGCTGCCCTCGCCGATGGTGATGGGCCCCAGCACCTTGGCCCCGGCGCCGATGGTCACGTTGTCCTCGATGGTGGGGTGCCGCTTGGTCTGGGTGAGCACCTGCCCACCCAGGGTCACGCCGTGGTAGAGCATCACGCCGTCGCCGATCTCGGCGGTCTCTCCGATCACGATGCCCATGCCGTGATCGATAAAGAACCTGCGCCCGATGGTGGCCCCGGGGTGGATCTCCACGCCGGTGAGGAAGCGGGCTAACTGCGCGAGGATCCGCGCGGGTCCCTTTCTGCCCCGCAGCCATAGGCGATGGGCCACGCGGTGCGCCCAGATGGCGTGCAGCCCGGAGTACACCACCGCGTTTTCCAGGTCGCCGCGCGCGGCGGGGTCGTGTTCTCGTGCATTGGCCAGGTCCTCGCGCAGCATTGCCAGCAGCCCACTCATGCCTTGTACGTCCTTTCTGGAGGGGGATAGGAATACACCCCGTTGCCCAGCACAACGATACGGGCAGCGGGGTGTATTCCGGGGTGTTTTTAACCGCGGATGTCCTCGTACAGCACGGTGGACACGTAGCGCTCACCGAAGTCCGCCACGACGGTAACGATGGTCTTGCCCTTGTTCTCCGGGCGGGAGGCCAGTTCCACGGCCGCCTTGATGTTCGCTCCGGTGGAAATACCGCCCAGGATTCCCTCCTCCACGCCGAGCTTGCGGGACCACTCGATGGCCTCCTCGTTGTTCACGGTGAGCACATCGTCAAGCACCTTGCGGTCCAGGACCTCGGGGATGAAGTTCGCGCCGATACCCTGGATCTTGTGGGAGCCCGCCTTGCCCTCGGTGAGCAGGGGGGAGGCGGCGGGTTCCACGGCGTACACCTGGGCCTCGGGGTTGCGCTCCTTGAGCACCTGGCCCACGCCGGTCACGGTGCCGCCGGTGCCAAAGCCGGCCACGAAGATGTCCACCTTGCCCTCGGTGTCCGCCCAGATCTCCTCGGCGGTGGTGGCGCGGTGAACGGCGGGGTTGGCGGGGTTGGCAAACTGGCGGGCCAGGATCGCGCCCTCGCGCTCGGCCACGATCTCATTGGCCTTGTCCACGGCTCCCTGCATACCGGCGGAGCCGGGGGTGAGCACGATCTCCGCGCCGTAGGCGCGCAGCATCACGCGGCGCTCGGCGGACATGGTCTCCGGCATGGTCAGCACCACGTTGTAGCCCTTGGCCGCGCCCACCAGGGCCAGCGCGATACCTGTATTGCCGGAGGTGGCCTCCACGATGGTGCCGCCGGGCTTGAGTTCACCGGCGGCCTCGGCGGCGTCGATAATCGCCTTGCCAATGCGATCCTTCACGCTATTGGCGGGGTTGAAGGATTCCACCTTCACCAGAATCTCGGCGTCTAGGTCCTTGGTCAGGCTATGCAGGCGCACCAGGGGGGTGTGGCCGATGGTCTCGGTGATGTTCTCATAGATGCGGGCCATGATGTGCTCCTTTATGGATATAAATCGGGGTATTTTCGCAGGCGAGCCGGGTGGCCCACCAGCGAGACCCACTGTACACCATTCCTATAGACAGACCTGTTCGCTAAGAGTGAACGGACATGTTCCTTATGCTGCATGTGCGGCCGAGAGGGCGCTTCTCCCCGCGATCGGGGGCAATACTTTGGCGGCCTCGCGCGGGTTCCACGGTGGCTCGGGCAGTTCCCTTTGCCCCCATTAGGGGGTTAGAATTGACAGATGATGTCCATTGCCCAACTCTCCGCGCGGCGGCTTGACGGGCCCTCGCACGGGGCGTTCTAGGAGGAACTTGCCATGGATGCTCAGCGGATTCGGGATGACGAGGACGCCATCCGCGCTGCTTTGACCTCGCTGAAAACCGCCACCGGCATTCCGGTGACCCTTTTTGCCAGCATGACTACCGGGCGCAGGCTTCAGATCACGCACTGGGTGGGCTTGCGCACCCCGGCCCTGCACAACCTCGTGATCGAACCCGGCGTGGGGGTGGGTGGCCGCGTGGTCACCACTCGGCGTCCCGTGGGGGTGAGCGATTACACCCGGGCCAGCCTGATCTCGCACGAGAACGATAAGGCCATCCAGGACGAGGGCCTGTATTCCCTGGTGGCGGTGCCGGTGATCGTTCACCGCGAGATCCGCGGCGTGCTGTACGTGGGCGTGCACAGCCCGGTGCGCCTGGGGGACAAGGTGATCGAGGAGGTCACCATGACGGCCCGCACCCTGGAGCAAGACTTTGCCGTCAATGAGGCCATGCGCACCGCCGCCTTTGCCAAGGCGGGTTCGATGAAGATGGGGCGTGGGGGAAATGCCGCCGAGTGGGAGCAGTTGCGCTCCACGCACTCGCGCCTGCGCATGCTGGCGAATCGCATCGCGGAGGATGACGTGCGCCGGGAACTGGAGCTGGTGTGCGATGAGATGATTAGCCCCGCCCCGGTCAAGCAGTCCACCAAACTTTCCGCCAGGGAACTAGACGTGCTCTCCTGCGTGGCGCTGGGGCACACCAACGTGGAGGCGGCCGAGGAGATGGGGATCGGCCCGGAGACCGTTAAGAGCTACCTGCGCTCCGTCATGCGCAAACTTGGCGCGCACACCCGCTACGAGGCGGTCAATGCGGCGCGGCGCATCGGGGCGCTGCCCTGACCTGCCTCGCGGGGGCGTCGATAAGCGGCGCGGTAGCCGGGCGCTGTGCTTCCCGCTAGGGTCAGAAGGCGTGAAAGATCGTTTTGTGGTGACAGGCGGCGCCCGCCTCGAAGGGGCCGTGAAGGTAAGCGGCGCGAAGAACAGCGTGCTCAAACTCATGGCTGCGGCCTTGCTGGCGGAGGGGACCACCACGCTGCGCAATTGCCCGGAGATCCTGGACGTTCCGCTCATGCAGAAAGTGCTGGAGGGGCTGGGGTGCTACGTCACTATCGACGGCCCCCTGGTGCGCATCACCACTCCCTCCCTGCCCGCGAGCGACGCCGACTTCGACGCCGTGCGGCAGTTCCGCGCCTCCGTCTGCGTGCTCGGGCCGCTGACCGCCCGCTGCGGCCGCGCCGTGGTGGCCCTGCCCGGCGGCGACGCGATCGGCTCCCGGCCTCTCGACATGCACCAATCCGGTCTGGAACGCCTGGGCGCGCGCACCAGGATCCAACACGGTGCCGTGGTGGCGGAGGCCGACGCCCTCGTGGGCGCCCCCATCACCCTCGACTTCCCCTCCGTGGGGGCCACCGAGAACATCCTCACCGCCGCCGTGCTGGCGCAGGGTCGCACCGTGCTGGACAACGCCGCGCGCGAGCCGGAGATCATTGATCTCTGCGACATGCTCACCTCGATGGGAGCGCAGATTCAGGGGGCGGGCACCTCCACTATCACCATCGACGGCGTGGAGCGCCTGTACCCCACGGATCACGAGGTGATCGGGGATCGCATCGTGGCCGGAACCTGGGCCTATGCCGCCGCCATGACCCAGGGAGACATCACCGTGGGCGGGATCGCTCCGCGTCACCTGCACCTGCCCCTGGAAAAACTCAAGATGGCCGGTGCGGAGATCGAAACCTATGAGACGGGCTTCCGTGTGCGCATGCCGCGCCGCCCCTCTGCCGTGGATTATCAAACCCTGCCCTTCCCCGGGTTCCCCACTGACCTGCAACCGATGGCCATCGGTATCTCCGCCGTGGCGCAGGGTACCTCCGTGATCACGGAGAATGTCTTTGAATCCCGGTTCCGCTTTGTCGATGAAATGCTGCGCCTGGGCGCGGACGCCACCGTGGACGGGCATCACGTGGTGGTGCGCGGCATGGAGCGCCTTTCCTCCACGGAGGTGTGGTCCTCCGATATTCGCGCCGGTGCTGGTTTGGTGCTGGCCGCACTTGTCTCCGATGGGGAGACGGTGGTGCACGACGTCCACCACATCGACCGCGGCTACCCGCGCTTCGTGGAGAACCTCTGCTCCCTTGGCGCAAGGGTGGAGCGAGTAACCGCTTAAAAACACCCTCTGACCTGGTTGTTTGTGTGTTGTGGGGTGGGTGTGTAGATTTATCGGAGTCGCCGCGACACCCCCGGGGAAGCATTCACTAGAGAATCTACCCCGTAGGTTATATGGGTTTGTGGCGTGTGTTGTGTGAGAACTCGATAGCGTACCAATGCACAATTACTGAGACAGGACTGTGTGGTTTTGTTTCGGTAGATAGTGTTGTGTTCATCAAGGAACACCCCCCTATTTTTCGCACCCATGTGTTGGGTGTGGGGTGTGTGCCAGTCATGGTCGGCAGGCCATGGGAATATAATCATGTGATGATATTGCTACCACGTCCTTGTGTGGTGTGGTGGTTGGCTGATGAATAGTTTTTGAATCTTTTGTCAGTTTATTTGTTTTGCTAGGTTTGGGCTTTTCACGAGCCTTTTTTGTGGAGAGTTTGATCCTGGCTCAGGACGAACGCTGGCGGCGTGCTTAACACATGCAAGTCGAACGGAAAGGCCCCTTCGGGGGTACTCGAGTGGCGAACGGGTGAGTAACACGTGGGTGATCTGCCCTCAACTTCGGGATAAGCTTGGGAAACTGGGTCTAATACCGGATAGGACCCCTCTTTAGTGTGAGGGGTGGAAAGTTTTTTCGGTTGGGGATGAGCTCGCGGCCTATCAGCTTGTTGGTGGGGTAATGGCCTACCAAGGCGTCGACGGGTAGCCGGCCTGAGAGGGTGTACGGCCACATTGGGACTGAGATACGGCCCAGACTCCTACGGGAGGCAGCAGTGGGGAATATTGCACAATGGGCGCAAGCCTGATGCAGCGACGCCGCGTGGGGGATGAAGGCCTTCGGGTTGTAAACTCCTTTCGCTACCGACGAAGCCCTTTGGGGTGACGGTAGGTGGAGAAGAAGCACCGGCTAACTACGTGCCAGCAGCCGCGGTAATACGTAGGGTGCGAGCGTTGTCCGGATTTACTGGGCGTAAAGAGCTCGTAGGTGGTTTGTCGCGTCGTCTGTGAAATTCCGGGGCTTAACTCCGGGCGTGCAGGCGATACGGGCATAACTTGAGTGCTGTAGGGGTAACTGGAATTCCTGGTGTAGCGGTGGAATGCGCAGATATCAGGAGGAACACCGATGGCGAAGGCAGGTTACTGGGCAGTTACTGACGCTGAGGAGCGAAAGCATGGGTAGCGAACAGGATTAGATACCCTGGTAGTCCATGCTGTAAACGGTGGGCGCTAGGTGTGAGCCTCTTCCACGGGGTTTGTGCCGTAGCTAACGCATTAAGCGCCCCGCCTGGGGAGTACGGCCGCAAGGCTAAAACTCAAAGGAATTGACGGGGGCCCGCACAAGCGGCGGAGCATGTGGATTAATTCGATGCAACGCGAAGAACCTTACCTGGGCTTGACATACACCGGACCGGCGCAGAGATGCGTTTTCCCTTTGTGGCTGGTGTACAGGTGGTGCATGGTTGTCGTCAGCTCGTGTCGTGAGATGTTGGGTTAAGTCCCGCAACGAGCGCAACCCTTGTCTTATGTTGCCAGCACGTGGTGGTGGGGACTCATGAGAGACTGCCGGGGTTAACTCGGAGGAAGGTGGGGATGACGTCAAATCATCATGCCCCTTATGTCCAGGGCTTCACACATGCTACAATGGTCGGTACAGTAGGTTGCGATACCGTGAGGTGGAGCTAATCCTTGTAAAGTCGGCCTTAGTTCGGATTGGGGTCTGCAACTCGACCCCATGAAGTCGGAGTCGCTAGTAATCGCAGATCAGCAACGCTGCGGTGAATACGTTCCCGGGCCTTGTACACACCGCCCGTCACGTCATGAAAGTTGGTAACACCCGAAAACCATGGCCTAACCCTTATGGGAGGGAGTGGTTGAAGGTGGGATTGGCGATTGGGACGAAGTCGTAACAAGGTAGCCGTACCGGAAGGTGCGGCTGGATCACCTCCTTTCTATGGAGTTTTTGTTTTTGGAATCTGGGTGGAGGCACGCCTTTTTTTGTTGTGGGTGGGTGTGGTGGACATGGTTGTTTGGTTGTGTGTTGGTGCGTTGTTGGGTGTCTGGCGCAGCATGTTTGTTGTGTCTTGTGCCCCACTAGCCGGATGGTAGGCCTGTGTGTTTGCTGTTGTGGTGGTGGGGGTGTGTTGTGTGAGAACTGTATAGTGGACGTGAGCATCTTTATTTTTCTGTGTGTTGTGTTTTTGTTGCTTGTAAGGGCGCATGGTGGATGCCTTGGCATGCTGAGCCGATGAAGGACGTGGAAGGCCGCGATAGGCCTCGGGGAGTTGTCAATCGAGCGTTGATCCGAGGGTGTCCGAATGGGGAAACCTGGCCAGTGTCATTGCTGGTTACCCACTGCTGAATGTATAGGTGGTGTGGGGGTTTACGCGGGGAAGTGAAACATCTCAGTACCCGTAGGAGAAGAAAACAATTGTGATTCCGCTAGTAGTGGCGAGCGAACGTGGATTTTTGGCTAAACCTGGTGCGTGTGATACCTGGCAGGGGTTGCGTGTTAGGGGTTGTGGGATGCATGCGTGTCGTATCTGCCTAGTGCGACGCAGAACATCATTGATTAGCGGAAGTGGTTTGGAATGGCCTGCCGGAGTGGGTGAGAGTCCCGTACGTGAAGGTTGGTGGTGTTGTGTGGTGTGTGTTCCCGAGTAGCAGCGGGCTCGTGGAATCTGCTGTGAATCTGCCGGGACCACCCGGTAAGCCTGAATACTCAGTGTGACCGATAGCGGATAGTACCGTGAGGGAATGGTGAAAAGTACCCCGGGAGGGGAGTGAAATAGTGCCTGAAACCGTGTGTCTACAATCCGTCAGAGCCTTTTTGTGGGGTGATGGCGTGCCTTTTGAAGAATGAGCCTGCGAGTCAGCGGCATGTCGCGAGGTTAACCCGTGTGGGGTAGTCGTAGCGAAAGCGAATCCTAATGGGGTGTTGTTAGTGGCATGTTCTGGACCCGAAGCGGGGTGATCTACCCATGGCCAGTGTGAAGCAGCTGTAAGAGGTTGTGGAGGCGCGAACCCACGTAGGTTGAAAACTGCGGGGATGAGCTGTGGGTAGGGGTGAAAGGCTAATCAAACTCCGTGATAGCTGGTTCTCCCCGAAATGCATTTAGGTGCAGCGTCACATAAGCTTGCTGGAGGTAGAGCTACTGGTTGGTTGAGCGGGACTATCATCTTAGCAATGTCAGCCAAACTCCGAATGCTGGTTTAAGTGTTGTGTGGCAGTGAGACTGTGGGGGATAAGCTCCATTGGTCGAGAGGGAAACAGCCCAGATCGTCGGCTAAGGCCCCTAAGGGTGTGCTAAGTGGAAAAGGATGTGGGATCGCGAAGACAGCCAGGAGGTTGGCTTAGAAGCAGCCATCCTTGAAAGAGTGCGTAATAGCTCACTGGTCGAGTGGTTCTGCGCCGACAATGTAGTGGGGCTTAAGTACACCGCCGAAGCCGCGGCAAACATTTTTGTTTGGGTAGGGGAGCGTCGTGCATGTGTGGAAGCATGGGGGTGACCCTGTGTGGAGTGTGTGCGAGTGAGAATGCAGGCATGAGTAACGTTTGGCAAGTGAGAATCTTGTCCGCCGTATAACTAAGGGTTCCTGGGTCAAGTTCGTCTTCCCAGGGTGAGTCGGGGCCTAAGGCGAGGCCGACAGGCGTAGTCGATGGATAACCGGTTGATATTCCGGTACCCGTGTGTGTGCGAAAAGTGGTGAATCGGTGATACTAACCGCCCACCGGCATGCTGTTAATCTCTTTGAGGTTGTGGTGTTGTTGGTGCGTGGGGCCTGAGCTGGTAGTAGCCAAGTGATGGGGTGACGCAGGGAGGTAGCTGGGCCACTTATTGGATTGTGGTGTAAGCGTGTGGCACAGGGTATTGGTAAATCCGTATCTGTTTGTGTGAGGCGTGATGCGTAGCCCTTTTTTGGGTGATGTTGGTGATCCTGTACTGTCGAGAAAAGCCTCTAGCGAGTGCATGTGCGGCCCGTACCCTAAACCGACACTGGTGGTTTGGTAGAGTATACTAAGGCGTTCGGGTGAACTGTGGTTAAGGAATTCGGCAAATTGTCCCCGTAACTTCGGGAGAAGGGGACCCCTACGTGTTGCATCATCTTTGCGGTGGTGTGGTGTGTGGGGGCGCAGAGGATAGAGGGAAGCGACTGTTTATTAAAAACACAGGTCCGTGCGAAGACGTGAAGTTGATGTATACGGACTGACGCCTGCCCGGTGCTGGAAGGTTAAGAGGACCTGTTAGAGCTTTTGTGTTCGAAGCGGAGAATTTAAGCCCCAGTAAACGGCGGTGGTAACTATAACCATCCTAAGGTAGCGAAATTCCTTGTCGGGTAAGTTCCGACCTGCACGAATGGCGTAACGACTTCCCTGCTGTCTCAACCACAGGCCCGGTGAAATTGCAGTACGAGTAAAGATGCTCGTTACGCGCGGCAGGACGAAAAGACCCCGGGACCTTCACTATAGCTTGGTATTGTTGTTTGGTTCGGTTTGTGTAGGATAGGTGGGAGACTGTGAGGCATTCACGCTAGTGGGTGTGGAGTCGTTGGTGAAATACCACTCTGGTCGGATTGAGCATCTTAACCTTGGCCCATGATCTGGGTTGGGGACAGTGCCTGGTGGGTAGTTTAACTGGGGCGGTTGCCTCCTAAATGGTAACGGAGGCGCCCAAAGGTTCCCTCAGCTTGGTTGGTAATCAGGTGTTGAGTGTAAGTGTATAAGGGAGCTTGACTGTGAGAGTGACGGCTCGAGCAGGGACGAAAGTCGGGACTAGTGATCCGGCACCTACTTGTGGTTGTGGTGTCGCTCAACGGATAAAAGGTACCCCGGGGATAACAGGCTGATCTTCCCCAAGAGTCCATATCGACGGGATGGTTTGGCACCTCGATGTCGGCTCGTCGCATCCTGGGGCTGGAGTAGGTCCCAAGGGTTGGGCTGTTCGCCCATTAAAGCGGCACGCGAGCTGGGTTTAGAACGTCGTGAGACAGTTCGGTCTCTATCCGCCGCGCGCGTGGAAACTTGAAGAAGGCTGACCCTAGTACGAGAGGACCGGGTTGGACGTACCTCTGGTGTGCCAGTTATTCTGCCAAGGGTAGGGCTGGTTGGCTACGTACGGGAGGGATAACCGCTGAAAGCATCTAAGCGGGAAGCCTGTTTTGAGATGAGGTTTCGTGTGAGGTTCCCTGTAGATGATGGGGTTGATAGGCTAGGTCTGTAAGCCATGTGAGTGGTGTGGTGACTGGTACTAATTGGCCGAAGTTTTAACAAAAAACATGCGTTGTGTAACGAGCACACAGTTTGTGTGGTGTTTGCGTCTGCTGTGCAGTGTCTGGCATGACACGCCCCTGTGGGGTGGTTGGTTGTGTTGGTGGTTGATGGTGGTGGGGAAACGCCCGGTCCCTTTTCGAACCCGGTAGCTAAGCCCATTTCATGCTGATGGTACTGCATTCGTTGGGGTGTGGGAGAGTAGGTTGCCGCCAACACTAAAAATTCATAAGTAGGAGGGTGGTGTAAGGAAACCAGGAGATGGTTTCTTTACACCACCCTCTTCTTTGTTGTTGTGGTGGGGGTGGGGGATTTCCCTTGTGTTCTGGGGGTCTGTTGTGTGTTTGTGGGGTGGGTGCGGGACTACAACCAAAACACACCACAAGGTACATTATTGGGGCAGAAAGACCGCAGCGAAGAGAGGTCACGGAAGTGTCTAATAAGAAGCCGCAAGAGCCCTCGCGCCCCAAAGGGGGAAAGACCAATAGCAGCTCGGCGTGGCCGCGTCCCACGGGTGCCAAGGCGGAGCCCATGCCGCCCTCCTCGAAGAAGGAAGATAAGAAGAATGTGTGGCCCCAGGTGCGCCCGGCAGGAGCAACGACGGGTACAACGCAGGAGGGCAAGCAGGAGCGGAAGGGGGGCGTCGATAAGCCAAAGAAGAAACCCGAACCCCCGGCGGGACCAAAGTTTAAGTCCGGGAATAATCCTAGTCTGAACTCGGGTAGTTGGCCCCAGGTGCAGCGGGCGGAGGAGAAAGCGAAGCAACCCGTCACATCGGTGAAAAAGGACGGGAAGGATTCGGATTCTACGTCTGCGTGGCCGAAGGTCCGCAATGCCGCCGAGGATTCGTCGGCTAAGAAGCCGCAGAATACTCCTAAGACTAAGCAAAAGGTCCAGAAGAGTCAGCCTCCGGCGCCGAAGTTTAAGTCCTCGCCGTCCCCCGCGGCCAAACCACCGAAGCCGCAGTCCGCTGCGTCTACTGTGTCTACTCCGCCCACAGCGGAGAAGCCTGCCGCTAAGCCAGCCCCTGCGGTCAATGAGGCCAATACTGCCAAGACAGCCAAGCCGTCGTCCAAGCAAGCCCAAAAGCCAGCGGCTGCGGCGCAGACACCCCAAACACCTTCAAAGCCCCAGAACCAGAAGCCCCAAGCAGCCAAACCTGCCCCCACGGCTCCACAGCGACCGGAGAAAAAGGCGGAGAAGCAGCCCGAAAAGCCACAGCCCCAGCCCACCAAGGCGGAGCCGAAGAAAGAAGCAAAGCAAGAACCGAAGAAGGCCCCCGCCAAGGAGGCCAAGGGCTCGAAGAAGCGGACGCCCCCGGCCACGCCGTCGGTAGCCTCGTGGCTGCAACGTCCGGCCGCTGCGCCGAAGAAGAAGCAGTTCGGGCGCGGTGGCGGTTATGTGGCGCGCGCGGTGGAACTGACCAAGCAGTATGGCGAAGGCGCTACGACCGTGATGGCCCTGGATCAGGTGAGTGTGGGGTTCCGTCGTGGCGAGTTCACGGCGATCATGGGGCCCTCGGGCTCCGGCAAGTCCACCCTCATGCACTGCATGGCGGGCCTGGATTCCGCCACGGGGGGGCAGGCCTTCATCGGGGACACGAACCTTTCGGATCTGGAGGATAAGGAGATGACGGATCTGCGCCGTGATCGCCTGGGCTTCATCTTCCAATCCTTTAACCTGGTGCCCACGCTGACGGCGGCGGAAAATATCACCCTGCCCATTGATATTGCCGGTGGGGAGGTGGATCAGGCGTGGTTCGAGGAGATCACGCAACGCCTGGGACTCACCGAGCGCCTGGGGCACCGCCCCTCGGAGCTATCGGGCGGCCAGCAGCAGCGCGTCGCGTGCGCGCGCGCCCTGGTTTCCCGCCCGGAGATCATCTTTGGCGATGAGCCCACGGGTAATTTGGACTCCAATTCCTCCACGGAGGTGTTGAATATCCTGCGCACCTCGGTGGACAAGGATAACCAGACGGTGGTGATCGTCACGCACGATGCGCGGGCGGCGTCGTACGCGGATCGGGTGATCTTCCTGGCGGACGGGAAGGTCGTCAATGAGTTGAGCGAGCCGACGATGGACGATGTTCTTTCCACGATGGCCGGAATCGAGCGTGGGTAATTAATGGCACTGAAAAATAACACGATGTGGAAGGTGGGCGTGCGCACCGTGGCGGCGCACAAACTCCGCATTGCGCTCACCGTGCTGTCCGTGGTGCTGGGTACCGCCTTCATCGCCGGTGCCTTGATGTTCACCAACACGCTCTCCCAGAGCTATGACGACATGGTGGCCACGGAATACGACGGCGTGGACGTGATGGTCACCGGGGGCGGTGGGCAGCGCGGTATCACCTCCGTCACGCGCAAGGTGATTGCCGAGGACCCCAAGGTCGCCGGGGTCAATGTGCGCGACCGCGATCCGGTGGTGCTGGGCAACGCGGAGGGGGAGTCCCTGAAGTTCCGGGGCAATGCCTCGCTGAGCCCCTGGTACGGCCCGGAGGACACGGTGCGCGCCCCGGAGGAGATCGTGGAGGGCAGCGAGCCCAGCGGGCCGGGTGAGGCGATCCTGAATAAGAAGGCCGCCAAGGAACTAGATATTGAGGTGGGCACCGCGCTGACGGTGGTGGACCCCAAGGGCCGCCACGAGATCACGGTGGTGGGCATCTACGAGAAGTCCCTGGATAGCGCCAGCAGGGCGCTGCTGCGCATGGAGGAGTCCGCCTATCTGGAAAAGTTCACCGAGGGTGGCATGGCCAATGCGTTGTTGGTCAAGGCGGCCGAGGGAGTGAGCGCGGACGAGCTGATGTCCCACATCACCTCCGTGTTTGGTAAGGACGTGTCCGCGGAGACCGGCGCGGAACTGGCGCAGCAGGAAAGCAGCACCATCAAGTCCAGCCTGAGCTTTGTCAATTACTTCCTGGTGGCCTTTGGCCTCATGGCGCTGCTGGTGGGCACCTTCCTCATCGCCAATACCTTCTCCATGATCGTGGCGCAGCGCACCAAGGAGTTTGCCTTGCTGCGCGCCCTGGGCGCCTCCCGCAAGCAGATCACCCGCTCGGTGGTGCTGGAGGCCGCGCTGATCGGCGCGGTGGGCTCCTTCATCGGACTCTTTGTGGGAATGCTCCTGGTGGTGGGCATTAAGGCCATGCTCGCTTCCAGCAGCAGAGTCCTGCCGGATTCCGGCCTGGGGCTGAGCCTGAGCGCGATCCTGGTTCCGCTGCTGGTGGGCGTGGCGGTGACGGTGATCTCCGCCTGGTTGCCCGCGCAGCGCGCCGGCAACGTGCACCCGGTGGAGGCCATGCGCACCACGGAGTCCACGGCCTCCTCCTCCCTGCGCGTGCGCACCCTCGTGGGAGCGGTGCTGGGCAGCGTTGGCTTGTTGCTGACGGCCGTGGGGGCGTTCTCCGAGGCGAGCACGGGCATGCGCGTGCTGCTGGTGGGGATCGGCGCGCTGAGCGTGGTGGTGGGCTACTTCCTGGTGGGCCCGGCACTGGCCTTGCCCACGATCCCGGTACTCGGCCGCTGGGTGGGCAAGCCCTTTGGCATGGTGGGCCGCCTGGCTGCCACGAACTCCGCGCGCAATCCGCGCCGCAGCGCCACCACCGCCTTTGCCCTGACTTTGGGCGTGGCCCTGGTGACCTCCATCGGCATGTTCGGGGCCACGGCGAAGTCCGCCGTCTCGGATTCCTTTGAAGAAAACATGCAGGCGGACTTCCGCCTCATGGGCCCGCCCACGGGTAATTTCCCGGTGCCGCGTGAGGCCGTGGAGGCCGCCAAGAATACCGACGGCGTGGGCAGCTTGGTGGAGACGTACCTTTCGCCGCTGAAGGTGGGCGGCGCATCGGGCGTGCCCTTTGCGGATTACACCCTGGTGCTCTCCGGAAAACTCAATGAGATCACCGGCAACACCGCCATCGAGGGGCACCTGGATCTCAGCGGCGAGGGCTTCGTGGCCTCGGAAAAGCAGGCGGCCGCGATGGGCTGGTCCGTGGGTGACCTGGTGCCCATTACCGCGTCCACCAATGAGAACATGGTGGAGGCCCCGCTGCTGGGCATTTACCCGGAGGACAATAGCTTTGGCTCCGTGGTGATCTCCAAGACCACCGCGGAGCAGGCCGTTCCCTCCGGGGAGATGATGCTGCAAAGCCTGGACGCGGTGAGCGATGGCTTTGTCTCCCACGAGGACCTGCGCGAGAACCTTGAGGAATCCATGAAGGATTACCTGGTGGTGCAGGTGCTCGACGCCGAGGATCTGGCCGGGGAGATTCAAAAGGCCGTCAATCAGGTGCTCAATATCCTCTACGCGCTGCTGGCGCTGGCGGTGATCATCGCGGTGCTGGGCATCGTGAACACGCTTACCCTCAACGTGATCGAGCGCCGCCAGGAGATCGGCATGCTGCGCGCGGTGGGCGTGCACCGCAGGCAGGTGCGCATCATGATCGTGCTGGAGGCGGTGCAGGTGGCCGTCTTTGGCGCGGTGGCCGGTATGCTCATCGGCCTGGGCCTGGGCTGGGCCTTCCTGGCGATCTTGCAGGAGCAGGGCCTGGGTGGGGCGCAGGTGCCGTGGCTGCAACTGCTGCTCATGGTGATAGGTTCCGCCGTGGTGGGCGTGTTCGCCGCGCTCTGGCCCGCCCGCTACGCGGCCAAGACCCCGCCGCTCGACGCCATCGCGGAATGAGGGGGCCGGGTGCGGCTTTAGGCAAGCAGCGCGATGACACCGCACCCGGCGCACAGCGTGGCCCCGAGGTAGAGGGCTGCTTGCCGACGCCGCGGGGAATCCCCGCCCACCAGGGCCCGGCCCACCTCGGCGGCCAGCGTGGACCAGGTGGAGAGCGCCCCGGCCACACCGGTACCCCAGGCGGCGGCCATGAGGCCCCCGTGATGCAGGCTCAGCGCGAGAATGATGCAGGCCAGCACGTTGGCACACCAGGTGCCGCGCCAGCCGCCGGGGTAGCGGCCGAGTAGGTAGCGTCCGGCACCGCCAAAGAATCCGCCCACGCTCACGGCAAGAAATAAGGAGATCACGAGGTTTTCTCCGTATCTGCGGCGGTGCCGGGAGAAAGGGCGTGGCCGAGCAACCAGGCCCCCACGCACCCCAGTACCGTGGCCGCCAGGTACGCGGCGGCGGTGGGAGCGGGGGCCTGCACCATGATCAGGGCAAAGGCGGAGAAGCTGGTGAATCCTCCCAGTACCCCCTTGCCCAGGAAAAGACCGGGATTCAAAAGCCCCATGAGGAAGCAGCCCGCCACGTTGATGAGCAGGAGCACCCACTGGGAGGGGAGATCGTTCATCAGCACGGTGGCGAGCAGGCGCGCTGCGACGCCGAGCGCGGCACCGCTGCCGACGAGGGTGGCGTCGCGAAGCATGCGCGCAATGTTACGCCGCTGCCATTGTGCTGTGAATCGTGCGCGATGCCTCTGGTGTGGGGCGGTGGGTTCGATACACTGAGTCGGTGCGCCCGACTTGGGCACGTTGATCCGCAGAAACAAGATAGGGATTACTGTGAGCAGCTCCGTGAAATCTCCCAATCAGAAGGGAAACGGCTTCCTGTGGGCCGTCGTGGGTATCGTCGTGATCGCGGCGGTGATCGTGGGTTACATCGTGATAAACGGCCAGAACGCCAAGCGCGAGGCCATGATTGATACCGTGGCCTTCAGCAGCGAATGGGAGGGGAACACCATCACCCTGAAGGGGGAGGGGACGGATGAATCCACCCCGGTGGCCGACGTGTACGAGGACTTCTCCTGCCCCCACTGCGCCACCCTGGCGGAATCGGATCGCGCGAGCATGCGCGAGGCCGTGGATAACGGCGACCTGGTGGTGAAGATTCACCCGCTGGTGTTCATGGACAACACCAACCGGGATAAGGAGATGAGCGACGAGGAGAAGGACGGTAACTCCCACCGCGGCCTGGCCGCCGTGCTGGCTGCGGTGTCCTCCGAGGATCAGGGGCTGTACTGGAACCTGCGCAATTACATCTTTGAGAGCCAGGCGGACATCTTCAGCTCCAAGTGGGATAACGAGAAGTATGCCGAGGTGGCCAAGGAGTTGGGGGCTTCCGAGGAGACCGCCGCCGCCATCCGCGAGGGCAAGTACGCCGCACAGACCGACGAGGTGGGTTCCGCGAACGCCGCAGAGTTGGAAAAGACTGAGGCGGGTATCTCCTCGCCGCGCGTGTTCGTCAATGGCGAGGAAAAGCAGCTCGATCCCGGCGTGGATTGGGTGAGCCAGTACAAGCGCCAGTAAGGCGGCTTTTGCGGCTTCCTACCAGCGGGTTTGGTGCTTTTCTGGTGGTCGGGGTACATTAATTCTCGTTCGCATGAAGCACTCACCCGCTGCGGGGAGTACCGCGATACGGGGCTATGGCGCAGCTGGTAGCGCACCACACTGGCAGTGTGGGGGTCACGGGTTCGAATCCCGTTAGCTCCACAGAGTAAGGAAAGTTCCTCACCGAAAGTAACGGTGAGGAACTTTTTATTTTTCCCGCAAACGGTAATCCCACCCCGCCGCCGAGGGAAATAGAATAGGAATCATGACGAGCCATGATGATTCCGGTGTGCGTACTCTTTCCGCCGAGGAATGCCTAGAAAAACTCCGCAGCCTCACCCTGGGCCGCCTGGTGGTGCGCCGCAGCGAGGAGATGGACATCTTCCCGGTGAACTACGTGGTGGACGGGCACGGGGAGATCTACTTCCGCACCGCCGAGGGCACCAAGTTCTTTAGTCTGAGCCTTAACCCCGAGGTGCTCTTTGAGGCCGATGAGGTGGCCGAGGGGCAGGCGTGGTCCGTGGTGGTGCGCGGCAGTGCCAGCGTGCTGGGCACCGCCGAGGAGATGGAATACGCCGATTCCCTGCCGCTGCACCCCTGGGTGCCCACGCTGAAGTACAACTACGTGCGCGTGACGGTGGGGGAGATCAGCGGCCGGGCCTTTGCCCTGGGGGAGGAACCAGAGCGGTACTGATGGCGGAGACGTCACGCGAGGTTGTGCGCAAGTATCCCCGCCAAGCCGGTGCTGCCCAGGCCGAGGCGGCGGGACTGCGTTGGCTGGCGGAGGCCAGCGGGTGCGTGGCCGAGGTGGTGGAGGCAGACGAGGGAGTGATCGCCACCGTGCGCGTGGAGCAGGCGCGCCCCACCACCCGGGCCGCGCGGGTGGCGGGCCGGGAACTAGCCCGGATTCACGCCGCCGGTGCCCCCGCCTATGGCAGCCCGCCGCCGGGGTGGGCGGGGCCGTATTACATCGGTACCCAGGAGCAGGAATGCCGCCCCACTCAGGACTGGGCGCGGTTTTACGCCGAGCAGCGGGTTCTGCCCTTTGCCCGCCGCGCGTACCGGGTGGGCAACCTAGATGATGAGGGTTGGGCGGAGGTGCGTCGCGCACTAGAGGTGCTACCGGAGGTGATGCGGGCGCGCGGCTGGGATATGCCGCCCGCGCGGATTCACGGCGATCTCTGGGCGGGCAATCTGCTCTTTGGTTCCGCCGGGCCGGTGCTGATCGACCCCGCCGCGGACGGCGGCCACCCGGTAACGGACTTGGCCATGCTGGCGCTTTTTGGTGCCCCGCACCTGGAGGAGATCTACGCGGGCTATGCGGCGGAGGCCGCGCTGCCGGAGGACTGGCGCGAGAGCATACCGCTGCACCAATTGCACCCGCTGGCGGTGCACGCGCTCACCCACGGGCCGGGGTACGCCACGGATCTGGTGCGGGCGGCGCGGGCCACGGTATCTCTGGTGGCCCTGGCAGGCTAAATCAACGCCCCGGTAGAACCCTCCGTCACCACCACCAGGAATCCTGCGGGGTGGCGGGCAGGTGCCGCTTGTGCTCGCTTACCTGCCAGAGGTGTTCGATGCGCTCGGCGGCGGCCTGGGGCACGCGGCGGCCCTCCAGGTAGGCGTCGATATGCGCATAGGTGACCCCAAGGGCCTCCTCGTCGGGGAGGGCCGGGCGCTCGTCCTCCAGATCGGCGGTGGGTACCTTCGTCCAGGTTGAGGAGGGGGCGCCGAGGGCTTCGAGCAGGCGCGCACCCTGGTTCTTGCTCAGCCCGGCCAGGGGCAGGAGATCGGCGGCGCCGTCGCCGTGCTTGGTAAAGAATCCGGTGAGGTTTTCCGCGGCGTGATCTGTGCCGATCACCAGCAGTTTTTCCTGCCCGGCCAGGGCATACTGGGCCACCATGCGCTGCCGGGCCTTGATATTGCCCACGTGGAAGTCGTCCAGGTGCGTTACCCCCAGGGCGCTGGCGGCGGCGCGTGCGGTGGCGTCGGTAGCCTCCTTGATGTTGATGGTGGCGCGATGATCAGGAGCGATGAAGTCCAGGGCCACCTGGGCGTCGGCCTCATCGGCCTGCACGCCGTAGGGCAGCCGCAGCGCCCAGAAGCGTGCGGGGCGGGCGCGCTCCACGGCGAGTTGCGCCAGCCTGCCCGCCAGGGTGGAATCCTGCCCTCCGGAGATGCCCAGCACGAAGCCGCGCGCGCCGGTGGTGTGGAGATAATCCACCAGGAAATTTATGCGGCGCTCGATCTCTTTTTCTGGATCGATTAAGGAGGCCGTGTGCAGGGCGGATACGATCTCTTCTTGACGGGAATGGGGCAGCGGGGACATGGGTTTTGCCTCCCTTGGGTGACAGGATGGGCGGGTGCGTGAACAAACTTATGTGCTCACTGTAGCGCTCGTGGCGGCCTTCGGCGGGCTCCTCTTTGGCTATGACACCGGCGTGATGGCCGGGGCGCTGCTCTTTTTATCCCCGGAGTTTGGGCTCACGGCCTACCAGGAGGGCCTGGTGACCTCCGCGCTGCTGGCCGGTGCGGCCCTGGGCGCGGTGGGCTCCGGCTCGGTGGCGGCGGCGCTGGGGCGGCGTCGCACGCTGATCCTGGGCGGGGTGATCTTCGTCGGCGCCTCCGTCGGTTGCGCGGCGGCCACGGGGGTGACGAGCATGACGCTGGCGCGCCTGGTGCTGGGCCTGGCGGTGGGCATGGTGAGCATCGTGGTGCCCATGTACATCTCCGAGATGTCCCCGGCTCGCCTGCGCGGGCGCATGGTCTCGCTGAACACCCTGATGATCGTGGTGGGGCAACTGGCCGCCTACGTGGTCAATTCCGCGCTGGCCTCCGGCGGAAACTGGCGGCTCATGCTGGGCCTGGCCGCTGTGCCGGGGGTAGTGCTGGCCCTGGGCATGTTTTTCCTCCCCGATACCCCGGCCTGGTACGCGGCTAGGGGGCGTATCGACGCCGCCCGCCGCACCGCCGAGCGCGCCGGGGTGACGCTGGCGGAACTGGGGGTGGCGGAACCTGAGGGTCGCGGGCTTAAGTCAGAACGGCGCGGCGCGCGGGCGCAGTGGGGGCGCCTGCGCGGCGAGAGGTGGCTGGTCGCCGCCGTGGGCGTGGCCGTGGTGGTGGGCGTGATTCAGCAGATCACGGGAGTGAACGCCGTGGTGTACTTTGCGCCCACCATGATGAATAGCGTGGGTATTCCGGTGGAAAGCTCCGTGCATACCTCCCTGGTGATCGGGGTGGTGAGCGTGATCTCCTGCTACGTGGGGCTGCGGATCGTAGATCGCGTGGGGCGCAAGCGCCTGCTTTGCCTGGGGCTGATGGGTAACGTGTGCGCGCTGGTGGGGTTGGCGGTGGCCTATTCCTTTGCCAGCGAGTACGCGGCGGCGGCCTGGATCTCCCTGGCGATGATGGCGTTCTTCATGGTCTCGCAGCAGGCGGCGGTATCTTTGACCACCTGGCTTTTGATCTCCGAGCTGGTTCCGTTGCCGGTGCGCGGCGTGGGCATGGGGGCGGCTGGCCTGGCGCTGTGGTTGGCTAACTGGGCCGTGGCGCAGTTCTTCCTCCCCCTGGTGGAGGCCGTGAGCGGGCAGGGGGCCTTCCTGATCTTCGCGGCCCTGGGGCTGGTGGCGCTGTGGTTTGTGCGCCGCTGCGTGCCGGAGACGGCGGGCCTGAGCCTGGATGAGGTGGGGGAGGGCTTCCAGCGGCGTTTTGGTGGCGCGGCGGGGGTGCGGTAGTATTTTCCTCCGTGTCATGGCCGTGCTTGCCGGGAATCATGCCCGGAATGAGGTGGCGGCCACAGGAAATGTAGCGCATACAGGAAGGAGCGCCCGATGAAGGTCCGCAAGTCGCTTCGGTCGCTGAAGAACAAGCCGGGCGCCCAGGTTGTGCGTCGCCACGGTAAGGTCTACGTGATTAATAAGAAGGATCCGCGTTTCAAGGCTCGCCAGGGCTAAGTGACGCCTCCTGGGATACCGCTCACCTCCGACGGGGTGAGCGGTTTTTCTGTGTGTCCATCTCCCCCTTAGCCCCTTATCGACGCCCCGATTGCCTCACATTGCAAGGGTTGAGAGAGGTTTGCCATAGCTTCGCGTGGCGGCGCGGCGAAAGTGCAGGTGGGAATCTCAGCGATGTAGTTAGGCGCCCCGGCTTGCTTCAATATGTGGGGTTCCGGGCGGGGGCCAACTGGGAATATCGACGGTGTAACTACTATATATTGTGGCGGTTGCGCCGATTGACCACAAAGTATAGTGTCGTTTCATGTCGCCGGGAACGGCGTGAAGGTTTGAACAAACAAGCAGGATAAGGGCTTTTCCGGCGTGCGCGCCGGGGATCTTGAGGCCCAAAGAACGCAAAGTTGAGGACATTATGGCTATCACCGTGTACACCAAGCCCGCCTGCATGCAGTGCAACGCCACCAAGAAGGCGCTGGATCGGGCAGGCCTGGATTACACGCTCGTGGACATCTCCTTGGACGATGAGGCCCGCGATTACGTCCTCGCCCTGGGCTACCTCCAGGCCCCCGTGGTGGAGGTGGGCGGTGAACACTGGTCCGGCTTCCGCCCGGAGCGCATCCGCGAGCTGAGCGCGCGGGTGGCGTAAACCCAACCGGCATGAACTAACCCCGTGGCCACCGAGGAAAACGGTGGCCACACGTGTATGAACAAGCGAAAGGAAGTGGGGCAGTGCTCGTCGTGTACTTCTCCTCGGCCACGGAAAACACCCATCGCTTCGTGCACAAGCTCGGCTTTCCCACGGCGCGGATTCCCCTGCGCCGCACGGAAGCTCCGCTGCGGGTGGAGGAACCCTACGTGCTGGTGTGTCCCACGTACGGGGGAGGGGCGTCGATAAGCCACCAAAACTCCCGTCCCGTGCCCACCCAGGTGATTCGATTCCTCAATGATGAGCGCAATCGCTCACTCATTCGAGCGGTGGTATCCAGCGGAAACACCAACTTTGGGGCCGATTATGGCAAGGCGGGCGACGTGATTGCCGCCAAGTGCCACGTGCCCTATGTGTATCGTTTTGAGTTGCTGGGGACCGAGGAGGATGTGCAGATCCTCCGCGAGGGGCTGCTCAGCAACGCGGAGGCGCTGGGCCTGCATGCCCCGGCCGTGGCCTCCCGATAACAGACTTGCAAGTTCAATTCCATATCTGCGAAAGGCGCAAAGAGAGTGACCGATAAGGGAAAGACCGTGGCGGAGCCGGTGGCTCCGGCGGAGCAGACCGACTACCACGCGCTCAACGCGCTGCTGAACCTCTACGACGAGGACGGTCGGATTCAGTTTGATAAGGACCGCGACGCGGCCAAGCAGTTTTTCCTCCAGCACGTCAACCAGAACACCGTGTACTTCCACGATCTGCGCGAAAAGCTGGATTACCTGGTGGAAAACAAGTACTACGATCCCGAGGTGCTGGCGCGCTACGACTTTGAGTTCATTAAGGACCTGTTCAAGCGGGCCTACGGATTCAAGTTCCGCTTTAGCACCTTCCTGGGGGCGTACAAGTACTACACCTCCTACACCCTCAAGACCTTTGACGGCCGCCGCTACCTAGAGCGCTTTGAGGATCGCGTGTCCATGGTGGCCCTGGCTCTGGCCGACGGCGACGAGGCCCTGGCCGAGCACCTGGTGGATGAGATCATGTCCGGGCGCTTCCAGCCCGCCACCCCCACCTTCCTCAACGAGGGCAAGGCCCAGCGTGGCGAGCCGGTGTCCTGCTTCCTGCTGCGTATCGAGGACAACATGGAGTCCATCGGACGCTCCATCAATTCCGCGCTGCAACTCTCCAAGCGCGGCGGCGGCGTGGCGCTGCTGCTGAGCAACCTGCGCGAGGCCGGCGCGCCCATCAAGCACATCGAGAATCAGTCCTCCGGCGTGATCCCGGTGATGAAGCTCCTGGAGGATTCCTTCTCCTACGCCAACCAGCTCGGCGCGCGCCAGGGCGCCGGCGCGGTGTACCTCAACGCGCACCACCCGGACATTCTCAGCTTCCTGGACACCAAGCGCGAGAATGCCGACGAGAAAATCCGCATTAAGACGCTCTCTCTCGGCGTGGTGATCCCGGACATCACCTTCGAGCTGGCCAAACGAAACGATGACATGTACCTGTTCTCCCCCTATGACGTGGAGCGGGTGTACGGCAAGCCCTTCGCGGACGTCTCCGTCACGGAACTCTACGACGAGATGGTGGAGGACCCGCGTATCCGCAAGTCCAAGATCAACGCCCGGCAGTTCTTCCAGACCCTGGCGGAGATTCAGTTTGAGTCCGGCTACCCGTACATCATGTTCGAGGACACCGCTAACGCGGCCAATCCCATCGCGGGCCGGGTAAACATGTCCAATCTGTGCTCGGAGATCTTGCAGGTGAACACCCCCTCCACCTTCAACGCCGACCTGAGCTATGAGACCGTGGGCGACGATATTTCCTGCAACCTCGGTTCCCTCAACATCGCCATGACGATGGATTCCCCGGACTTTGGCCTCACCGTGGAAACCGCGATTCGCGGCCTGACTGCAGTGTCCAACCAGACGGCCATTGATTCGGTTCCCTCCATCCGCAAGGGCAACGACGCCGCCCACGCCATCGGCCTGGGGCAGATGAACCTGCACGGCTATCTGGGGCGCGAGCACATTCGCTATGGCTCCGAGGAAGGCCTGGACTTCACCAACGCCTACTTTGCGGCCATCCTGTACGCCGCGCTGCGCGCCTCCAACAAGATCGCCCGCGAGCGCGGCGAGACCTTCGAGGGCTTTGCGGATTCCGAGTACGCCGATGGTTCCTACTTTGATCGCTTCAACCCGGCGGAGTTCCTGCCCCAGATCCCCAAGGTCAAGGCGCTCTTTGAGGCCTCCTCCGCGCACATTCCCACCGAACAGGAATGGGCGGATCTCAAGGCTGCGGTGATGAAGGACGGCATCTATAACCGCTACCTCCAGGCGGTGCCGCCCACCGGCTCCATCTCCTACATCAACAACTCCACCTCCTCGATCCACCCGATCGCCTCCAAGATTGAGATCCGCAAGGAGGGCAAGATCGGGCGCGTATACTACCCGGCACCGCACATGGACAATGAAAACCTCGAATACTTCGAGGACGCCTACGACATTGGGTTTGAAAAGATCATTGACACCTACGCGGTGGCCACTCGGTACGTGGACCAGGGGCTTTCCCTCACGCTCTTTTTCAAGGACACGGTGACCACCCGTGACATCAACCGGGCGCAGATCTACGCCTGGCGCAAGGGCATCAAGACGCTTTACTACATCCGCCTGCGTCAGGTGGCCCTGGAGGGCACCGAGGTGGAGGGCTGCGTGAGCTGCATGCTGTAGATCATTCCTTATATATATAAGGAAAAGAGCGCGCCCCGCTTCCTTTCACTGAGAAAGGGTGGGCGCGCTCTTGTTCGCGCGCTATTTTATGTACTGCGTTGAGGTACTGCTCTGAGTATTGGGCAGCGCCGCGCGTGCGGCACCGCCGTGGGGCCTCGGTGAAAGCCTTGGGGGATTACTCGCCGCGGGAGGCTAGCTCGGCGTCGATACGCAGAATGCCGGAGCCATCGGTACCGGCCAGCTCCAGGCGATCCAGGATCTCGGAGACGGTGGACTCCTCCTCGATCTGCTCGTCCAGGAACCAGTCGATCATCGGGCGGGAATCCCAATCCTGCACCTCGGCCTGGAGAGCGGCCAGGTTGCGGATGGAGGCGGAAACCTTGCGCTCGTGCTCCAGGGAAGCCTCGAAGGCCTCCTTGGCGTTGGACACGGAGATCTTCGGGGTGGGGATGTCCTGGATCTGGGGGACGTAGCCGCGATCCAGCAGGTGCTGGGCGAAGCGCTCGGCGTGCTCCAGTTCCTCGTCGTGCTGCTTCTTCATCCAGTCGCGCATACCGCTCAGCCCCAGATCGTCGAGGACGTAGGAGAGCTGGAGGTAGATCAGGGAGGCCTCGATCTCCATCGTGACCTGCTCGTTGAATGCCTTTGCCAGTTTGTCGTTGATAGCCATGATTCAGAGAATAGACCGATTAATGAGGGCTGTCATCTGAGGTAAGGCGAATAAATGTGAGGTTAGGCGAAGGTGTCTCCCCTGGTCGTGGGGGCGTCGTGGGGCCGTTGTGGGGGCCGGTATGGGGCCACTGTGAAGCCTTTGTGAGGCCGCAAGCGGGAATTGGCGGGGAAGTGATGGAAAGGATACCGGGTTGCCGTGGCGAGGCTGCGGGGTAGCGGTAGGGTGGAGGAAGTGCGCTCAGGAGCGCAGAAAAATACCGAAAACTTTTGGAGGTCACCGCATGGCTCCGCAGCCGGAATCCTACGAGGAATACCTGGTCAGCCACCCCAAGCCTGTGCAGGCAATCAACTGGAACGAGATTCCCGATGAGAAGGATCTGGAGGTCTGGGATCGCCTCACCGGCAACTTCTGGCTGCCGGAAAAGGTGCCCGTGTCCAACGACATCAAGAGTTGGAGCACCCTCAACGAGCTGGAGCGCCAGACCACCATGCGCGTGTTCACCGGCCTCACCCTGTTGGATACCATTCAGGGCACCGTGGGCGCGGTCTCTCTGCTTCCCGACGCCACCTCCCTCCACGAGGAGGCGGTGCTCACCAACATCGCGTTTATGGAGTCCGTGCACGCCAAGAGCTACTCCAATATCTTCATGACGCTGGCCTCCACCCCGGAGATCAACGATGCCTTCCGGTGGTCCGAGGAGAATGAGAATCTTCAGCGCAAGGCCAAGATCGTGCTCTCCTATTACGAGGGGGGCGATCCGCTCAAGCGCAAGGTGGCCTCCACGCTGCTGGAGTCCTTCCTCTTCTACTCTGGCTTTTACCTGCCTATGTATTGGTCCTCGCACGCCAAGCTCACCAACACGGCGGACATAATCCGCCTCATCATCCGCGATGAGGCCGTGCACGGCTATTACATCGGCTATAAGTACCAGCAGGGGGTGCGTGCCTCGGAGCAGCAGCGGCGCGACGAACTCAAGGAATACACCTTTGACCTGCTCTATGACCTCTATGACAACGAGAGCCAGTACACCGAGGATCTCTACGACGGCCTGGGCTGGACCGAGGACGTCAAGCGCTTCCTGCGCTACAACGCCAACAAGGCGCTGAATAACCTGGGCTATGAGGGGCTCTTCCCGGCCGATGAGACGCGGGTCTCCCCGGCGATTCTCTCCGCGCTGTCCCCGAACGCCGATGAGAACCATGACTTCTTCTCCGGCTCCGGTTCCTCCTACGTGATCGGCAAGGCGGAAAATACCACCGACGATGACTGGGACTTCTAGCGCTTATCGACGTCCCCTCCGGGGTGCGCGGAGGAGTATACGGGGGAGTGCGCCAGGGGCGCGCTCAATCTAAAGGTTGATTCACACTGGGGGTAGTTTTTCCGGGGTCGGGGTGCGCTGCCGGGGTGGCGGCGCACCTTAAAATGTGGAAAAGGTCACTGATCCGGCAGGGGAGTGTGGCCCTGGGGCGTGGCCGGGCACCTACAAGGGCTGGGGTAACGCTGAAAAACGCTAAGAAAACTGGCAGGGTGCTTGGTGAAAATCCCTGCTGCGCGGCCCTTTGTGACTGGTGGGACGGCTGGAAAATGTGCTCATGCGTGTTTTATTATGAAGCGGTAGAAAACTTGGATAACCCTGTGTTCCCGAGGGTTGTCTCATAGTCAGGAGGATCGAATGACTGCTGTGGCACCGCGGCTCGATGACTACGTCGAGCCCGTCCGTCCCGCGCCAACGGGTAATGCCCGCATGGGTACCAAGATGTGGAAGATGCTCACCACCACGGATCACAAAGAACTGGGCATCATGTACATCATCATGTCGCTGGTGTGGTTCTTCGCCGGTGGCCTGATGGCGCTGCTGATCCGCGCGGAGTTGTTCACGCCGGGCTTGCAGTACCTGTCCAATGAGCAGTTCAACCAGCTCTTCACCATGCACGGCACCATCATGCTGCTGGCCTTTGGTACCCCGATCGTGTGGGGCTTTGCCAACTACGTGCTGCCCTTGCAGATCGGTGCCCCCGACGTCGCCTTCCCCCGCCTGAACGCCTTTGGTTTCTGGATCACCCAGGTGGGTGTGGTGGCCATGCTCGCGGGCTTTATCACCCCCGGCGGCGCGGCGGACTTCGGCTGGACCATGTACTCCCCGCTGTCCGACGCCATCCACACTCCCGGCGTGGGCGCGGACTTCTGGATTGTGGGCGTGGGCGCCACCGGCGTGGGCACCGTGGCCTCCGCCATCAACATGGTGACCACCATTCTCTGTCTGCGTGCACCGGGCATGACGATGTTCCGCATGCCCATCTTCTCCTGGAACATCTTTGTGGCCTCCGTGATCGCCCTGCTGATCTTCCCGCTCCTCCTGGCGGCGGCCCTGGGTATTCTCTATGACCGCAAGCTGGGCGGCCACATCTACGACCCCGCTAACGGCGGCTCGATCCTGTGGCAGCACCTCTTCTGGTTCTTCGGTCACCCCGAGGTGTACGTGCTGGCGCTGCCCTTCTTCGGCATCGTCTCCGAGGTCATTCCGGTGTTCTCCCGCAAGCCGATGTTCGGCTACGTGGGCCTGGTCTTTGCCACCCTCTCCATCGGTGCGCTGTCCATGGCCGTGTGGGCTCACCACATGTTCGTTACCGGCGCGGTGCTGCTGCCCTTCTTCTCCTTCATGACCTTCCTGATCTCCGTGCCCACCGGCGTGAAGTTCTTTAACTGGACGGGCACCATGTGGAAGGGCCACATCACCTGGGAGACCCCGATGGTGTGGGCCGTGGGCTTCATCTCCACGTTCCTCTTCGGTGGCCTCACCGGCATCATGCTGGCCTCCCCGCCGCTGGACTTCCAGCTGGCAGAGTCCTACTTCCTCATCGCGCACTTCCACTACACCCTCTTTGGCACCGTGGTGTTTGCCTCCTTCTCCGGCATTTACTTCTGGTTCCCCAAGATGACGGGCCGCATGCTGGACGAGCGCCTGGGCAAGATCCACTTCTGGCTGACCTTCGTGGGCTTCCACGGCACCTTCCTGGTGCAGCACTGGCTGGGCAACATGGGTATGCCGCGTCGCTACGCCGACTACTTGGATACCGATGGATTCACCACCCTCAACCAGATCTCTACGATCTTCTCCTTCCTACTCGGTTGTTCCGTGCTGCCGTTCGTGTGGAACGTGTTTAAGTCCTGGCGCTACGGCGAGGTTGTCACCGTGGACGATCCGTGGGGCTACAGCAACTCCCTGGAGTGGGTCACCTCCTGCCCGCCCCCGCGTCACAACTTCGTCTCCCTGCCGCGTATCCGCTCGGAGCGCCCCGCCTTCGAGCTGCACTACCCGCACATGGTGGAGCGTATGCGCCGCGAGGCACACACGGGTGGCGGCCACTAGGCCACCGGGAACCTACTGACTACACATAAACCAAAGTCCCTCCGGTTTTTATCCCCGGAGGGACTTTGTCATGTGCGAGAATAAAACGGTGGACAATAAAAACACTCATATTCCCCAGTCTCCCGCGGTGATCACCGTCACCGGCCCGAACCGCCCCGGCGTTTCCGCCGTGTTCTTTCAAGTGCTGGCCTCCCGCGAGGTTCAATTGCTTGATGTGGAGCAGTCCGATTTCCGGGGCAGGCTCTCCCTGGCGGCCTTTGTGAATCTCCCGGATTCGGTGGCAGAAGGCCTACCGGAGGAACTGAATGCCGCGCTTAACCCCCTCGAACAGCGAGTGCTGGTGGAGCGCAACGCGGAACAGATCGCTGCACGTCCCCGTTCCACGCATGCGGTGGTGATGCTGGGCCATCAGGTGTGCGCGGCGGACGTCTCCGCGGTGGGCCGGGTCCTGGCGGATCACGGCGCGAATATCGACCGTATCCGGGGGATCTCGGACTACCCGGTCACCGGCTTGGAACTCTCCATTACCGTGGCGGATTCCTCCCCGGAGGGCGTGGCGGGATTGCGCAAGGCCCTGGCCGAGCACACCCAGGAGGCGGGCGTGGACATCGCCGTGGAGCGCGCGGGCCTGGCGCGCAGGTCTAAGCGCCTGGTGTGCTTTGATTGCGATTCCACCCTGATCACCGGGGAGGTCATTGAGATGCTGGCCGCCCACGCCGGGCGAGAGGAGGAGGTGGCCCGCGTCACGGAGCGGGCTATGCGGGGAGAGATTGACTTTGAGGAGTCGCTGCGCGAGCGGGTGGCCGCGCTCAAGGGGTTGCCGGAGTCGGTGCTTGATGAGGTGGCGGCGGACATCGTGCTGACCCCCGGTGCGCGCACCACGGTGCGCACCCTCAAGCGCATGGGGTACACGGTGGCGGTGGTCTCCGGGGGGTTCACGCAGGTGCTAGAGGATCTCACCGAGGAACTGGGGGTGGATTACGTGCGCGCCAATACCCTGGAGATTCACGAGGGGGTGCTCACCGGACGGGTGATCGGTGAGGTGGTGGATCGTGCGGCCAAGGCGCGCTTCCTGCGCGATTTCGCGGAGGAGAACCACATCGACATGGATCAGACCGTGGCGGTGGGCGATGGGGCCAATGATATTGACATGATTTTCGCAGCGGGTCTGGGCATTGCGTTTAACGCCAAGCCCGCCCTGCGGGAGGTTGCCGATACCGCGGTGACGCACCCCTTCCTGGACGAGGTGCTGCATATCCTGGGGATCCCGCGCGATGAGGTGGAGGCCGCAGAAAAGGAGGCGGGAACCTACCGCCGGGTGCCGCTGGGCACCGATTAGGAAGAGGCGGCCACCAGGCGGCGCAGCGCGCCGCGCACCTTCTCCCCGTCCGTGGTGGACCAGAACTGCGGCATGGAGGCGCGCAGGAAGCCGCCGTAGCGCTTGGTCACGATCCTGCGATCCAGCACGGCCACCACGCCGCGATCGTTCACCGAGCGCAGCAGCCGCCCGGCTCCCTGCGCCAGCAGCAGGGCCGCGTGGGTGGCGGCCACCTCCATGAAGCCGTTGCGGCCCTCGGCGTCGGCGGCCTCCTTGCGGGCCTGGAGCAGGGGATCGTCAGGGCGGGGGAAGGGGATGCGGTCGATGAGCACGAGGGAGCAGGAGGGGCCGGGTACGTCCACGCCCTGCCACAGGGTGAGGGTGCCAAAGAGGCAGGTGTTCTCATTGCGGGAAAAGGCGTCCACGAGCGCGCCGGTGCTGTCCTCGCCCTGAAGCAGAATGTCAAAGGGCAGACGGGCCCGGAGTTTCTCCGCGGCCAGTTGCGCGGCGCGGCGAGAGGAAAAGAGCCCCAGGGTGCGGCCCCCGGCGGCGGTGATGAGGTCGGCCATCTCATCGAGGGATTCGGGGGTGGGGCCCTCGCGGCCGGGATCGGGCAGGGCGGTGGGTACGTACATGATCCCGGAGCGCTGGGGATCAAAGGGGGTACCGGCGTCGAGGCCGTCCCAGGTGCCCTTGGGTAGCCCCCAAGCGGCCGCGAGGGCCTTGAAGTTGCCGCCCACCGAGAGGGTGGCGGAGGTGAGCACCACGGTGTTCTCCGCAAAGAGCCGGGTGTGCAGCAATCCCGCCACGGAGAGCGGGGCCACGGTCAGGGAGGTGCCCCGGCGTTCGTCCACGGTGAGCCACACGACGTCGCTTTGCTGGCTGGGGTCGGAGGTATCAAAGACCTCCAGCATGCGCACCAGGGCGTCGTGCAGTTCCAGCAGGTGTGCGGAAAGGTTGTGACGCTCGGCAAAGGTCTCGGGATCGTTGGCGGATTCCCCCTCGGGGGCCTTGGCGATGCGGGAGCGGGTGCCCCAGATTTCATCGCGCAGGGCCACCAGTAGGCTGCGGGTGTGATCGTCCACGCTGGTCCAGCGGCCCACCTCCAGGGAGGGGACGTGGGCGTCCCAGGTATCGGCGGCGTCGATAAGCTTGGCGTCCTGGCCGTCCGCGCCGAGTTTGCCCGCGCGCTTGGCGGCCAGGGTCAGCGCGGTGCCGGTGATGTGGGCGGTGGCCACGGCGGTAATGCGGCCGTCGAGTTCGTGGGCCTCGTCCACGATCACCACCTCGTGTTCGGGGAGCACGGGGGCGTCGGAGAGGGCGTCGATGGCAAGTAGCGCGTGGTTGGTTACCACCACGTCCACGTTGCGGGTGGCCTGGCGGGCTAGTTCCGCGAAGCATTCCTCGCCGTGCGGGCAGCGGTTGGCGCCGATGCATTCGTTGGAGGTGACGGAGACGTGCCGCCAGACCTGGTCGGGCACGCCGGGTTCGAGGTCATCGCGGTCCCCAGTCTCGGTTTCCTGTGCCCAGTCCGTTACCCGCCGGATATGGCGACCCAGCCAGCCCAGTTCCTCCTCGTCGAGCAGGGCCTCCTGTTCCTCGGGCTCCTCGCGGGCGATCTTGTTGAGGCAGAGGTAATTGGAGCGGCCCTTTTGAATGGCAAAGGTGGGGCGGTGCTCCATCAGGGGCTCCAGGGCGTCCGCCAGGCGGGGGAGATCCCGATCCACCAGTTGGCGCTGAAGCGCGATGGTGGCGGTGGAGACGATCACGGTGTTGCCGGTGGCCTGGGCGTGCCGCAGCGCGGGAATGAGATAGGCCAGGGACTTTCCGGTACCCGTACCCGCCTGCACCGCGAGGTGACGCTCCTTTTCCATCGCGGCGGTGACCGCCTGGGCCATGCGCACCTGCCCCTCGCGCCGCGCCCCGCCCAGGGCGGAGACGGCCGCGTCTAGGAGATCGTCGGTGGAGGGGCTAAGGGGAGCGTCGGGCATGGTCAATCAGTGTAGCTGGCGGGGGCGACGCCGCCGGAATGCCCGGTAGGTGGCGTCGATAGCCACGAAGGCTAGCACGCTGAGGCCAAAGTAGGGGGCGAAAATGCCATAGACCACCAAGATGAGCAGGAAGCAGATCAGGGCCGGGCGGGAGACGTTCTCCCAGCTCCTCGGGGCGGGCAGGCGGCCAAAGGAGGAACCCTTGCCGCGCCGCCACCACATGATGTATCCCAGCACGATGGAGGCGAGCAGCCCCACCGCCAGCCCCACCAAAACGAGCTGGTTGAGCAGGCCGAGCAGGATTCCCATGTGCGCGCGGATCAGCCACTCGCTGAGTTTGGCGGGCAGCGACCATGAGGAAAACGGCACGGTATCCACCACCTCGCCGGTAGCGGCATTGATGGCCACGGCGTCATAGCTGAACACCCAGGGCTGCGCGGTAGACTCCGCCACCGTCCACACATCGGGGGCCTCCGGTTCCGTGGGGGCCGTGGCGGTGAGGAACCCGGTGAGCCCGGCCTCCCGCGCGGCGGCGATGGCGGCGTCGGCCCCGGCGTCACCCGCCGCAGCGGCGTCTGCGGGTGCGTCCTCGGATTGCGCCCCGGCGCTCAGTGGAGCGGTGGCGGTGACGTCCGGGGTGGGGCGGCGCCAATCCAACTGCGTGCGGATCTCCCCGATCGTGCCTCCGGAGGTGCTAGACCAGGTAAGCCCGGTGACGGTGAGGAAGAGGAAACCCGGAATACACAGCAGGCCCACCAGGGAGTGCCAGCGGCGCGGCTTGTTCTTTTTACTGGTGGAACGCCGCCAGCGCTGGAAGAGGAGGAAGGCCCCGGTGAGCGTCATCGCCCCCAGCCAGGAGGCCGCCATCTCCGAATAGAAGCGGCCCGGCTCCCCCAGCCACAGGTTCGCGTGCCCCTCGCTGAGCAGGGCGCGCAGCGGCAGGGAACTGGAACTGCCGTACTGCGGCATGTCTCCCAGTACCTCGCCGCTGACGGGGTCGATGAACACCGCCTGCTTATAACTGCTGCTGGGCAGGGCGGGATCGAGGAAGAGCACGCGCATGGTGGCGTCCTCGCGGTCATTGACCTGTACCCCGGCGAGTTCCAGATCGGGGTGTACCTCCCGGGCAATGTCGATGGCCTCGGCGGCGGAGATGTGCTCCCCGGTGGCCTCGGTGGTGAGCACATCGCGGTAAACCATCTGTTCCAGGGTGGGGGCGATGGCATAGGCCAGGCCGGTAAGCGCCGCCAGCACCAGGAAGGGTGCCACCAGGATTCCGGCCCAACTGTGCATGCGGTACAGCGTGGCGCGCAGGTTTCCGGCCCTGCGCGTCCGTGTGGTGGGGGCCGTGCGGCGGTTACCCTGCTGCCTTTGTGCGTCCTTGCCTGCGTCCGCCGTGGGGCGGGCGGAATCCGGGGAAGCATCCTGAGCGGACGGCTTTGGCTGCCCGGAAAACTCGGTGGAAGTGTTCATGTCCTAGAAGTCGGACGTGATACCTCGGGGGTTCCACGCTTGCGCAAAGCCGTGACCTGTAGAGACACCCGTTATACCCCCGGTGAGAGTTCCCGGAATCGGAAAAAATCACACGCGCGTAGCGGGGCGGAGGTCGGGGTGGAGGTCACAGGGGCGAATCAAACCCCACGAAGCGGGTGGGCACCACCGGCTCATCGCGGGAGAGCGCCAGCCCCTCCCAGGGGAGGGTGACCAGTTGCTCCGCCAGGAACGTGCGCGAGTCCTCCAGGCTGGGCAGATCGGCCACCACCTCGCCGTCACGCATGAGCGGGGTGGTCAGGGCGCGGGAATGAACGTTGCCTAGATCGGGGTTGGGGGCATCAAAGGGCAGCACGATCTCCTCGATGGCGGTGCCGGTGGAGCGGTGCGTGCGCAGCGCGCGCTTGGTGCCTCCGGTCATGGCCTTACCGCGAGAGCGCTTGGCCACCGGGTGCCCCTCCACCTCCACGAGTTTGTAGACCATGCCCGGGGTGGGAGCACCGGAGCCGGTGACCACGGAGGTCCCCACGCCGAAGGAATTCACCGGATCGCCGCGCAGACCGGCGATGGTGAACTCATCGAGGTCGGAGGAGACCACGATCTTGGTGTTATAGGCCCCCAACTCGTCGAGTTGCTTGCGCACGCGGCGCGTCATCACACCCAGGTCGCCGGAATCAATGCGCACGGCTCCGAGTTCGGTGCCCGCCACCTCGATCGCGGTGCGCACCCCCTGGGTGATGTCGTAGGTATCCACTAGCAGCACGGTGTCCGTGCCCAGCGCCTCCACCTGGGCGCGGAAGGCGGCGGCCTCGTTGGGCTGGCCGTCGGCGTCGATGTGCAGCAGTGTCCAGGAGTGTGCGGAGGTGCCCGAGGCGGGGATACCGTAGCGCTGCGAGGCCTCAAGATTGGAGGTGGCGCTAAAGCCTCCCAGGTAGGCGGCGCGGGAGGCGGATACCGCCGCGTACTCGTGGGTGCGGCGCGAGCCCATCTCGATGATGGGGCGGCCATCGGCGGCGGTGACCATGCGGGCGGCGGCCGAGGCCACGGCGGAGTCCGCGTTCATGATGGAGAGGATGACCGTCTCTAAGATCACGCACTCGCCAAAGGTGCCGCGCAGCGTGAGAATGGGGGAATAGGGGAAGTAGAGTTCGCCCTCGCGGTAGCCATCGATGTGCCCGGAGAAGCGGAAATCGCGCAGATAATCCAGGGTGCGCTCGTCGAGGAAATCCAGGTGGGCTAGTTGATCCTCGGTGAAGATGAAGTCCGAAACCGCCTCAAGCACGCGCGCGGTACCCGCTACCACGCCGTATCGACGCTCGTTGGGGAGGCGTCGCGCAAAGACCTCAAAGGTACACTGGCGGTGCGCGGTGCCATCGAGCAGGGCTGCTTGCAGCATGGTCAGCTCGTACTTGTCCGTGAGCAGCGAGGTGGAGCGCTGTGGCGGGAGGGCGGAACCGGAGGTGCGAGATGTGTTCACCGCCACCATCTTAGTAGCACCTCGGGGGATTACCCCCGTCGCTGGCGCTGTGGGGCCGTGGCGGGCTGATGCGGGGCTGTGCTGGGTTGTGTCGGACTGTGCCGGACTATGCTGGGCTACACGCGACGGCGCGGGGCGGCGTCGAGAGGCATGGGGCGTACCGCCCGGAATAAGCGGGTGCGGCCTCGCATGGTGTGAGACGTGTGACTAGGCTGTGTGGCATGAATTGCCCCGTAGCCATGAGTTCCCCGATGGCCATGCCCGAGTTGGATGAAGAGGTCCAGGTGGATGTGGCCTCGGCGGAAAACCTGCCGTGGGTGTGCGTGGTCTGGGATGACCCCGTGAACCTGATGAATTATGTGGCCTATGTGTTCCAGACGGTGCTGGGATATGACCGCAAGCGCGCCACCGAGTTGATGATGCAGGTGCACACGGAGGGTAAGGCCGCCGTGTCCTCCGGCGAGCGCGACAAGGTGGAGGGCGACGTGAAGAAGCTCCAGGTGGCGGGCCTGTGGGCGACCATGCAGCAGGCCGGATAACCGCACCTATATATAAGGAGCAACAGGAACACTCATGCAGCAGTGGCGAAAAAAGAAAAGCCTCATGCGGGCACCCAAGTACGTGACGGTGCTCGATCCCATGGAGCGGGAGGTGCTGGGCAACCTGGCCTCGGCGGTTTCGGAGGCGCTGATTGAGCGCGTGCGCTCCGCCCCCAAGGATGAACTGGCGGAGATGACCGGACTCTCCACCGGACACAAGGACGCTCCGGAGGACCCCTCCCTGGCGCGCCTGCTGCCCGACTTCGAGCGCGAGGGCGACGAGGAGTTCGAGGGCGATAATTCCCTGCTGCGTTCTTTTCACGAGAATGACATCGTGCGCGCCAAGTTGGAGAACTTGCAGGTGATCGTGCAGGCCCTGGGCCCGGACGGCTCGGTGAACGTGACCCTGGAGGAAAACCAGGTGCATTCCTGGTTGTCGGCGGTCAATGACCTGCGCCTGTACGTGGCGGCGGGTGTTACCGGGGGTGCAGAGCACCACGACGGCATGTACGGCGAGGCACCGGGAATGGCACCGGAATCCGAGCGCCTCGTGGAGTGGTTGGCCTACCACCAGGACTCCCTGCTGGAAGCGATGATGGGAGAGCGATGAGCGGTTCCTTAACAGACATTCCCGGCCTGGCCGTGGGGCATCACAGCATGGAGAGCACGGGGGTGACCGTGATCCGCGTGACCGACGGCGACGGCGCCCTGGCCGCCGTGGACGTGCGCGGTGGCGGCCCCGGCACCCGGGAGACCGATTTGCTCGAACCTCATAACACCGTGGAGCGGGTGCACGCCATCACGCTCGCGGGTGGTTCCGCCTTTGGGCTGGCGGCCGCCGACGGCGTCATGCGCGGCCTGGCCCAGCAGAAGGTGGGCTTCCCGGTGACGCAGGGGATCCGTATTCCCATCGTTCCCGGCGCGGTGATCTTTGATCTCCTGGTGGGCAAGCAATCCCTCCCCGGTGCCGCGCAGGGCGTGGAGGCGCTGAAGGATTCCTACCGCGTGGGTCAGGAACCCCGGCGCGGCAGCGTGGGCGCGGGCTGCGGGGCTACCGCTGGTCGCCTGCGCGGCGGGGTGGGGCAGGCGGCGCTCAAGGTGGGCGATTATTGCGTGGCCGCCCTGGTGGTGGCCAACCCGATGGGGGAGGTGGTCAATCCCCAGGACGGCGTGTTCTGGGCCGATCCCTCCCACAAGGTGGACCCGGAGTCCTTTGGCAAGCTGAGCGCGACGGGGGCGAGCCTGAATACCACCATCGGCGTGATCGCCACGGACGCCCCGCTGACTAGCACCCAGGCCAAGCGCCTGGCCATGTCCGGGCACGATGGCCTCTCCCGCGCGGTGCGCCCGGCGCACCTGCCGATGGACGGCGATACCCTCTTTGCACTCTCTACCGCCTGGCAGCCGCTGGGTGTGGATACGCCGGTGCTGGCGCACCTGTGTTCGGGGGCCGCCGAGGTGGTATCCCGCGCCATCGTGGATGCGGTGGTCTCGGCCGCCGTCAGCGAGGACCTTGCGGTGACCTCCTACCAGGAGATCGCCTCATGACCCCCGGTGCTCGGCTGGCTTCCGGGCTGAGTTTCGCGGCGGCCTACGTGGTGGTGATCTGGGCCGTGCACATCATCAATGACACGATCTTTGGCGGTGCGTTGGTGGCCTTTGGCGTACACCCCCGCGACCCATCGAGCCTGTGGGGCGTTTTCACCGCGCCGCTGCTGCACGGGAGTTACGCCCACCTGATGTCTAATACCGTGCCGGGGGCGATCTTTAGCTTCCTCATCGGCGTGACCGGCCCGCGCACCTGGTGGGAGGTCACGGGAATCGTGCTGATCTTTGCCGGAATGGGCATGTGGCTCTTCGGCGGGGTGGGCACCACCCACGTGGGGGCCTCCGGCATGGTGTACGGCTGGCTCACCTACCTGGTGATTCGCGGCCTATTTAATCGCAGCCTGCGCCAGATTCTGCTGGGCCTGGTCTTGGGTTCGGCGTATTCCTACCTCATTTGGGGAGTGCTGCCCGCCGAGGGGGTGTCCTGGCAGGGGCACTTCTTCGGGGCGCTCGGTGGACTCGTGGCGGCGATGGTGATTACTTCCGACGACCCCCAGCCGCGCACCAAGCAGGTGGAGCCGCAGCCCCTCTGAGGCACCGGGGCGCGGGGCAGGATCTGACCGTGGGTGTCAGGCGAAGGGCTGCGAGGCGGCGTCGAGCTGTGTGACCTCGGAGGGGGAGAGCGGAGTGGTGGCCACCGCCATGAGGTCGGGGAGTTGCTCCGGCCGGGACACGGAGGCGATGGGCGCGGTGGCCCCCTTGGCGCGCAGCCAGGACAACGCGATGGTGGCGGGGGAGGCGTCGTGAAGCGAGGCCAGGCGATCGAGAGTGCTCAGCACGGCCTCGGTTTCCTCGGTCATCAGCGCGGCGGTGCTGTGCTCGCGCGCGGTGCCGGAGGTGTCCTCGCGGCGGCGGAACTTCCCGGTGAGCACGCCGGAGGCTAGGGAGTAATAGGGGAACACGGCGGTGCGATGTTCCTGGGCCAGCGGGCGCAGCGTGCGTTCGTAATCGCGGCGGTGCAGCAGGTTGTAGTGCGGTTGCAGGGCCACGGGCGCGGTCTCGGTGCCGCGCGAAAGGTCGAGGAAGGCGCGCATGCGCTGCGGCGAGTAATTGGAAAGCCCGATGTAGCGGGCGTGCCCGCGCTTGATGAGGTCGCAGCAGGCCTGAATCTGCTCCTCGATGGGGGTGGAATCATCATCAAAGTGCAGGTAGAGCAGGTCGATGGTGTCGATGCGCAGGCGATCCAGGCTGGCGCAGGTGGCGGCGAGAATATCCTCCGCTCCCACGGAGGCATGAGGTGCCAGGCGACCCACCTTGGTGGCAATCACCATGTCCTCGCGTTCCGACGCGCTCAGTGTGTGCAGCCAGGAGCCGATGATGGTCTCCGATTCCCCGCCCTTATTGCCGGGCACCCAGGCGGAATAGACATCGGCGGTGTCGATGAAATTGCCTCCGGCCTGGGCGTAGGCGCGCAGAATATCAAAGCTGGTGGCCTCATCGGCCGTCCAGCCAAAGGTATTTCCGCCCAGGTTGAGGGGGAATACGCGGAGGTCGGTGCCGGGGAGAGCAACGGTGGGCCTCATGGGGTGCCTTTCCGAGCGACGAATATGTCTCTTGAGCGATGGTAGGCGTTTCCCGCGCGGCGCGCTGAGTGTGGGGTGATAGGCATAGGCGGGGGCGTAGGATAGGCAACCGTGGATACGGATACCTCAATGAGCAGTGCCCCCATTGGCGTTTTTGATTCCGGCCTCGGTGGCCTCACCGTGGTGCGCACCATGATGGATCAGTTGCCCAATGAGTCGCTGATCTACATTGGGGACACCGCGCACGGCCCCTACGGCCCCCTGCCCATCGCGGAGGTGCGCAGCCACGCCACCCGCATTGCCGATGAACTGGTGGAGCGCGGCTGCAAGATGCTAGTGATCGCCTGCAACACCGCCTCCGCCTCCTTCCTCCACGACGCGCGGGAGCGTTACGACGTCCCGGTGATCGAGGTGATCCACCCCGCCGTGCGGCGCGCGATGGCCACCACCCGCAACGGACGCATCGGGGTGATCGGCACGCAGGGCACCATCAACTCCGGTGCGTATCAGGATCTCTTTTCCATCAATCCCGGCGTGCGGGTAACCGCCCAGGCCTGCCCGCAGTTTGTGCCCTTTGTGGAAAGAGGCGTGACCTCCGGGCCGGAGATCCTGGAGGTGGCGCGGGAATACCTGGCTCCGCTCCGGGAGCAGGAGGTGGATACCCTGGTGCTGGGCTGTACGCACTATCCGCTGCTTTCTGCGGTGATTCAGTTGGCGATCGGGGATAACGTGGCGTTGGTTTCCTCCGCCGAGGAGGCCACCAAGGACGTGCTCAAGGCGCTCTCCCAGCGGGATTTGCTTGCTAGCGCCCCCGGTGCCGCCTCCGGCGGTGATTCCGCGGCGACGCAGCCCGTGCGCCGCTTTGAAACCACCGGCGACCCCGCGCTTTTTGCTCAGTTGGCCAGCCGCTTCCTTGGTCCCGGCGTGGCCGACCTAGACGCCGGAACCACGCAGGCGAGCTGAAAGAAAGAGGGCGGTCAAGATCGCCTGCGGCAGAAGAATCACCGCGATCAAGGCCGCCACCGTGGCGGGAGCCAGGGTGCTTAAGACCGCTCCGTAGAGCGCCCCGCTGGCCATTTGCAGGAAAAAGAAGAAGCCGGTGCTAAGCCCTGGGTAGGTGAACGCCACCCCGAGCAGCCCAGCCTGGGCATAGGGGATCACCGCGCCCACCCCGATAAAGGCCACCGCCAGGCTCGCCACCAGGGCGAGCGGTTGAGCGAGCAGCCCCGCCCCGGCGCTGAGCAACAACCCGATTGCCCCGCAGGCCACGGCCCGGGTGACCGCCCGGCCCAGCGAGGAGGATCGCTTGACCATCATGCTCCCGCACAGATACCCCAGCGCGGGAATGGCCACCAGCGCCCCGTATGCCAGGGAAGATTGGCCGAGCATGGATTGCAGCAGGGTGCTAGAGGAATGAATGAAGCCAAAGTATGTCATCCACACTAGGCAAATGCAGCAGGCGTACCAGCGGAATTGTTTGTTGCCCAGCGCCTGCCCGAGAGCCCGGGCGTATTCCCCGGGGGTGGGGAACCGGGGGTGCATGGGCGCGGCGGGCGCCAGCAACAATTCCAGCAAGGGGATCAGCGCGACTGCGAAGATCGCGGTGAGGAGAAAGAGCACGCGCCAGGGCGCGACTTGGGAAAGTACCCCGCCGAGTAGGGGAGAGAGCGCCGGGGTGAGCGAGATCATCATGGACATGGAGGCCAGCACCCCCACGCGGGCCTCGGTGGGATAGTGGCGTTGCACGATAATCCGGCACAGCACCGTGGCTGAGGTGCCGCCGAGAGCCTGGAGAAAACGGCCCGCCCCCAGCACGGCGATGTGCGGGGCCACCGCGCAGATCAAACCGCCCAGGGCGAAGAGCGCCAGCCCGAGGGATTGCAGCCGACGCGCGTCAAAGCGATCCGCCAGCGTGCCAGCGAGGAACATGCTCAGCGCGTAACCCGCCATGTACAGGGTGAGCGTGAACTCCACCTGGTTCAATGTTGCGCCGAGGTCGGCGGCGATGGCGGAATTGGCCGGGTTGAGCAGGGAGAGCCCCAACTGCGGGGCCATGACGATGAGCAGCAGAATCCAGGTGCGCTGGCGCATGGCCCTCCTTTGTGGGTTTTCTTTCGATTTATAGAAAAGTCTACATGGTGGCGCTGTGTGGTGACGGACGCTGCCTTTCGGGTGTGGGGTGCGACGTGTGATCAAAAAAGAAATACGATCCCACATAAATGCAGTATTTCTCCAACATGAAACCATATAGTAGTATGGTAATTTGTTTGATTATGTTGGTTCACATTTCTCCGAGATTTATGGCGTGGGGGTGTGTGAGGGGGAATTTGCGCCATCTTATTTTGTTTTGGGTGGGTGGTATGTGCAGGTTGAGGTGAGATTTATGGTGGGATCCTTGCGGGCTTCTTCTTTGTGGGGTATGGTCGGGTTATGGCAAAAAGAGATGTAAGGTATTGGGTACTGCAATTGTGGTTGCCCTTTTGGGAAATTTCAATGTATCACTAGTGGCTAACGCCGCTTCCTCTGTGGAGACTATTTCTGCAGAAACTGTTCGGAATGTAGCTCCGGGTGAATCGATCCGTATTTCTGATGGTGAAGGGGGAACTGTTATTGAAGCGGACTATCCCTCACCGGCTCCTACTCTTTCTTTCTATTCGGCGGAAGATGAGGCGCCCGCTTCTACGTGTGTGACATGGAGGGATGAAAAGGGTTTCACTCAGGTGACTAACGAATGTAAGACAGACGTGAGGGTTCGAGTCACGTATAAGGGTGGGATCGTTAATGACGCAGGGTGTCATAGTATTGAAAAGGGAACGCGAAAAAATGTGGGTTTTGCTGGATATGGTCCTGCGCGCCGAACTGTAGATAAGGTGACCAAATGCTAAAGAGGGATCTCGGTATGAAAGTGAAGGGGTTGGCATCTAGTCTTGTCTGCTTTGGACTATTGGCTGGTGCCCCTGCTGCAATGGCGGAGGACGCGGCAGAAGAAGTGGTAGTGCCAGAGCCTGGAGTGTTGCGCGACTGCAGGGGAACCTCCTATGATTGTTGGGATAACTTTGATGAGGCTAAGGAATTTCTTGACGGAAAGTTTGAGCTCGAGGGTAATGTTTGGCAGGCTCCGAGTGAAGATGATATCTGGGATGCTTGGTGTGCGGCCAGTGCTTCCTCAGGGCAGCTAGAGAGCGATGGGGAAAACATTTTTCTGGTGGGGGACCAGTTAATCACTTTCCCGGAAGATGGAAATACTGCATATTTTCGTACGGAAAGTAAGTCCGGAGGAATGACTATCGATGTTGTAAAGATTATTAAAAATAAAAAGGATATCTATAAGGTTCATTTGAAAGTATGAGTCAAGATTCTAATGCTCTTTCGGATTTGATTGAAGAGAGGGTAAAGGGTACCGGGGAATGGGTTAGTTTTCATGAGGTAATGATTTTTCTTGGCTGTCATAGTAACTCTCCCACTCTAGGGGAGTTGGAGGGGGCAGTGCGGCAAGTTCTCTCCACTGGCAGGTTGAGGTTGCAAACAATGAAACCGACATTTCCCTATGATTGGTATCCGCTGGACACTCCTCCGGAGGAGATCGCCCGCGATATATTGGAAGCGAATGATGGAAATGTGGTGTTGAATATGTTTTCTTGCGTCGTGGATACTATTCCCGGGGTGAGTGCATAATGGAGTTATGAAAAACCGGGTGCCCTGAACCTGTGTTCAGGGCACCCGGTTTGTGCTTGGAGGATAAGCGTGCTCTGTGTAGAGAATTGCGCTGCTAGTGATCCACCGGGGCCTCCACGCCCACGCCGGTGAGCGAGCGCACCTCCATCTCCGCTTGGAGATGATCGAGGTTATCCGGGCGACCCACGTAGGTGCCGATGATCGCGGCCAGGAATCCCAGCGGAATGGAGATGAGGCCGGGGTTATTCAGCGGGAAGAACGCGAAGTCCGCGCCAGGGATCACCGAGGTGGGCGAGCCCGAGACCGCCGGGGAGAAGATGATGAACACCAGGGAGGCGATCAGGCCGGTGTACATGGAGGCCACCGCGCCGGTGGTGTTAAAGCGCTTCCAGTACAGGGAGAACAAGATGGTGGGCACGTTGGCCGAGGCCGCGATGCAGAAGGCCAGGGAAACCAGGAAGGCGACGTTTTGATCCATGGCGGCGATTCCCAGAACGGTAGAGACGATACCGATGACGATCACGGTGATACGGGAGACCTTCACCTGCTCCTCCGGGGTGGACTTGCCATCGCGCAGCACGGCGTCATAAATATCGTGCGCGATGGAGGCGGAGGCGGTGATGGCCAGGCCCGCCACCACGGCCAGCACCGTGGCAAAGGCTACCGCGGAGATCAGGGCCATGAAGATCGGCCCGGCCAGGGCTAGGGCCAGCAGGGGCGCTGCGGCGTTGGCCCCGCCGGGGGCGTCCTTAATGGCGTCCGGGCCCACCAGCGCGGCGGCGGCGTAACCCAGGAATAGGGTGAGCAGGTAGAACCCGCCGATGAGCACGATGGCCCAGGTCACGGACTTGCGGGCTTCGCGGGCGGTGGGCACAGTGTAAAAGCGCATGAGCACGTGCGGTAGGCCCGCCACGCCGAGCACCAGGGCCAGGCCCAGGGAGATGAAGTCCAGCTTGGAGGTATTGGAGGCGCCGTACTTCATGCCTGGCTCCAGGATCGCGGTGTTGCCGCCGTGCTTGTCCACGGCCATCTGCAAGAGTTCGGAGAAGTTGCCCCGGACGATTACGAGGATGATGCCCGTCATCACGATCACGCCGCCGCATAGCAGCACGGCCTTAATCATCTGCACATACGTGGTGCCCTTCATGCCGCCGATGAGTACGTAGGCCGTCATGATTACACCCACCACGGCGATCACCAGGGCCTGGGCGGACTTCTCGTGAATATCCAGCAGCACGGAGACCAGCGCGCCCGCGCCCGCCATCTGGGCGATGAGATAGAAGAGGGAGACAAAGAGCGTGGCCATCGCGGCGGCGATGCGCACCGGGCGTTGCTTGAGGCGGAAGGAAAGGACGTCCGCCATCGTGAACTTGCCGGTGTTGCGCAGCGGCTCGGCCACCAGCAGCAGGGCTACCAGCCAGGCCACGAAGAACCCGATGGAGTACAGGAATCCGTCGTACCCGGTCAGGGCGATGGCTCCGACGATACCCAGGAAGGACGCAGCGGAGAGGTAATCGCCGGCGATGGCCAGGCCGTTTTGCCTACCGGAGAAGCTGGCCCCGCCGGTGTAGAAGTCCGTGGCCTTGGTGGTGGTGCGGCCCACGCGCATGACGATGGTCATGGTGGCAACGATGAAGGCAACGAACACGCCGATATTGAGCAGGGGATTGCCGGTATCACCCTGGGCGAGAACGTAGGTGTGGTTCATGGAAAACTCCTTGAAGCGGGAAACGTTTTATGCAGCCTGCGGGTTTTCGAGGCTTTCGCGCAGGGCGGAGGAGCGCGGCTCGATGTGTTGGTCCGCGTAGCGCACGTAGGCCCAGGTGATGAGGAACGTGGTGACAAATTGCAGCAGTCCCAGCACGATGCCCAGGTTGATATTGCCCACCACGGGGGTGGCGTAGAGGCCGGGGGCGTACATGGCCAGGACGATGTAGAGCGCGAACCACACCAGGCCCGCGATGGTGATGGGGAAGGTGAAAGAACGAATCTTGGAGTGCAGTTCCTGGAACTCCGGGCTCTGTTGGGCCCGGCGGAACTCCTCGCTCGTGGGGGTGTGGGGCGCGGCCCCGGAGGTGGCGTTGGTCATGCGCAGCCTGCCTATCCGTAGTCCGTGATAAGTGAGTTGCCTCACTGATTTGATGAGATTGTCGGATAGTGTACATAAAGGTTGCGTTCTACCGAAAAACAGCGGGAAATAATTTTCCCCCAGCCAACTATATGGCCGGGGGAGTTGCTGTGACCAGCGTTGATGTTCTCGGTGTGGGGGTAAGCGATGGGGGTATGCGGTAGTTTTACTCCGCTGCGCCCTGCCCTATGCTCGGCTCAGTGCCGCGCGCCAGGTGACCTTTTGACCATTGCGTAGAATGGAGCGGCGATAGATTCGGGCGGTGAGCGCCAGCGCCGCCAACACGGCGAGGGCAAATATCCCATAACTCAGCTCCAGGTGTAGGGCGCTCATCTCCCCGGCGGCGTACTGAGTGGGAGCCACCGTGAGGGAGAAGGGCGGGATCCAGGCGAGCACGTGCATGACGGTGGAGCCCGTGGCGCTCATTCCGAAGGAGGCCGCGTAGATGGTGGCCACGATCAACAACATGATGGGTGCCTGGGTGGAGGCCAGGTCCTCGCTGCGGCTGACCATCGAACCCGCCGCCGCCCACAGTGTGCCGAAGAACAACATGCCTAGGACGAATACCACCAAGAAAAGGGGCAGCAGGGAGAAATCAAAGTTGATACTCTCCGCCAGGCCGGTGACGTTGAGGGCCACCACGCCCACGGTGCTGACGATCAGGGTATTGATGAACCCGATGGCGAGATTGCCCAGAATCTTGCCCGCCAGGAAGTCCAGGGGCCGGGTGCTAGCCAGGATCAACTCGATCACGCGCGAGGACTTTTCCTCCGTGACGCGCCCGCCGATATTTGCGGCAAAAAGGAGGACGAAGTACATCACCACCATTAATCCGATCACAATGGAGAATACGGCCCCAAAGTCCGCCTCCTCCCCGATATTGGTATGGGTGATATTCACGGGAGCGGCGGCCTGCGCGTAATCGGTGGTGTTAATTCCCAGGGAATCAAGGGCACGCTGGTGTGTCCAGGCCTGCGCGGCCGTCTCGGTGGCGGCGGCGAGGGTGGAATCGGGGGTGCCGTCGGCAAGCAATTCCCAACCTTGCGGAGAGACGATGAGGGCGGCGTCGGCAGTATCTTCTACCTGCTGGCGCGCGGACTGTGCCTCGGCGGTGGATACCTCGATGCCGGGGGCGCCGGAGAGTTTCTGGAACTCGGCGGCCTCCATGCCCGCTACCACCAGGTGCGGTTGATCGGAATCGCGGTTTTGCAGCCAACTGATCACGCCGCAGGCGGCGACGATGACCACCACGATGGTGGCGAGGGAAAACTTAATGGCCTTATTGCGCGAGGCAATGCGCACCTCCTGGGCGGCCACGGTACCAATGGCGTTCACGCGGGAATAACTCATGCTTGCACAACCTCCTGAAACAGGTCGGTGAGATCGGGAACGTGCGGGGTGAAGGAATAAACGGGCCCGGCGGCCAGCGCGGCGCGGAGCACCTGTTGCTCATCGGCTGCCTCGGGGAGTTCCACGATGATGGCTTCCGACGTCTCCTCGATCACCGTGGCCTCCGGCGGGCACCAGCCGCGCGCCGGGGTGTGCACCTCGTAGCGGCGGGGGCCGCGCTGGCGCAGTTCGGCCACGGTGCCCTCGGCGCGCATGGAGCCACCGGCGATAATGCCTACGCGATCACACAGCCGCTGCACCAGGTCGAGCTGATGGGAGGAGAAGAGCACCGGCACCCCGGCGGCGGCTTTTTCCAGGAGCAGGGTGCTCATCACGGATACGGCCACGGGATCGAGCCCGGAAAAGGGCTCATCGAGAATGAGCACGCTGGGGTCATGGATCAGGGAGGCGGCCAACTGCACGCGCTGTTGATTACCCAGGGAAAGGTCGTTGAGCGGGTCCTTGGCGCGCTCGGCCAGCCCCAGTTGCTCCAGGAGGTCGTGTGCGCTGCGGGTGGCGGCGACCTTGGTCATGCCGTGCAGGCGCCCCAGGAAGATCAGTTGGCCCGCGATGGGCTCCTTGTTATAGAGGCCGCGCTCCTCCGGCATGTAGCCGATGCGGCGGCGCAGATCGTCGTTGAGCGGGGTATCGCCCAGCAACACCTCGCCGGAATCGGCGGCCAGCACGCCCAGAGCGATGCGCATGGTGGTGGACTTGCCCGCGCCGTTGGAGCCGACGAAGCCATAGACCTCGCCCTCGTGCACGGAAAAGGTCATGTCGGTGAGCACGCGGTGATCGCCATAGGATTTATTGAGGCCGCGTATGTGGAGATCAGGCATGGTTATTACTCCTTATCGGTATCGGTGTGAAAGGTCAGGGCGTAGCCCACGGCGGGGAGCGTGGTGATCAGGAGGGAAACAATGAGGAAGATCTCTCCGAGAATGGCGTTCCACCAGGTCGAGGAAATATCGGTTGCCGCATAGAGGGAGAAAGAATTGGTGAACATGAGAATAAGGAAAAAGACAAAGCCCCACGCGCTGAGCAGGCGCAAGGTAATGCGATTCCAGAAGTTCACCACGGAGTTTTCATACTCATCGAGCACCGTGGCGGGGGCATCGTCTTTGGAATTAATAGTGATCCGCAGCAGCGTCCATGGCACGCAGATAAGGAATATGGCAATGAGGCAGGCAATAAATGCAGGCATCCACCACAGTCCAATTACCGCGAGGACAAGAGCGAGTGCGCCCAGGCCCCACAGGGAGAAAACGAGCCGCAGGGTGACGGTGCGGTTGCGCCAGGAGGTAAGCCAGGCACCACTTTGCGCCTGATTCTTTTCCCAGCGCCGGGCCTTGGCTTCCTCGTGATTGCGGTACAGGGTATCGAGGGAAAGCATGGTTTTAATCCTTTGCGTCAGAGGTGTGGAAGGCGAGACTGTAGCCCACGGTGGGGAAGGCGACGATGGCGAGATGGACGATGATGGTGAAGAGGCCCAGGGAATAAGCCCACCGTTCTAGGTTGGCGGGATTATGAACACCGAGCACGATCAGGAAACCGGCCACGATGGGAAGAATCCAGCAGGTCAGGCCGTAGGCCAGGGAACGCGAGGTGTTGAGTACCTGGTTCTCGTATTCATCCAGTACGGCGGCGGGAGCGGTGTCCTTGGCGTCGATGGTGGTGCGGAGCATGAACCATGACCCCAGAACTATGGCAGTCATGGGAAGCCACGCCAGAGCAAAGGGAGGCCAAAAGAAGCAACCCACGGCGATAACTAGACCTAGGGAGAGGCCGCCGAAATACGCGCGGATGAGCAACCGCTGGCGCTGCGGGGTGCGCCACGTGGCCAAGGGCGTGCCTCGGCGTTCTTGACGGGCGTACCAGCGCCGGGCCTAGCGCTCGTCGTAGCCCATGATGAAGTCGGTGAGGGACATGATTCTCCTTGAGGTTTCGTTGTGAGAGGGCTAGTCGGAACCCGGGGAGAGGGTTTCGTCGCGGTTCATGCCGGTGGCGATGTCTCTGAGCACGGCGACGGAGGAACCCAGGGCGATGATTCCGACGGACATGCCTGTTGCCCGAACCCACGTGGCTGTTTCCTCCGGGCTGGGTTGAAGCGTGGTGATGAACGCGGGCAGGACGAGCAGCACGATCATCACGGTCAGTAGACCGCACAGCAGAATGGTCATGGCGCGGCTTCTGGCGAGGAGGACCCGCTCTAATTGGTATTCGTCGAGGTTGTCGAGGCGAGATTGGGATTGACCGCCTGTTGCTTTCACTAGGGAGAATCCCCAACCGACGTACCCTCCCAGGCCGAGTGTCCAGAGGATCATGGATGGGGTAAGAGAAACAAAGAGGAGGGGTATGGCCGCTGCCGCGATTCCCAGGCTGGCATAGGCGCCCAGGAGGTAGCGGCGTCGGGAGCTGACGCTGGCTGGGGGCGCAAGAAGGGAGGACATAGCGATAACTCTCATTTCTGATACATCGCGGTGGACATGGGGGCGAACTCGCTGCGGCTGAACACGGCTTCCACGGGGAGGTCAAAGACCTCGCAGATGCGAAACGCCAGGTCGAGGCTGGGGGAGTGGTCCCCGCGCTCTAGCGCTCCGATGGTCTGGGGATTGACGTCGATGAGTTCCGCAAGTTGTGCGCGCGACATGTCCCGTTCCGCGCGCAGAACCCTGATCCGGTTAAAGATGGGGTTCTTCGGCTTTTTCTTTGGGGACATGCCATAGAGTGTTGTATAAACACAACGATCTGTCAAGAGTTTCCGCATCTGCCCTGAGTGTGCCCTACATTTGCCCTGCGCTCCGCTCCCAGGAACAACCCAGGGTTAGTAAAAACATGCGATTCATGGCACTGTAAAACCCATGAAGCTGACCATCCTCGGTAGTTCAGGAAGCCTCGGTGCCCCCGGCAACCCGGCTTCTGGATATTTCATCGAGGCCCCAGGTATGCCGGGGGTCATCATGGATCTAGGCCCGGGCACCCTGGCCAATCTTCAGGCGCTGAGCAACCCCTCGGAGGCGCACGTCATCTTCTCCCACCTCCACGCGGATCACTGCCTGGATTTCCCCTCCCTGCTGGTGTGGCGGCGCTATCACCCCACGCTGTCCGCGCAGCGCCGCCATCACCTCATGGCTCCCGGGTATGCCCCGGTTCACCTGGGCCGTCTCTTCGCGGACGATCAGCCCGATGGCGTGGACGATTTCTCCGATACCTTCGCCTTTAGCCCCTGGCAGGATCGCCAGGAGGAGACTATTGATCGGCTCAGCGTCACCCCGTTCAAAGTGGTGCACCCTGTGGAGGCCTATGCCCTGCGGGTGACCTCGCGCACGGGGGCGTCGATAGCCTTCTCGGGGGATACCGCCTGGACGCGCAGCCTTATCGACGCTGCCCGGGACGTGGATCTCTTCCTCTGCGAGGCCAACTGGGGCACCAGCACGGATAACAAGGCCCCCGCCATGCACCTCAGCGGCGGGGAGGCGGGGCGTGCGGCGCGTCTGGCTGGGGCGAAAAGGCTGGTGATCGTGCATGTTCCGCCGTGGCTCGACCCCGAGGAGGCCGTGGCGGCGGCAAAGAAGGAGTTTGACGGCCCCGTGGAGTTCGGTTGGCCGGGCACCGTGTACGAGGTGTAGTGCGGCGGGTACCCTCGCAGGCATGAGTTCTCAGGATTTCACTCGTGCCGATGGCCGCGCGCTCAACGAGATGCGCCCGGTGCGCATCACCCGCCGCTTTACCACCAACCCCGCGGGCAGCGTGCTCGTGGAGTTCGGCAACACCAAGGTGCTGTGCACCGCCACCGCTGAGGAGGGCGTGCCCCGCTTCAAGCGCGACTCCGGCGAGGGCTGGCTCACCGCCGAGTACGCCATGCTGCCCGCCGCCCCCTCCGAGCGCATGCCGCGCGAATCCATGAAGGGCAAGGTCAAGGGCCGCACCCACGAGATTTCCCGCCTGATCGGCCGCTCCCTGCGCGCCGCCGTGGACCTGCGCGAACTGGGCGAGAACACCATCCAGATCGACTGCGACGTGCTCCAGGCCGATGGTGGCACCCGCACCGCCGCGATCACCGGGGCCTACGTGGCGCTTGCCGACGCCGTGGCCACCCTCCGCGAGCGCGGCGCCGTCACGGGTTCCCCGCTGCGCGAACCCATCGCGGCGGTCTCCGTGGGCATCATCGACGGCCGCGTGAGCCTCGACCTCCCCTACGAGGAGGATTCCCGCGCCGAGGTGGACATGAACGTGGTGATGACCGGCTCCGGGCGCTTCGTGGAGATCCAGGGCACCGGCGAGGACGGCACCTTCGACCGCGCGCAACTAGGGGAGCTTCTCGACGTCGCCGCAGCCGGGTGCGCACAACTCATCGAGGCCCAGCGCGCCGCCCTGGAGGGATAACCATGAAACTGCTCGTTGCCTCCAATAACCCCAAGAAACTGCGCGAACTGCGCCGCATTCTCGATGCCGCCGGCGTGGCCGGGGTGGAACTGGTCTCCCTCTCCGAGGCGGCTCCCTACCCCGAGCCGGTGGAGGACGGCCGCACCTTTGCGGATAATGCCCTCATCAAGGCCCGCGCCGGGGCCGCGCACACGGGGCTGCCCACCGTGGCTGACGATTCCGGCCTGGCCGTGGAGGAGATGAACGGTATGCCGGGGGTGCTCTCTGCGAGGTGGTCCGGCGGCCACGGCGACGACGAGGCCAATAACCGCCTGCTGCTGGGGCAGATGAAAGACGTGCCCGACGAGCGCCGCGCGGCGGCCTTTGTGTCCGTGTGCGCCCTGGCGCTGCCCGGCGGCGAGGAGTACGTCTCCGAGGGGCGCTGGGAGGGGCGCCTCCTGCGCGAGCCGGTGGGGGAGAACGGCTTTGGCTACGATCCCCTCTTTGCTCCCGTCGATGGCGATGGGCGTTCTTCCGCGCAACTGAGCCCGGAAGAAAAAGATGCCAGCTCCCACCGCGCGCGGGCGCTGGCGGGGCTGGCGGAGAAGATCGCGGGGTTGGTGGGGAATTAGAGGGGCTGGGGGCCGTTGAGCTGGAACCGCTCGATGGTCTCCTCGCGCCGCTTCTTCTCCACGTAAAAGGAGAGGAAAGGCACCACGCCACATAGCGCGGTGATAACCCAGGTCTTGGGCTCCCACCGGGCCTTAAGGCCGAGGTTAAAGGCGGAAAGCACAAAGACGATGTACACCCAACCGTGGAAAATGGCCACGTACTTTGCGGCGTCTGGCACGTCCGCGGAGGTGAGGTACTTCAACACCATGACCACGCAGAGAGCGATGAGGAATACGCCCGTGACCCAGGCGGAAACGGAGAAAAACGTCAGGGCATTGCGCACCCGCCGCTGGCGCTCGGGGTGAATCTTCGGCTGCGTGTTCTGGAAAGAGGGCTGGGTCATGGTGTTTATCCTTATGCGTTATCGATCTTTATCCACGGGCACGCCGTCGATGGCGTTGCCGCCACGCCGGGGTTTATGGCGCTCGTTGAACTCCGCGACGTCAATAGTGGGGCGCTGTGGCAGGAAGTCCTCATCAATGGCGGTGGGGGCGGCACCAAAGCGCTCGACATCGCGTTCGTAGAGGAAATCGGGATCATCGGTGGCGTTCTCCGCGTCAATCCGCTCGTTCTCATACTCCATGAACTTGCGGTAGGCGTACACAAAAAAGGCACCGAATACCGGCCACTGCATGGCGTAGCCGAGGTTCTGAAAGGTGCCGGAGCCGGAACGGAATCGCGTCCACTGCCACCAGGCCAGTGCCAGCGTGGCCACCACGGCGAGGGCGAGGAAGATGACGTGTGAGGCGCGTACCTTTTTACGCGCGCGGCCCTGCTTCTGCGCACTCATGGGGTCTAGGGTACCCCGCTTGGTGGTGCGAGCCTAGCGGGCGCGGTGCGCTGGGCGCGAGGGGTGCCGTGGTATAGTTCCCCTTGCGCGCGCCCGTGGCGGAATTGGCAGACGCGCTGGATTTAGGTTCCAGTGTCTTAGGACGTGGGGGTTCAAGTCCCCCCGGGCGCACCATTTAGGTATTACGCGGTGCTGGGGGCGTGTGGCTCCTCTTTTCCACGGCGCGCCGCACCAAATACACGATGGGGCCGAGGAACGGGGCAAGAACAATCACCAGAACCCACACGGCGGTTTCCGTGCCGGGGCGGCGATCGCGCAGGAGAAAGACGATGGCCACGATGGGCAGGATAAGCAGCGGGGCGGCTATGACTAATTCTGCAACGCCAATGTTCGGCATGGGGACTCCTTAAGTTATTCCTTAACCTATGTCTGCGGTGGGGCGAGAGGATTGGCGCTTTTCCACTATCCGCCAGATGAGATACACGGCGGCTCCTAAGAATGGGGCGGCCACGATCGCCAGCGCCCATGTGGCGGTTTCCGCGCCAGGGCGCTTATCCATGAGCAGCGCGATGATCGCGGCCAGGGGCAGGCCAATGAAAAGGAACGCAATGATGATTGATAGGCCCATAGTGTCCAGGGTAACAATAATGAGGAAAATATGTCGCGTGAAGCGCAACTATGCACTCAGGAGTGCTTTTTCCATGCTGGCGGCATGATCGTTCAGCCTATCCTCGGGAATGGGGTGCACGTTGATGAGTTCCCATTGCTTTTCTGTCTGTGCAAAGAGTTCTTGGTATTTTTCTTCTTCGGGCACGTGATAGACGGCCACGATGGGGGTTTCCCTTGTGATGGTGAGGCGCTGCTTATTTATCTGGAGGATCCCTCCCTCTTTCTGCAGTCCGTCTATGCGATAGTTCCAGGCTTCTATTCTGTTCTGTAGGTCGCGGTAGTTGGTTCCGCTAAAAGAAAAAACGGAAGTGAGTTCGCGGGGTTGATTATTTGTGGGGATGACGGCGAGGTCAAATCTTCCATTCCTGGTTTCAGAAACGAACTCCGGGTTCTGGTAAACCGCTTTTTTGAGATTGGCTTTTGACTTGTAGTGTCCGATGACGCGCTGGCGCAGTTCCGTCGTGGCATTATTGCGCTTGCCTGCCGCGTGCAGCGGTATGTAGAGGTCAAAGATCAATTGCGCGGCAGACTCCATATCCTTTGCGTCCGCATAGCGTGGCTGATCTACCGTGATGTAGTTGTTCCAGCGTTCCACTAAGGTGTTAATTATTTCCATAGGGGAATCTTGAGGGTGAAATTCTATTCCACCGTTGCGTGTGGAGGCTGTTTGAATCATTGCTTGGATACGGTTGAGCGACCTTATGATCTGGTGCCCTAAATCCGTTTTTAGTGGAAGTTCGCTGGCGCGCTCTACGGTGCGTACCACGCAGCGATGTGTTTGTTCCTCCATGAGGATCACACCCACGCCGAAGGAGAGAAGGAGGGTGGGATCGGGGTGCGCTTGAATAGTCCAATAAGTGTAACGCATGATTATTCATCTCCTTTCGGTCCGATTGCGGAGTTCGCGGAGTTTTTCCTTGGTGGATTCCTTACGTTCGCAAGCGTATCGCACTAATCTAGCAGGAACCTCTGGTGGGACAGCCCATGCCTCTGGCAGCAATCGCGTGATGGTTTCCGCGACGTCGACGCTGAGGTTATCCACGGCGTTGATCGCACGATCCCAGTGCACCGGTGGAATGGTGGTGGGTATGCGGGGTATGGAGGGACGCCCAGCCCATTCCGTCATGGGCGCGAGGTGCCAGGGGATTTCCTGTGAGCCAAACCAGAGGCCGTGATCGATAGACCAAATCTGTCGATCTGCGTCATCGTCATATAAGACCTGTAGGTCATCAGCGTTGCAGAGGTACCACAGAGCGATGAGGAGGGGGACGCGGTCGTAGTTGCCATCACGGTTGATGTCGCTTAGCTGATCGGTGACGTCCGCGGTGTGTAAGGCGAGGGAGGCGAAAACGGGGGCGTCGGGCAGGCGGTAGCGCTGAGTTCCTTCCCCTACCTGCGTGGAAACCAGGCTCTCTGGTATATCCAGAATTGTCCAGGGGCGTACGGGCGCGTTGATTTGTTCCCCGATTACCGAGGCCACGATCTCGTTGAGAATTCCCTCCCAGCCGTGCGGGCCATGAAAAATCTTGCACCAGTAATGGTTTTCATCGGAGGCATAGCATAAAAATGGTCGGGTGCCAGTGTGCTGTGCCACCTTGATCACCGTTCGCACTTGTGGGCGGCGTGTGGGAAATGGAACAACGTTATTGATAGAAGCGTCCATGAACGTGACCTCTGAGCTGGAAAGAGATAGACCAATGCCGCCAGGATAGCGATCCCGGCGGCATGAATCTAGGAAAACTACAGCGTCACGCAGCCTTCTTGGCCCGCGCCAACTCCCAGCGCAGTTGCGCCTCGGAGGGGGATTGCACGGGAATGAAGGAGGCCTCGCGGTAGCGGCGGGAGGTGGGGGAGTTCTTGGCGTACCCCGCGCCCCCGGCCACGCGCACCTCGATGTTGGCGGCCTCCACGGCGGCCTGGGCGGCGTCGAGACGCAACTCCAGCAGTTCCACCGGCAGCACTTTCTCGCCCGCCTCCACGCGGTCAAGGATGTCCTCGTGGCGTTCGATGGCCTCGCGTACCTTTTCCTGCGCGGCGGCGTGATCCTCGGCAAAGGTGGCGTTGAGGCCGGTGAGGCGCTCGGCGGCGGCCTCCACGGCGGCCTCGGCCACGCCCAGGCACTCCGCGATCTGGAAGAGCACAAAGGCGGGGCGCACCTTGGGCATGAAGTCCGCAAAGTCCTCGGTGAGCACCTGTTCCTGCGGAATGAATACGTCCTTAAACTCCACCCACGCGGAGGCGGTGGCGTTGAGTCCCAGCAGACCAAAGGGTGCGCCGAAGGTAATGCCCTCGTGCCCGGCCTCGAAGGCGAAGAGGAAACGATGCCCCTCGGCGGTCTTGGCGCCGGTGACGGCGATGGCGTCCTCGTAGAGGTTAGAGGCCCAGTTCAGCTTGCCGTTAATGCGGTAGCCGCCGTCCGCCTTCTCCGCGCGCAGGGTAATTTCTCCCGCGCCGGTGAAGTCCTTGAACGGCCCGGCCATGCCGGAAACGCCGGGGCGCTCGCCGGAGCGGAGCTGCTCGGTGAGCGAGAGCGCGTACTCGGTGCCCGCAGTCTCCAGGTATAGCAGCGCGCAGCGGGTGGCCCAGAGGGTGAACCCGGTGGAGAGATCCTCGCTGGATAGCGCCCGAATGGTGCGCGCGGTGTCCCGCACTCCGGTGCCGATCAGGCGGTGCTCGGCCAGCAGCGGAAGCACGTAGCGGGCGTCCCGGTTGCCCTTATCGACGTCCTTGGCGTTACTGGCGACGGTCTCGCGGAGGGCGTCCGGCAGGGGGGTAAAGGTCAGCGTGCTCATACCAACTCCGAGGTGAGGTTGGCGGGGCGGGTGTAGGTGTTCACCACGGGAGACCAGGTGATGGCGTCCTTTTGGATCTGGTCGAGGGTCTCGCGGTCGGCGTCGCCATCGAGGTCGATCTTCACGTGGACGTCGGAGACGCCGGGGCGCTTGTGATCGCCTAGGTCGCCGGTGCCCCAGGTGGGGGAGATGTCAATATCGGACTCAATATCAATGGCGATCTTGGTCAGCGTCACGCCACGGTTGGTGGCGATGGCCTGGATACCCACGGAGATGCAGGCGGCCAGGGCGGCCTGGGCGACCTCGGTGGGGTTGGGGGCGGAGTTATCGCCCAGCAGCTGCGGCGGCTCGGAGACGAGCACCGGGGCGAGGTCGCGGATCTGGGTGTAATTGCGGAACAGGCCGTCGGCCTCCGTGTGGGTGCGGATCTTCTTGCGGCCGCCCTCGGGGTTATTGATGTTCTTCTGGGCTAGTTCGGAGAGCTTCTGGGCGTCGATGGGCTCCAGGGCTTCGCCGTCCTTGTGGTTCGGGGTGAGGTCAGACATTGCTTTCTCCTTGTTGATTCTTGCTTGGTTACGTAGTTGCTCAGCCCGCGAGGACGGGTGGCCCTCGCGGTGTTGTCGCCCAAGACTACACACCATATAAAGAGTGAACAAGTCTGTCTGTGATTTTATTTCACTCGCCCGGGGGAGTGCCGCGTTAATACCGTCCTGAGCAGCGCTTTCCTTCTAGACCGCTTGGTCTTGGCCTGCTCCGCCTTTGCGGTGAGGGAGGGTGAGGTCAGAAAAAGCGCTGCACGGAGTGCATACCGTTTTCATCGTGCACCACGGCCGTACCGATCTCGGTGCTTTCCGGGTCGAGGATATTCACGCGATGGTGCTCGGAATCCATCCAGTCCTGCATCACCTCGTCCGTGGAGGTCTTTTGACTCACCCAGTGCAGATTCTCACCAAAGTCGCCCTCGGCGTGCTCCACCGTGCCGGTGGCGCTGAGGGTTTGTGCCCACTGGCGGGATCCCTCGGAGAGTTCCTCGCTGACGGTGAGTTCCTGCAAGCCGTGGGCCGCACGGATTTCATTGGCCTTATCGACAATTTCTTGAGCATTCCGCTCCTCGGCGGCCACGGAAGTTTCCGGGATTTCGGTGGAAATAATTTCCACACCCTCGCTGGCGATGATTTCCGTGGTTGCCTCTTCCGCTTCCATCGCTGCGGCGGGGGCTGCGGCAGCGGCTACTCCGGCGGCGGCCAGGGCGCTGATACCGGCGGTTTTCTCTAGGCTGGAATCCTTTTGGTCCATTGTTTTCTCCTCGGGGTGTTGTTGTATCTGAGCTAAGAATAGGGGAGTTATTTTGACGTGTCCACAATCGGCATGAGAGGTGAGAACTTTGGCTGCCTTACCTTCCCCCGGGGCGGTAAAAAGGTTTTTGGTTTAGGTGGCCAGGAAGGGGATTGGACGCCTTTTGGCTTCTCATCGGACGTACTATGGGTGCCCTTAAGCAGGGGACTGAAAATAAGGTTTGGGCGTATGATGACTGTTGTCGGAGGGGGTTTCGTTCACGGTCTATGCTCTGATCTCACCCCCGAACCGGAAACTCTATGCCGTGGAAAGTTTGCCTAATCGACGGCTGCTGTTCACGTGGTGGATACTTTGCGTTCACTTTCCTGGGTCAGCATGAATCCTTGTGACACACACATACGTTGATCCCCCACCCGATCGCGGGATGGATGGGGCCGCGAGGCACGGAAACACGGCGAGGGGCCGGGGCGCGGCGTCGAGAGGCAAGGAAGCCCTCCTGGCGCTGGCGTTTCTTGCCCCCAACCTCCTCCTGCTGGGCATCTTCACGTATCGGCCGCTGGTGGATAACATCCGACTATCGTTCTATGCCTGGAATATCTCCAGCCCCACCGCGCAGTTCATCGGCCTGGATAATTATGTGGAGTGGTTTACCCGCGAGGACACCCGCACGATCCTTTCCAATACCCTCATCTTCACCGTCTGCGCCGTGATCGGCTCGATGGTGCTGGGCCTGGTGCTGGCGATGCTGCTAGATCAAAAGCTGCGGGGGCGAAACTTCGCCCGCTCCGTGGTATTTGCTCCCTTTGCCATTTCCGGCGCGGCCATTGGCGTGGCCTTTCAATTCATCTTTGATCCCTCCTTTGGCCTGATTCAGTCGGTGCTCGGCTGGTTTGGCGTGGAAAGCCCGGACTTCTACCAGGTTCCGGGCTGGGCGCTCTTTATGGTCACCGTCACCTTCGTGTGGAAGAACCTGGGCTATACGTTTGTGATTTACCTGGCTGCCCTGCAAGGTTTGAGCAAGGACCTCGATGAGGCGGCGGCTATTGATGGTGCGGGCTGGTGGACGCGCCTGACCAAGGTCACCCTGCCGCAACTGCGGCCCACCACCTTTTTCCTTTCTATTATGGTGACGCTGAACTCCGTGCAGGTCTTTGACATCATCAACGTGATGACGCGAGGTGGCCCCCAGATCGAGGGCACCACCACGCTGGTGTACCAGGTGTATCAGGAAACGTTTGTGAATTTCCGCGCGGGTTATGGAGCCACGGCGGCGACCATCTTGTTCCTCATCTTGCTGGGTATCACCCTGGTGCAGGTGCGGTACATGGATAAGGGGAGGAGTAAGTAATGGCGGCGCAATCGGATTCCGCCCCCTGGTGGAAAGTCCTGGGCGGTTACGTGGGGATTATCGCGGTGCTCATTCTCATCGGCGTACCGCTGTTTTGGATTCTGATGACCTCGTTGAAGCACCGCGCCGATATTTATACCGATCCGGTGACGTGGCTGCCGCCTACCTGGTACCCGGAGAATTACCGGGAGGCCACCACCCGCGTGCCGTTTTGGCAGTACCTGCGCAATTCCGTGATCATCACGTTCTTTTTGTGCCTGCTCAAGATCGTGCTCGGGGTTCTCTCCGCCTACGCGTTGGCCATTCTGCGTTTTCCGGGGCGCAACCTGGTATTCCTGGTGGTGATCTCCGCGCTCATGGTGCCCAGCGAGATCACGGTGATCTCCAATTACGCCCTGGTCAATGCCCTGGGCTGGCGCAATACCTTCCAGGGGATCATTCTCCCACTGGCCGGGGTGGCCTTTGGCACCTTCCTCATGCGCAATCATTTTCTTTCCCTGCCGCATGAACTGGTGGAGGCCGCTCGCATGGATGGGGCGGGGCCGGTGCGCCTGCTCACTCGCGTTCTCCTGCCCATCTCCATGCCTACTCTGGTGGCATTTTCCGTGATCACGCTGGTCAATGAGTGGAATCAATACCTGTGGCCGTTCCTCATGGCGGATACGGCGGAGGTTGCCCCGCTCCAGGTGGGGCTCACCATGCTGCAAAACAACGATGGCGTGTCCAACTGGGGCCCGGTGATGGCGGCCACCGTGCTCACCATCATTCCCATTCTGCTGATCTTTTTGGCTTTGCAGAAGTACATGATTAAGGGCCTTACCACGGGCGCGGTAAAGGGATAGTAAGGAGCGGTGGAAGAACAATGACGATGATAAAGCGGCGTTCCTTTCTTTCCCTGGCCGGGCTTGCTGTGCTCGGCGGGGCGGCCGGGGGACTCAGCGCGTGTGCGGGCACCAGCTCGATGGTGGGGCGGGATAATACCGCCGATGATGGCTCGCCGGTGACCTCTTTGACCTGGTGGTCCAATCACCCGGGTTCCTCCAAGGACTATGAGCTGGAGTTGATCCGCCGCTGGGAACAGCAGCGCCCGGATATTCGGATCAATCTGGTGGACGCCGGGCAGAATTACTCCGAGGTGGCCAATAAGTTCAATGCCGCGCTCACCGGCACCGACCTGCCCGATGTGGTGGTGCTTTCCGACGTATGGTGGTACAACTTTGCCATTAACCAGCAGATCACCCCGGTATCGGAACTAGTGGAGAGGGCGGGGATCGATCCCACCACCTATGTTCCGGCCCTGTATGAGGACTACCGGATCGATTCCGCGTATTATGCCTTCCCTTATGCGCGCTCCACGCCGCTGTTTTATTACAACAAGCAATCCTGGGCGCAGGCGGGATTGCCCGCACGCGGCCCGGAGAACTGGGCGGAAATGGCGCAGTGGGGAGAGGAACTAGCCCGAGTGAACCCCAAGCAGCGCCCCTTTGGCTGGTATAACGCGGCCAATAATCTCTCCTGGACGTTCGCCGGGCCGCTGTGGACGATGGGCGGGGCCTATTCCCAGGGCTGGGATCTGCGCCTGACCTCCCCGGAGACGCTGGCGGCGGTGCGCTGGTTCCAGGAGGCCACGCAGCCGCATACCGGGTGGTCCTACATCGCCACGGACCTGGCCGTGGACTTTTCCTCCGGGCGCTGCGCCAGTGGAATGCTCTCCACGGGCGATCTCAGCGGGATCAGCAAGCAGGCCGCGTTCGAGTACGCCACCGCGCCGCTGCCCAATCCGCTCGGCCAGGGCGGTTGTCCTACGGGTGGCGCGGGCCTGGCCATCCCTCGGAATTTGCCGGAGAAGCGCAAGATCGCTGCCGCGCAGTTCATCGATTTCATTACTAATAAGGAAAACACCGCGTATTGGTCGCGCAACGTGGGATATATGCCGGTGCGCACCACGGCGGTGGAGGACCCCGAGCAGCAGAAGTTCATGGCGGAGAATCCCAATTTCCGGGTGGCCGTGGAACAACTAGCCCATACCCGCCCGCAGGATAACGTGCGCGTGGCGCTGCCCGGGGCCGATCCCCGCATCGGCGGCTCGCTGGAGATGGTGGCCACGGGCCGCAAGGACGTGGATTCCGTGATGAGCAATCTCAATAACATTATGAGCCGCATTTATGAAAACCAGGTTAAACCGCTTATTTAGGAGGCAGGACACATGGCACGGGTAATTTATGAGGGCGTGAGCCGCATATACGGAAAGTCCGCCACGCCTGCGGTGGAAAATCTGAACCTCGATATTGCGGACGGTGAGTTTCTGGTGCTCGTGGGGCCTTCCGGCTGCGGAAAATCCACCAGCCTGCGCATGTTGGCGGGCCTAGAGCCCACCGATCGAGGCCGCATTACCATCGACGGCCGCGATGTCACCGGCGTATCCCCGGCGGAGCGCAACGTGGCGATGGTCTTTCAGAATTACGCCCTTTATCCCAACATGACCGTGGCCCAGAACATGGGCTTTGCCCTGCGGAATCAGGGAGTGGATAAGGCCACCATCGCCAGCAAGGTAAACGAGGCTGCGCGTATTTTGCAATTAGAATCCCTGCTGGAGCGCAAGCCCGCCAATCTGTCCGGCGGACAGCGCCAGCGCGTGGCGATGGGCCGCGCCATCGTGCGCAACCCGGCGGTGTTCTGCATGGATGAGCCCCTTTCTAACCTGGACGCCAAACTCCGCGTGTCCACCCGCGGGCAGATCTCAGCCCTGCAAAAGCGGCTGGGAACCACCACCGTGTACGTCACGCACGACCAGGTGGAGGCCATGACGATGGGCGATCGGGTGGCGGTGCTCAAGGACGGAAAACTGCAACAGGTGGCCTCCCCGCAGGAGATTTACGAGCGCCCGGCCAACGCCTTTGTGGCTGGATTCATCGGCTCGCCCGCAATGAACTTCTTTGAGGCGCAGGTAACCGAGCGGGGTGCCCTGCTGGGCGAACTCTCGGTGCCGCTGACGCCGAGCCAGCGCGACGCCGCCGCAGGCGGCAAGGTGCGGCTGGGAATCCGCCCCGAGCACCTCGCCCTGGCCGCGCCGGGCGCGGGGCTGGATGGCCGAGTGCAGCATGTGGAGCAGCTGGGCTACGAGTCCTACGGGTTCTTCCGCGTGGAGGGCGCGGCGGAGCCGGTGGCGGTGCGCATGGAGGGCCGCGTGAACCTCACCCCCGGCGAGGAGTACTCCCTGGTGCTTAACGACGCCCCCGTGATCCACATCTTTGACGGGGAGGGGCACCGGGTGGGCTAATTTCCTAGCCCAAATCCCGGATAAACCGCGCCACGTGCCCGGTGGCCTTGACGTTGTATTTGGCCACGCCGATGGTGCCGTCCGGCTCGATGAGGAAGGTGGAGCGGATTACGCCCTCCACGATGCGGCCGTAGTTTTTCTTCTCGCCAAAGGCCCCGTAGGCCTTCATCACGGTCTTATCGGGATCAGAGAGCAGCGGGAAGGTGAGCTCGTGATCCTCGCGGAACTCCGCGAGTTTTTCCGGGGTATCGGGGGAGATGCCCACCACGGCGATGTTCATGCCGTTCAGTTCGCTGAGGCTATCGCGGAAGTCGCAGGCCTCCTTGGTGCAGCCGGGGGTGTTGGCGCGCGGGTAGAAGTACACGATCACCCGCTGCCCGGCGTAATCCTTGAGCGATACGGTGGCCCCGTGGTCGTCGATAAGCGAAAACTCGGGCGCGGTGTCTCCTGTGTTCAGTGTCATGGCACCACCATAGCCGTCCCGGGGGTTCTGTATCCTGCGTGGTGTGAAAACTCGATTCGATACCTACGTCAATCCCCAGCGCCCGTGGTACCGAACCGCGCCGTTTTATATTGTGCTGGCCGTGCTGGTGATTTTCCTGGTGGTGGTGCTGATCGCGCAGTTCACCGGCAAGGAGTCCGGCCCGGAGCCAGCCGCCAGCCAGAGCGCGGCGGGCGCTACCGCCAGCGACGATCCCGATGCCCAGATTAAGGCGCTGATCGAGCGGCGTGACGCGGACGATCCGCGCGCCATCGGTGACGTGGACGCCCCGGTGGTGATGGTGGAGTGGACGGACCTGCGCTGTCCCTTCTGCGGGCTGTTCTCCCGGGAGATCCTGCCCGTGTTGAAGGAGGAATACGTGGACACCGGCAAGGTGCGCATTGAGTTCCGCGACGTGGCGTACTTTGGGGAGCGCTCCGCCTCCGCCTCGGCGGCGGCCCGCGCTGCGGCCAAGCAGGATAAGTATGTGGAGTACCTGCAAGCCATCTATGCGCGCGCGCCGGAGAGCGGTCACCCGGACCTGCCCGAATCGGAACTGATCGAGGTAGCGGAGGAAGTGAGCGTGCCGGATATGGCGCGCTTCAAGGAGGACATGAAGGACCCGCAGTTGGTGGCTGAGGCGGAGGAGGAGAGCAACGAGGCCCGCCGGTTGGGTGTGCAGGGCGTGCCCTTCTTTGCCGTGGGCAGCACCGTGCTCACAGGTGCGCAGCCGCTGGATAATTTCCGGGGCTTCCTGGATCAGGCGATTGAGGAGGCCAGCTAAACCGTGGAGTTAAGCCTGCTTGGAGCCTTCCTCGGCGGCGTGCTCACGCTGCTGAGCCCCTGTTCGGCCATGCTGCTACCGGCCTTTTTCTCCTATGCCTTTTCCCGTCCTACCTCGCTGATCACCAGTACGGGCGTGTTTTACGTGGGGCTGATTACCACCTTGTTGCCGATGGGCGTGCTGGCCGGTTCCGTGGGCGCTCTGGTGAGCGAGCACCGCGAGGCCTTTGTGATCGGCGGTTCCATCGTGGTGATCGCCCTGGGGCTCATCATGCTGGCAGGGATCGAGATTCCGCTGCCGGGCAACGCCGGGGCGGCGGGCGGAAGTTCCCTGGCCGCGGTGTACGTGCTGGGCACGATCTATGGCCTGGCCGGGGTGTGCGCCGGGCCGCTGCTGGGCATGGTGCTCACGATGGCGGCGGTGAGCGGCAACGCCGTGATGGGTGGAATCACCATGTTGATCTTTGCCCTGGGCATGGCCGTGCCGCTCTTGGTGTTGAGCCTGCTGTGGTCGCGCCTGCCTGCGGTGCAGCGCCTGGTGCGCCCGCGCGGGGTGCGGGTGGGGCGCTGGACGAACTCCTGGAACAACATCGTGGGCGGTATTCTCACCATTGCGGTGGGGGTGATGATGTGGGTGACCAGCGGCACCACCAGCCTGGGGGGCTTCGTGGGGGTGAGCCAGCAGGCGCAGATGGAAAATTGGGTGATCCGCGTGACCTCGCAGGTACCCGATGTGGCGATACTGGCGGGAGTGCTACTGCTGAGCGCGGTGGGCCTGCTGGTGGCGCGCCGGTGGCGGAAGTCTCCTGCGGCGGATTCCCCGGACAGGCTAGAATGACGCCCAGAGAGAAACCGCTGGCTGCATGAGCGACCAGGAGAGTTGTTGCTTGAAGCAGCGTCGGCGCGTTTCCGCCGCTTCATCCGCCCGGCGGGGGTAAACTCCACGGGCGCGGTGGGCACGTGCGGCAGTGGCTGCATAAGGGACGTCGCACAAGGAATATTGACTCACATTTGTTGGGAGATTAAACGTGGCACGCAGTATTGAGGACATTGAGCGGGACATCGAGCGTACTCGTCGCCAGTTGGCGAGCACCCTGGATCAGCTCGCGGATCGCAGCAAGCCGCAGAACCTCGTGAACGATGCCAAGCGTGAGGCCACGGCAAAGCTCCAGGACCCGCAGACCCAGAAGATTTTGGCGGCCGTGGGGGCCGTCTTTGCCGTCGCCATCGTGATGACGATGGCGCGCAACCGCAAGAAGAACAAGGACATCAAGGAATTGCAGCGCCTGCTGGCCGGACGAGACTAAGCCGGAACCGAACCTTTAGCGCCACGCCTGTTCCTCCCGGACTAGGTAAAGGCCAGGTGAGGAGAGGGGAGAGGGATGCCCTCCCCGCCCTCGGTGTGGCACCATAGGCGATCATGACGAGCCAACACGGTGGTGAGGACCGCGAGCCGGCAACGCGGAGTTTCCCCGCGCAGAGCGCGCAGTCGGGGCAGAACGCCCAGGGGGACTATGCGGAGTTTCCTCGTGTCTCCGCCAAGGCCGGGCCGGAGGCGGTGGGGACTTACCAGGCCTCCGGCGGCCCGGAACCCGGCCCCCGCAAGCCGCGCTTCGAGAGCAGCAATTCGAGCATGATCGTGGCGCTCGCGGCGATGTTCTTTGTGCTCGTGCTGGTGGGGGCGGGCACCTGGATTTTCCTTTTCTCCTCCTCCGATGGCGGGGGGAACGATGGCGCGGCGGTGGCGGCAGATACCTCCGCTGCGGAGGAGCAGGACGCGGTGGGGAGCACCACGTCCGCCGCTCGGGCCACGAGCACGGCGGCCTCGCCCACCTCGACGAGCCCTCGCCAGAATCCCGCGCGCAGCACGGCGCCGAGCCCCAGCAGCGCGCCCCGCAGCACCTCCGAGAGCACCTCGCCGCCCCGCCCCGAACGGACGGAGCGCCCCACGGCGGATATTGCGGAACCCGTGACCCCGCGTGCCTCCATACCGAGCACACCGCGCGATTCCCGCGCCTCGCGCAGCGCCACGCCGGAAACCACCGCTCCGGCTCCACCCGTGCCGGGGGAGGCCACGCCCGTCAATAGCGCCGCGCGCAATAACAGCACTGGCGGGGAATACCAGCGGGTGTGGGCCTCCGGTGCCACCAGTGAGGACTTTGCCCAGGTGGTGCACCGGCAGTGGCTCGCGGAGTACCGAGACACCGGGCGGATGAATAACACGGTGCAGGCGTACAGTTCCGCCACGGGGAGGAATTACACGATGACCTGCCGCGATGCCGGGCAGTACGTGCATTGCACCGGGGGAGATAACGCGAATGTGTACATCGGATGAATGTCTTGCATAAGCGCGTGGTGGCGCTCGTGATGGTGGGAGCGGTGGGGCTTTCGGCCTGCACCATCGGGGAGGTTGAGCAGGCGGCCCCGGGGCGCACCTCGGAAAACACCGGGGTGCTGGGACCACGGGAGACTACGGCACCGGGAGCGACTGGCCGGAGTACGGCGGTGTCCTCTGTTCCGGTGCTCACCGCTCTCCCCGGAACCAAGATTGCGGTGGCGGACTCCGCCGGGGTGAGCACCGCGGGGGAGATCGACGAGGGCCCGGCCTGGTCCACCAGCAAGGTACCGCTTTCCTTGGCGGCGTTGCGGGCCTCGATGGCTTCGACGGCCTCTTCGGGGGAGCCGTCGCCGGAGGTCTTGGCGGACGTGGAGGCCGCGCTCACGGCCTCGGATAATGCGGCCGCAATGCGGCTATGGGAATCCCTGGGCACCCCGGAGGAGGCGGGGGCTGCGGTGCAGGCGATCCTGCGCGAGGCGGGCGATGATCACACCCGGGTGGAAACGCGCAAGGTGCGCCCGGAGTTTTCTAGCTTTGGTCAGACCGCGTGGGCGCTCTCGGATCAGGCGGCCTTTGCCGTGGCGCTGCCCACTCTCGACGCCGCCCCGGCCGTCCTCGATGCGATGGGCCGGGTGATCCCGGAGCAGTCCTATGGTTTGGGCACGGTGGAGGGCATGAGGTTTAAGGGCGGCTGGGGCCCGGATACCGAGGGCCGCTACACGGTGCGGCAACTGGGGGTGCTGGATACCCCGTGCGGAGTCAGGGGAGTGGCCATCGCGGCCCAGGCGCCGGATGGGACGTATGAAACGGCGCAGGAATTACTCACCGAGGCGACCCAGAGCGTGAGCGCGGCGCTGCGGTGTGAATAAGAGGTGTGAAGGAATCCCGCCGCCCCGCTCGTGGCCGGAATTGTGGCCGAGATAGAGGTTCTAGGAGCAGTTGCGCAGCGGGGTGTTCACCACGCTGGCCCCCGCCCGCTGGATCTCGTCCAGGGCCGCCTGCCCACGGTTGGGGTCTACCGGGGAGCAGTAGTAGGAGAGTACGCGGACGTCGAAGCCCTCCTTCACGCCGTCGAGAGCCGTCTCGCGCACGCAGTAGTCGGTAGCGATGCCCACGACGTCGATGGCCGTGACCTCGCGCTCCCGAAGCCACTGGGCGAGGGAGACGCCCTCGGCAAAACCCTCGAAGCCGGAATAGGCCGCGCTGTAATTTCCCTTGAGGAAGAACGCCTCGATGTGTTTGAGGGGCACGGCGGGGTGGAGGGCCGCGCCGGGGGTGCCCGCGCGGCAATGCGGGGGCCAGGTGTCGATGAAGTCCGGGGAGTCGGAGAAGTGCTTGCCGGGATCAATGTGCCAATCCTGGGTGGCCACCACGTGGGCGTAATCGCGCATGGTCTCCTCGCACTCAAGGAGGGTGCGGATGCTATCGGCCGCGAGGTCGCCATCGGCGGTGGCAAGCGGGCCGAGGGCACAGAAATCATTTTGAACGTCTACAATAACCAAGGCCTTCACGGATAAGCATTATGGCACATTTTGGCTGAAAAATCGTGTTCAGTGTGGCGAATCTATCTTTTCAGGCCACATATCCCGTCCGGTGAGAACAATCGCGGGAGCGTCGGAATGGGTAGCCTGGGGCGGTGCAAGAAATCACCTCTCCCATTCCGCAGTACCTTTCCACCCTCCTCGACGCGGTGCGTGATGAGAAATCCGGGAACGTGGCCGACTACATCCCGGAACTCGCCAGCGCCGACCCCAACCCCCTCGGTATCGCCATGTGCACCGTTTCCGGCCGCATTTACTCGGCCGGGGACTGCGATATTCCCTTCACCCTGCAATCCATCTCCAAGCCCTTTGCCTACGCGCTCGCCCTCCAGGAGCGCGGAATCGACACCGTCATGGCCACCGTGGGCATGGAACCCTCCGGCGAGGCCTTCAACGAACTCTCCGTGGACGAGGAATCCAACCTCCCCATGAACCCCATGATTAACGCCGGGGCCATAGCCGTGAATCAACTCATCAATGGCGAGGAATCCACGGTGGAGGATCGCGTGGAGGTCATTCGCACCCTCATGAGCGACCTCGCGGGCCGGGAACTCGGTTTTAATGAGTCCCTGTGCTACTCCGAGCTGGATCATGCGGATCGCAACCTCTCCATCGCGCACATGCTGCGCAGCTACGGGGTGATTAAGGATACGGCGCATGACGCCGTGCTCAGTTACACCCGCCAGTGCGCCATCGAGGCCACCGCCAGCGACCTCGCCGCGATGGTGGCCACCCTGGGCAACGGAGGCGTGCAGCCGCTCACCGGCAAGCGCGTGCTCGACCCTGACGTGTGCCGCCTCACCATGTCCGTGATGAGTTCCGCGGGCATGTACGACGGCGCCGGACGCTGGATGGCGCGCGTGGGCATACCCGCAAAGTCCGGGGTGTCCGGCGGGCTGATCGGCACTCTGCCCGGGCAACTGGGCCTGGCCACCTTCTCCCCGCGCCTGGACGCGGAGGGCAACAGCGTGCGCGGCACCATGCTCTTTGAAAAACTCTCTCAGCAGATGGGCCTGCACCTGATGAATCCGCTGCCCGTGGGTGTGCACGCCGTGCGTGCCATCGAGGAGCGCGGCGATGACACCGTGATCGTGCTCCAGGGCATGATTAACTTCTCCGCCGCGGAATCCATCATCCACGAGATCACCACGCGCGATTTTAGCGCTCGACGCCTGGTGCTGGACGTGACTCGGGTGGTGCAGGTGGAAAAGGTGGGTAAGAGAATGCTGGGTTCCACGCTGCTGCGCATGCGCCGCGCGGGCTACGACATCGCCGTGTACGACCCGGAGCAGCGCCTGCTGGGCCTCGTGCTTTCCGACGGCACCCAGCCCCCGCGCCTGGACGAATCCGTGAGGTAGAATGAGGAAACCCCCGCTGGACCGTGGGCCCAGCGGGGGTAACTATAAGGTTGATATTGTGCGCCATCAGGGACTCGAACCCCGAACCCACTGATTAAGAGTCAGTTGCTCTACCAATTGAGCTAATGGCGCTTTTTTGTCTCTCAGGTGCTCCCTGGCGACGTCCGTTTACTTTACTGTCTCCCCGCGTTTCCCGCAAAATCGCCTGTTCAACGGGTATTTCTGCGTGCCTTCGGTGTGTATCTGGCGTGGGCGAGGCTCGGTGCTAGGCCGGGCGCATCCAAGTGAAACGAAAAGGAGCGTTGGGGCGATGAGAACTTTGAGCGTTATCCCGGGTGCCGCGCCGCGCTGTGTCTCACTTTGGTAAAGGTTTTCGAAAATGAGCTTTTTAGCGCGGGCGCGGACACGGCGGGGAACTAGGGTGGATGGGAATTATGTGTTGTGGGCGAAAACAGGAGGTGGACGTGCGGGTGCGTTCCAGGTTGCGGGTGATCACGGCGGCCTTCATGGTGGTGGCCGTCGGTGGGGGATTGGTTTCCTGCACCATTGAACCGGGCTCCGATGAGCCGGAACAGGAGCAGACGGAGGAGAAGCACGAGCCTCCGACTATCTCCGTGGAGGATGAGGCTGAGGATGTGGATCCCACGGAGCAGGTGACGGTGACCTCTCAGGAGGGTGGCCTGGAGGAGGTCACCATGACCAACGAGGAGGGCCGCGAGGTGGAAGCCACCTTGTCCACCGATGGCAAGACCTGGAGCACCGACGAGGTACTGGGCTACTCCCGCACGTACACCGTGGAGGCCCGCGATAGGAATGGCGAGACCGCCACCTCGGTGTTCTCCACGATTGCCCCGGCGGGTACGGCCTCGGTCACGCTTTCTCCCTATGGTGTGGGCGAGGTGGGCGTGGGCCAGCCGCTGGCCTTTAGGTTCTCCCAGGCGATTGAGGATCGCACCGCTGCCCAGGAGGTCCTGGAGGTGACCACGGAGCCCAAGGTGGAAGGGGCCTTTTACTGGGTGAATAACCAGGAGGTGCGGTGGCGCCCGGAGAACTTTTGGGAGCCGGGCACGCAGATCACCGCCAAGGCCAATATCTACGGCAAGGATCTGGGCGGCGGGATCTACGGCGCGGAGGATAATGAGATCGAGGTGAGCATCGGCGATGAGGTGATCACCGAGGTCGATGACGCCACCAAGACCATGACGGTGTACCGCAACGGGGAGGAACTGCGCTCCATTCCGGTATCCCTGGGATCGAATCGCTGGCCCACGCCCAACGGAACGTACATCATCGGTGACCTGCACGATTCCCTGTTGATGAACTCCGAGACCTTTGGCCTATCCCAGGAGGATGGCGGCTATAAGACCACCGTGAAGTACGCCACGCAGATGTCCTACTCCGGCATTTACGTGCACGCCGCGCCGTGGTCGGTGTGGGCGCAGGGCAACACGAACACCTCCCACGGGTGCATCAACGTCACCGACGAGGCCGCGCTGTGGTTCCAGAACACCGTCAAGCGCGGGGACATCGTGAAGGTGAGCAACACCGTGGGCGGGGAGCTCAACGGCCTCGACGGCCTGGGGGATTGGAACATCCCCTGGGAGCAGTGGAAGGCCGGTAACGCGGAAGGTTAGCGCTTGGTCACGCCGTAATCCTTGGCGCTCAGCCACGCGGCGGATTCGGCGTCCTCGCTGGCATAGATCCGCACCTCGCCCTCGTGCGTGGTGTCAAAGATATAGCCGTCAAAGAGCACCCGCTCGCCCCGGCTCACGTCGGCCACGGTGGTGGCTTCCTCCACCTCTTCCTCCAAGGCCTGCACCCGCACCGGATCGGTGGAGATCATCCGAACCTGGTTGGCGTGGTACTCCGCGTCCTGGTTATAGATCGCCACCCCGGAGGCGGGGTCGGTGGTGCCGGGAATCCAGTCCGCCTTCTCCGGGTCGGTGGCCTGACACAGCGGTACCTCGTCCACCACACAGGAAACCTCAAGGGAACGATCGACGTCGATAAGCACCGCGTCCCGCGCTGCACCCTCCGCGGACGTGATCTCCTGGTCGTAGCCGTTCTTGTGTACGCTGCCCACGTTGTAGAGGCGCGAGGCAATCGGCGGGGTGGTGCCGCTGACGTCCAGGCGCGTGGTGGGGTGGGCCAGGGCGTCCTCGGGATTATCCGAGGTGACCTGGAGCTTACCCTCCCGGTAGCGCACGAGCGCTGTGGACTCGCCCTCCGCGTCGCGCCGGGTGGTGGTTACCTCCAGCTCGGAATCGGAGCGACGATTCACATCCACCACGGCTCCCACCTGCGCGGGCATGGGCGCGGTGATGAGTTCATCCTTGTGGAAGAACATGATGGTGGCAAAGGCGCTCTCCGCGTTGGGGTTTTCCAGATCACCCTCCACGCCGGGGAAGGTAACCCAGCTGAGTTCCTTGCACGGATCGAAGTGATTATCCGCCACCTGGCCCAGATAGCCCCAGGTTGCGGCGCCCAGGCCGGGGCTTTCCGAGCCCTCGGCAAAGGTCGGCACGATGGGCACGCCCAGGATCGGGCGCAGCGCGGTATCGCTGAGCAGAATCTCCCGGCAGTTCTTCTTGGGTTCCTTCCGCGGAGCGCTCGTGGTGGTGGTCTCCGTGGTGGTGACGGTGCTCGTGACCGCGCTGGGCTTAGCCGCGCGGGCCAGGGACGTGGGCGCGGCTGGGGCGGACTCGGTATCCTCCTGGGGGCTGCCGCAGGCACTCAGGGTGAGCGCGGCGATGCACGCGGTGCTCGCCAGGGCCACGGGGTAGCGGGGGCGTAATCTCATGGTTTCTAAGATTAGGCTGTGAGGAGCCAGTTGTCCGGCTGGGGGAGGGGTGTGGCGCGGGGCTTATCGACGATCGCTTGGGCCCATGCGCGCAGGGCGAACGGTAGATTAGTCCTTATGCTCGGGTGGCCGGGCAGAAAGTGAGATCAGCGTGCAGGCATTCGTGGCTTTGGACTTTGAAACCGCCAACGAGAAGCGCGGCTCGGCGTGCTCGGTGGCCCCTGGTGAGGTTTGACGAGGAGGGCGCCGAGGTCGCTCGGTGGAACACCCTGCTCCGGTCTCATGAGTCCCTGGATTATTTCAGTCCCATCAATACGTGGATTCACGGCATAACGGCTGCGGACGTGGCCAATTCCCCCTCCTGAGACGCCGTGCACCGCCAGGTTATTGAATTCATCGGTGATCTACCCATCGTGGCTCATAACATGGCCTTTGATGGGTACGTGCTCACCGATCTTGACCGGCTTTATGGCAAAGAGTCACTGACCAATCGGCGCTACTGCACGGTGCGCCTGGCGCGGCGTATTCTTCCCGATCTGGAATCTCGGAGGCTCGACGATGTTTTTGACCATTATTTTCCGGGAGAGTTCTTTATCCATCACCGAGCCGAGGCGGATGCCCGGGCCTGCGGCAGGATCTTCGCGCGCATGCAGCGGGAGCATGGGATTGACCAGTTAGCCGAGTTGTGTCCGCCCACCGGGCCGGGAGGTTCCGCGCGGCGGAGTTCGCGTTCCTCGGTCGTGAGGGGGAGCCCGATATTTCCTCCCTGCTGGAGGAGTTTGCGGGAACCGAGGCCCTGCGCGGGCACCGGGTGGCCTTTACCGGCGCTCTCACCATCGCACCCCGCGCGACGCTCCAAGCGCTCGTGGGGGCGCTGGGCGGGGTGGCGGAGAAATCCACCACCAAGAAAACCACGATCCTGGTGGTGGGGATGTCTAACCCCCGCTCCTGGGCCGAGGGAGCGGAGGGATCGAAGAAACTCCAAAAGGCAACGAAACTACGCGAGGCGGGTTCACCCATCACCGTGATGAGCGAGGAGGAGTTTGTGCAGTTCCTCCGTGACGGGCAGGAGTGATTTTTATTGCCTACCTATGATGCGCGGATCAATTCCTAACTCATAGGGCAAGCCCAGATTCTCCCGCAGGGTGGAACCCACGTAGTCGTCGGGACGCAAACCGCGCTTGCGCAGGATCGGCACCACCTGCTCCACAAAGTCCCCAAGGTTATCGCTGAGCCGGTCTGCCACCAGCACCGCGCCATCGGTAGCCCCGGCCTCAAACCACTCCTGGAGGTAATCGGCGGCGTCCTCCGCCGTGCCCACCACTCCGGGGCTCATATCCAGGACACCGTGCGCGATGATGTCCAGCGGAGAGAAGCCCTCCTTGGCCAGAGCCACCGCCTGCGCGGATCTTGGTGCTCGTGGGTGAACCCGCAACTGATGCACCTGGGTCAGGCTCAGGGGAGTGTCCGCCTGGGCCTCGGTGAGCGGAATGCCTAATAGTATGGAGAGCTGATTGAGTCGCTGGGGAAGGTCTGTGTACCGTTCCAATTCCCGGCGTCGATCAAGCGCCTCGCGGCGGGTGGCACCCAAACCGAAAGTGAAAAAGGACATGAGTTTCACCTCATCGGCGTTTCTTCCGGCCTGCTCCGCCGCAGTACGGAAGAGTTCGCGCTGTTGCCGCCCCTCCTCGATGGTGGAGGGCATGGCGATAATGCCACCCGCATACATGCCCGCCGGTTGAATACCCGATCTGCTGGCGGCGGGCATGACCAATACCGGCTGCCCCTGGGGCGACGGTGGAATTTGCAAAGGGCCGCGCGAACCCACGTGCCGTCCCTGCATATTGATGGGCTGAATATGCTCATCATTCATAAAGATTCCCGTCACCGGATCGGGATCCCCGGCCTCTGGTTTCCAACTGCCCCACAGCGCCTGGGAAATCTGCACCACCTCATTCAGGCGCTCGTACTTCTCCGCCTTGGCGGGAACCGGCCGACCATGATTGGCAAAGGCTTCCGGCTCAAAGCTCGGAACCACGTTCCACCCGGCTCGCCCCTTACTAATCAAATCCAGGGCGCGGAACTGGCGGGCAAGGGTATAGGGCTCGCTAAAGGACGTAGAGGCGGAACCAATCAGGCCGATCTTTGAGGTGGCTGCGGCGATGGCGGAAAGTTGCACGAGGGGATCGAGCGGGAACATCGAGGCGGCGGTGGGAAAACCCTGGTGCAAGAAAACGCGATCTTGCATGAAAAGGAAATCGAAACCGCCGCTTTCCGCCTGCTGGGCATAGGTGATCTGCGCCTGTATATCCAGGTATGCCTTGGGGTCCACGCCCTCGGAACGCCAGGCTCCGGGGTGTACTCCATAAAACTCCCCGGCACCGAGGCCAAGAGCCATAAAATTCTGCGTCATAGCGTGTTACTTTCCTTCTTGAAGGATACGGGGGTCCACGCCGTACTGCTCGCGTAATCCTAGGTTTTCGCGCAGAGTGGTGCCCTCGTAGTCCTGGTGGAAAAGACCCTTTTTCTGGAGCAGGGGAACAACCTCGTCCACAAAACGGGTGAGCGCTACGTCGTGGGTATCCGGCAGCAGCCAGAAGCCGTCGGCAGCCTCGGCCTCGTACCACTGAACCATGTGATCCACCACGTCCTGTGCTGTGCCCTGAACGCCGGGGTGATAATCAATGACGGAATGGTTGATGATGTCCCGTATGCTCCACCCCTCCTGGGCCACCTTGAGGGCAATGCCCTGGCGCGGATCTCCCACCTGCGCGTGTTTAGCCTGCTCCAGGGCCTCGGCGGAGAGAGGCTTATCGAGGTCAGCCTCGGTCAGGGGAGTGTTAAAGAACATGCTCAGGTAGCGCACCTGCTGGCGGTACTTGGGCTCCATGAAGTAGGCGTGCTGATCCAGCGCCTCCCGCTTACTATCCGCGATGGTGGGCATGAGGCCCACGATGAACTTCACATCATCGGCCTCGCGCCCCGCCGCGACGGCGGCCTCGCGCAACTGACGACGCTGCTCGGCGGCCTGTGCGGGATCCCAAACCTCGGTGATGTACACGTCGGCGTAGCGTCCGGCAAAGGCAATGCTGTTCGGGGAACCACCGGAGTGGAACATCACCGGCTGGCCTTGCGGGGTGGGCGGAATGGGGAGGGAACCCTGGGCGGAGAGATACTGCCCATGGAGAGACAGACGCTCTACCTTGGAATAGTCCGCAAAAATACGCTTGCCATCGGCGGCGTCGAAAGCGTCCTTGCCCCAGGAGCCCCAGAAAGATTGCACGATCTGCACGAATTCCTGCGCCCGACCGTAGCGTTCCGGGCTAGACGGAATGGTCTTGCCATAGAGCGATGCGGCCTGTGGGCTGGAGCCGGTGACCGCGTTCCAGGCGGTCCGGCCACCGGTTAAGGCATCGAGCGCCTTGAATTGGCGGGCGATGGTGAAAGGAGTGTGCCATTCGGTGGCCATGGTGGCGGCAAAACCTACATGCGAGGTGTGTGCGGCGGCGGACGCGATGGAGATGAGGGGATCCACGGTCATTTGAGGAGCGTCTTCATTGCTGGTGGGCACGGATCCGGGGAAGTCGCCATAAAAGAGGAAGTGGAACTTGCCCTTTTCCGCTATTTGGGCAACGCGGTTTTGGCCCTCAAAATCGGGGTAGGTTTTTGAGGAAACCTCTGGTAACTGCCAGGCGCGAGCCTGGGCTCCTGCGGCGGCGAAGGCTCCTATACCGATAATCATGTTCTTGGTCATTTTTCTATTTCCTTGGTTTTAGAGTTTTAATGGGGGAGGGGAAAAATCGTGGAATCGTGGAACACCAGGGGCGTGGCTTCCGGCGTGTGTTCGTGTTCCAGAACCCGGAAGAGCACAAGCGTGTGATCACCGGCCTCGATGGTGCGTTCTGGGGTGACGATCAGGTGGGCCGCGGCGCGGGGAATGAGCAGGGCGGTCTCCTGGGCGATGTGATAATCCACCCCGTCAAAGCGCACGTCGGTGGGGCGGCGCAGGAGGTGTGCTGCGTCGAGATTCTCCGAGCTGAAGATGCTGATACCCAGCGTGGTGATGTTCCGCAGACGCGGCCAGGAGGTGGAGCCGTGATCAAAACTCACGGCCACCAGGGGTGGGTCAAGGGAGATGCTGGTAAAGGAATTGGTGAGCAGGCCTGCGGGGGCGGCGCCTGAGATGCCGGCGGTGAGAGCTATACCGGTGGGGTAGGCCCCGAAGGTGCGTCTGACTTCTAGGGGATCGGTGCTTTTATGCATGAGGTCCTTCGCATACAATCGGATAGTGTCTCCATTTATGGGAGTCAGTATATGGAGATTGTCTCCGTATGGCAAGGCTGCCGTGGCACGGTGGCTGTGTAGATGTTGTGTAGACGCTATGTCGATCAAGGAAAAGGGGCTAAACATGCGGGCAGACGCGCTGCGGAACCGAGAGAAGATCGTGGCGGTGGCGGAGGAGGTATTGCAGGAAGTGGGTGCTGACTTCTCTATGGACGCCCTGGCCAAGCGGGCCGGAGTGGGGGCGGGGACGCTCTACCGACACTTCCCGGATAAGGATTACTTGCTGGCGGCGGTGTTGGAGGCGCGCCAGATCGAACTGCCCGACCCCGAGGCGCTTTTGGCGCGCAGTGACTCTGCCTATGAAGCCTTGCGGTTCTGGATTGGAGCGCAGCTGAACTGGGTGCACAGTTTTAATAACCTCGCCCAGCCCCTGTTGGAGGCCAGTTCGCGGGAATATAGTACACCGCTGGGGCTGCATTGCTCCGCCGTTATTACTTCTGTGGAACGGCTTGTGGCGGCGGCAAGGGAGGAGGGCTCCGTGCGGCCCGATCTCGATGGCGCCGTTCTTTATCGCGCCGTACTGGGCTTGGCCTGGGCGAGTTGGGGGGAGCCGCAGCCGGAAAACTATCTGGCTGTGCTGGAGCGGGGGTGGGCACAGCGCTCAATATCCTGAACCTGGCGGCGGTGGCTTACCTAAAGCGCTTCAGGGAGTACCTTTAAGACCTCCCACACACAAACAATTTGATACGCTCCGCTACGTCTGGTGGGCGTGCGCTGATGCGGCCGCATCAGCGTTCATCGTAGAGCGTGTGCGCCAGCGAGAGCACTGTGGTCTTGTACAGTTCCGGCTTGACATTGTCCGGGTCGAATAGCGTCAGCGCCGCAAGCCCGAGATCCAGCGCGGTGAGGATGCGGAACTGATCCTCGACCGGAATCTGCGCGAACAGACTATCGCCGGGGATCAGGGAGGCTTCGGCAGAAACATCCCCTGGTGTAATGAACTCCAAGAAGCGAGCCGTGAGTTCCTCATCCCGAAGCGCATAGGGAATGAAGTTGAACAAGAGCCGCGCGTACCCAGCACGGTCACCACTGCGGGCGCTGAGAATCCAGGCGTCACACCAGGCTTCAAGCCTCTCATAGTCGTTGGTCGCACGCGCCAGGATCTCCCGGAACTCCTGCGCTTCCTGGGAGCTGGTCTGTCGGTAACGAATAACCTCAAGGATCAGCTCGCCCTTGCCCTGGAAGTTCGAGTACACCGCTCCCTTGGTCAACCCCGCCTCCAGGGCAACGTCATCGAGGGACGCGCCTTCGACTCCACGGGTGGCGAAAATGCGTTCGGCCGCCTCGAGCAAGAGCGTTCTATTGTGCTGCTGTTGCTGCTCGCGGGTCATTCGGATCATGAATCGCAGTATAAAACAGCCCCGATCAGCTGCCCTTTGGGGGCGTGCGAGGCATTGACGACAGTTTCAGATACCGCTAGTATTTGAAACTATGATGGGCGTGCACCAACATCAACCGATGCTCTCGCTGGAGGGGGTCACGAAAACCTACCGGGGGCAGAACACTCCGGCGAATCGAAACATCAGTCTGACCTTCCACCCTGGTGAATTAGTCGCCTTGCTTGGCCATAACGGCGCTGGCAAGACAACACTGCTGAACCAGATCATCGGGGTTGCGAAGCCAACCAGCGGAGACATCCGTTTCGGGGAGCGCTCCCTCGTGGTGAACCCTGATTTCGCTCGACAGGTAGCCGCGATCATGCCGCAGATCTACGCACCACTGACCGGGGTGACCCCTCAACAGGCGATCAACTCGATCGCACGCCTCCGTGGTCTCACGGCCGGTGAGGCTACAGCAGCCACACAGGAACTCATCGGAACCCTGGACATTACAGAGTGGGCAAGGGTAGGCGGCGAGAAACTCTCCGGTGGCCTGCGGCGGCTCACCTCCTATGCGATGGCTGTCGTCGCGCCGCCTCCCGTGCTACTCATTGATGAACCAACTAACGACGTCGATCCGGTGCGTCGACCGCTGATCTGGTGTCACCTGCGACGCCTTGCCGACGCCGGCCATACCGTGATCGTCGTTACCCATAACCTCCTTGAAGTGGAGCGCACCGCTGACCGCTACGTGCTCCTCCACAACGGCGAGGTTCTCATCGACAGCACGCCCCGCCAGCTTGCGGACCAGGCGCGCACCACCATCCTGACCGTCGGGATCCACCCGGGAGCCGAGATCAATCAGATCCCTCCCGCCATCGTCGTCCACACGGTCGACGAGGACGGACAGCTGCGGCTCCATCTCGAACCGGCGCAGATTCCCGACGCGGTGGCGTGGGTGCTCGACTTGGTCAACACAGGCACCGCCGATAGTTATACGCTCGCCCCGGCATCACTTGAAACCCTCTACGAAGGGATCACCAATGGTCACTAATACTGTCTCTATTCGCACGCCTTCTACGCCTCGCAAACGCGGGTGGTTTCCAACGTGGTGGGGTCTGATCCGGTGGAGCCTGATCCGCCACAAACACCTCCTGCCGGTATTCACGGCCGTGCAGGCACTGTTCGCCTTCGCAATCGTGTACGGTCTCGCGCTGCTTATCCCCGATGTCGACACTGAGGTCAGCGCTGAGGCCGTGCGCTACCTTTCCTCGGGCGCATGGACGCTCGGGATCATCGCTGTTGGCTGTGTTCTCGCGCCGCAGATCATGAGCACCTCCAAACAGGAGGGACTGCTCGACTACCAGAAGACCCTGCCGGTACCGCGTTCGGCGATCTTCCTCGCCGATGCCGTCATCTGGAGCCTCGCAGCCCTCCCCGGCATCGCCATTGGGATCCTCGCTGCCACCTTGCGGTTCGAACTTGACATCCACCTCGACCTGATCACCGTGGCCGCTATCCTCGCAGCACAGTTCACTACTGTCAGTATTGGTTACGCCATCGCGTTCTGGCTCCCAGTCAACACGACCGCGCTGGTCACCCAAGTCATCATGATCGGCGGTTTGCTATTTTCACCGATCACGTTCCCCGCTGAGCGACTGCCGGAGTGGGCCGTAGCCCTGCACCAATTCCTCCCTTTCGCTCCACTCGGAGACATCATCCGCGAGGCTGCCTTCCGCACCGGAGCAGACCAGCTTCGGAACATCATCGTCGTCGCAGCTTGGGCCGCTGCTACTTATCTCATCGCCTACCGCGCACTGCAAAGAAGGAGTTGATCATGCCCGAGTCTGCCCTGACACTTCAGATCACCGCGCTCACCAAGACCATCGCCGGAGGTGAGATCCTTTCTCCCAGCACGCTAAGTGTGGCACGAGGAGAGATCTGCGCGATCGTCGGCCCCAACGGAGCAGGAAAGACGACCCTGTTCAAGCTCATCGCCGGACTGGCCTTTCCTACCTCCGGCACCATTACCATCTTCGGACAGTCCTTCGATCACACGTCTCGTGACGGACTGCTGCCTGACATCGGTGTGATCATCGAGAACCCGGAATTCCGCGCGGGGACGACCGCGCACGATGTGCTACAGCTGCACTTCGACATGCTTGGTATGACGACGCACCCCCCGATCGCTGAGCTTCTTGCCCAGGTCGGGCTTGCGAACTCCGCGCAGGAGCCCGTTGCGTCCTTCTCGCTTGGAATGAAACAACGGCTCGCTCTGGCCCGCGCAATCGCTCACCAGCCTAAACTTCTCATTCTCGACGAACCCACCAACGGGCTCGATCCGACCGGCATCGCAGACCTCCGGCAGATTCTGACCGACCTCGCCGCACATGGCGTCACCATTCTCATCGCCAGTCACGTCCTCACCGAGCTGGAACGTACCGCCTATACCGTCGCCGTGATGGTAGAGGGACAACTCGGCGACAAGCACAGCGTCCAAACCGTCCTTGCCCAGTATGACGGCAGCCTGGAGGCCTTCTACAATGCCAGCGTTAAGGGAGCAGCAGCATGAGCCATTTCCTCCAGTGTGAACTTACCCGATACCAGCGCACCGCGATCTATGTTGCTGTAACCGCCACGGTCTCGCTGCTGGCCGCGCTCTACTTCTTCGCCATAATCGGACGCTTCGACCACAGCCCTGGTAGTGCCATGTTCCGTCAATACAACGCCGTGTTCTCACTTGCCCTCACCGTGGCGTTGTGCGTCATCGCTATCCACGGTTCCGTCATCTACGCACGATTCATCGTCGCCGACTACATCGGCAACCACCGTATCCAGCTCTACAGCTACCCTGGCGGGCGACGCCAGCTCTTCCTCGCAAAGAACGCTGCCTACACCCTTACCATTGCATCGGCCTCCGCCGCCGGGCTCCTCCTCGCCGTCACGATCTTCTTCCTTAGCGAAACCATCGCTCCGATCGTCGACAGTACAGAAGGTATCTCCTGGGCTAACGTGCTTGCGTCGGGTGTATCGGTCGTCATTCTCGCTGTCAGTGTCGCCCTCATAGCCGGGGCCATCGGTATATGGCGGCAATCGGTCATCACCGCGATCGTCAGTGTCATCGTTGTCATTGCGGTTCTCGGCAATGGTGTCGCTTCATCACTCAACAGTGCAGTTTGGCTCACCTGGCTCATCACCGCTGCCGGCATAGCAGTGGCCTTGATTCTCCTTGTGGGTCAAGCCGGAAAGATCCGCACTGACGAAGTCCTTTAAGACGAAACCTTGCACACAGCTAGGCGCCCCTGGGGGTCAAGGATGCTTCAGTTGGAACCTAGTCTGTGAAATGAAAATCTCGGTAGGGGCCTGTCCTTCTAAAGGAGTGTCCCTCCTTGCGGCGTTGTAGAAGTCCTGTGACTGTATCCACGTCGTTAGGGCGCATGCCAAGGTCTTTGCACCTTGCTCGGACTTGATCAACCGTGACTGAGGCCCACCGCTGGGGGCGGTTCATCATGTCCGCCTTTAGTTTTTCTTCTTCATTCCATTTCAATCCGTTAGAGTAACCAGCTGCCATTTCTGCGACATGCCTTAAAATAAAGTCGATGCTATCCGGTACGGGAGTGGCGTGGAGATTTTTGGATTCATCCGGCACATAACGTTCGGTGCGGTCATGGAGAAGTAGGATCGGCTTGTTGTCTTCGATCCACTTCTGTGTCTCGTCGGTATTCCACTCGATCACCGCGAGCGCGTCAGCTTCGATTCCCCAGAGGTCGTTGAGGCGCTGACGATCCGGCCAGGCGAATAAGACCCGCCCATGTAAGGCTTGTGTGGATAGTCCTCTCCAACTTAGATGAACTACTCCGCGCTGCCTGATTAGTTTTTTGATGACGCTGCTATCGACATCCTTCCGTGGTGTGACAACGGTGATTGGACCGCCAATTTGTTGAAGTAGCCATGCAATAGCGCGTGCGTTTTGCGGTTCTCGAGAAGTTTCGACGCTTGTATCTAGCCGAGAGATTGCGATTGGCATCTGGTCTGTTTCTGATTCCATTTGCTTACCTCATTTTAACTAATTAATTGGGGTTAATATCTTGAGGGTTATGAAGAATGAATCGGTGTGGCGTTATCCACTGATTGTTTCGCAATGCACCCGCCGCAACGTCGCTGACTCCATCTCGCCGATAGATCCCCACAGTAGCCCCTTGATCTTTAACCTGCCCAGCAAAGAAGTCCCCCACCCCAAAAACTTGGGTGGGGGACTTTCTCTAGGGGTGGCTGACGGGGCTCGAACCCGCGACACCCAGGATCACAACCTGGTGCTCTACCAGCTGAACTACAGCCACCATCGCCGCTGTATAAGCAGCGAGAACAACCATAGCCTACCGAGTTATTTTTACAAAAATCGCTGGTAGGCCTCGGTGGCCTGGCTTTGGGCCTCGGCGGCCTCCTCGGAGGTGGGCCCGGGCTCGGGGGCGAATACGCTGCGTCGGTAGTAGTCCAGTTCCCGCACGGACTCCACGATGTCCGCCAGTGCCCGGTGCGCCATGCCCTTTTCCGGCTGGTGGTAATAGGCGCGGGGGAACCACCGCTTGCTCAGTTCCTTGATGGTGGAGACGTCCACCATGCGGTAGTGCAGGGCGGCGTCCAGGCGCGGCATGTATTCCCTGATGAAGGTGCGGTCGGTGGCGATGGAGTTGCCCGCCAGCGGCGCGGGGTGCTCGGGGTGGCAGTGTTCCTCGATGAGAGCGAGCACGGCGTCCTCGGCCTCGCGCAGGCTCACGGTGGAGGCGCGGATCTCATTGAGCAGTCCGTTCTCGCTGTGCATGGTGGTCACGTAATCGTCCATACGGGCCAGTTCCTCCTCGGTGGCGTGAACCACCAGGTCCACCCCCTCGCCCAGGATGGTGAGGTTGGCGTCGGTGACCAGGGCCGCCACTTCCACGATCACGTGTTGGTGCGGGTCTAGGCCGGTCATTTCCAGGTCGATCCATACGAGGCGGTCGTCTTTGGCGGGCGGTGTAGCGGGAGGGGTCGCGGGCTGAGTCATGCTCACCAGGATAGGCCGTGGGGTGGGGGAGTACGGAGAGGGGAGGATAAGGCAAGGGTAACTTAGGGGAGCATGGCTACAGATCTCATCATCGTGACGGGTGCGGCGGGCGGGATCGGCGCGGCCGTCGCCAAGCAATGCGCGCAGCGCCCCGGCGTGACCCTGCTGCTGACGGACCGCGAGGAGGCCGCGTTGGACCGCGCGGCGCGTGAGGTGCAGGATTGCGCCGCCGAGGGGACGCGGGTGTGCGCCGAGCCCTGCGACCTGGCCTCCGAGGAGGCGGTGACGGCGCTGGTGGAGCGGGCCGTGCGCGATCACGGGGCCCTGCGCTACCTGATTCACGCCGCCGGGGTGTTTGTGGATCGCCCCGTGACGCAGACCAGCGCGGAGGAGTTCTCCCGCATGATGGACGTCAATGCCCACGGCACGTTCTACCTGCTGCGCGCGGCGGCTCGAGCGATGGAGCGGGAGGAGGCGGCGCATGATCGCGGGATCGTGGTGGTCGCCTCGAACGCGGCGGGCGTGCCCAGGGTGGGCATGGGGGCGTACGCGGCGTCGAAGGCCGCGGCCTCGGCGCTCACGCGCTGCCTGGGCCTGGAGCTGGCCGGGGTGGGGGTGCGCTGTAACGTGGTGTGCCCCGGCTCCACCGATACCGCCATGCAGCGGGATTTCTGGGGCAGTGACCCGGAGGCGGGGCGGCGCCGTTCGCTGGAGGGTGACCTGGGCACTCACCGCCTGGGGATTCCGCTCGGGCGCATCGCGCGGCCGGAGGACGTGGCGCACACGGTGGATTTCCTGGCCTCCGAGCGCGCCCGGCATGTGACGTTGCAGGAACTCTACGTGGACGGCGGCGCGACCCTGCACGCCTAGATTTTTGCTTATCGACGCCGCCCCTCCCGCACGCAGCGGGAAGTAAATAGGTAAGCCTTGCTATATTTTGTCCGACTCCCGTAGTGTGAGGGAACCCCGCTTTATACTTTCGTAGGGTGGGTGTGGACCGAAAGGATAAAATTTCATGGCTCTTCCCTTGCGTCGCCTCGGTGCGGTATTGATGGTTTCCGCGCTGGCGATCACCGGCTGCTCCCGCGCCTCCGATTCCGAGTCCGGCTCCTCGGCCTCCGAGGGCAGCAATGATCGCGTGGCCGCCCTCGGCCTGGGCGATTCCGATACCCTCCTGGCCCTGGGCGTGACCCCCTCGGTGGTGGCTCCCTTTGGCTCCGAGGGCGAGGTAGACCCTTCCGGCGTGGGCCCGTGGGCGAAGGACCTGCTTGGCGATGCCAAGCCCACCGTCATCTATAACACCTCGGCCGGGTTCAGCGCGGAGATCATCGAGCAGGTCACCGCCGCCGATCCCAGCAAGATCATCGCGGTGAACACCGCCATGGACGATCAGGCCGTGGAGGCCCTGGAAAAGATCGCCCCCACCACCCTGAAGCCGGAGGATGCCACCAACTGGCAGATTCCCTGGGACACTCAGGTGACCACCATCGCCGGTGCCGTGGATAAGGGCGATGAGGGCAAGGAACTCATCGAAAAGACCGAGAAGGCCTTTGAGGACTTCAAGAAGGAGCACCCGGAGGTGCAGGGCAAGACCGCCGCCATCGTGCTGCCCTATGACGGCCAGATCGGTCTGTACACCTCCGGCGACGGGCGCGGTCAGATGGTGGAGGACATGGGCTTTGAGATCCCCGACTCCCTGGAGGGTGACGGCGACACCTTCTACCGCGCCATTGCCCCGGAGAACTACGACGAACTCAATGAGGTGGATTACCTCTTTGTGTTGGATTACAACGGCTCCGCCGAGGCGCTGAAGAACGACGAGACCTTCAAGAACCTCGACGTCACGCGCGACGGCCGCGTGCGCTACCTGGACAGCGACACCGGCACCGCCATGAGCATGCCCAACCCGGTGACCATCCCGTGGGCGATTGAGAAGTTCTCCGACCAGCTGTGAGCCGTACCCTTCGACTGAGCACCCTGGGGGCCGTCATCCTGGTGGCCCTGATGGTGCTTTCTTTGCTTTTGGGCTCTCGCACCATTCCCCTCGGGGAGGTGGTGCAGGCGATCCTGGCCGGGCCAGCCGCCGTGGAGGGCACCGGCACCGAGCACGTGGTGTGGAACCTCCGGGTGCCGCGCACGGTGCTGGCGGTGGCCGTGGGGGCGTCGCTAGGCATGGCGGGCGCGTTCGCCCAGGCCTGGACGCGCAATCCCCTGGCCGATCCCGGATTCATCGGCGTGACCTCCGGGGCGGCCTTTGCGGTGGCCCTGGGTATGTTCCTGGGGTGGGGCGCGCTGGGCGGCAGAATCACCCTCGCCCTGGTGGGGGCCGCGCTGGCCTCCTTCATCGTGCTCATGGTCTCCCGCGTCTCCCTCGATCCGCTCACCGTGATTCTGGTGGGCGTGGGCGTGAGCGCGGCCCTGCAAGCGGTGACCACGGCCCTGGCACTGTCCTCGCGCGGCGTGCTCGATGGCATGCGCCAGTGGACGGTGGGCTCCACGATGGGGCGTGGCGGCGAGGATATCGCGGTGGCCTGGGGTGGCCTGCTCCTGGGTGGCCTGCTCGCCGCGCTGCTCGCGCGCCCGATGGACCTGCTCTCGATGGGGGAGGAGGCCTCCACCGCGCTGGGGGCCTCGCCCGATCGGATCCGCCTGGGCGCGGTGGCCGTGGTGGTGATTCTGGCCGGAACCGCCACCGCCGCCGTGGGGCCGATGGTGTTCGTGGGCTTCGCCGCCCCGCACATCGTGCGCACCCTACTGGGGCCGAGCCTGTCCACCACGCTATTTCCCACGGCCCTGATGGGCGGCGGGCTGGCGCTGGCGGCGGACATCATCGGCCGCCTGATCATGCGCCCCGGTGAACTGGAAATGTCCATCGTGATGGCGGTGGTGGGTGCCCCCATGATCGTCTGGGCGGTGCGCCATTATCGCTCCCTGGGGGTGGGACAATGAGTGCCTTTCACGCGGTAGAAACCGCCCAGCGCGCCCGGCGACGCCGCGGCGCCCTCACCCTCCTCGGCGCGGTGCTCGTGGCTGCGGTCTCCTACGTGCTGCTGCTCGGCTCCGGGCCGCTGCCGCTGACTCCCGCCGAGGTCATCGCGGCGCTCACCGGGGGCGGCACCTCGTCTGCTACCACCGTGGTGTGGGATATTCGCCTGCCGGTGGCCATCGCCACCGCCGTGGTGGGTGCGGCGCTGGGAATCGCCGGTGCCTGGACGCAAACGATGTCCCGTAACCCGCTGGCTTCCCCGGACATCCTGGGTGTTTCCGGGGGCGCGGCCGTGGCGGTGGTGGCCGGAACCGTGCTGGCCCGCCCCGCCTGGTCGGCGGAAATAGATACCTTCTGGTGGCGCGCGGGGCTCGCGTTGATCGGCGCGCTGGTGATCGTGGTATTACTGCTCACCCTCGGCGGCTTCGGCACCTCGCACCGGGTGGTGCTCATCGGCTTTGCGCTTTCCCTGCTCTGCCAGGCGCTCGTCTCCTACTTCATCGTGCGCGCCGATCTCTCTCACGCCGCCGACGCCCAAACATGGCTGGCGTGCTCCACCGGCTTCGTGCGCTGGGAGGCCATCGCCCCCATGTGCGCCGGACTGGTGCCCTTCTTGGCCCTGGGGCTCTGGCAGCACCGCGACGTCCCGCTGCTCGCTCACGACGACGCCCTCGCCACTTCCCTAGGGGTGCGCGTGCCGCGCGTGCGCGCCTGCCTGCTCATCGCCGCCACCGGCATCGTGGCCGTGGTGGTCTCCGTGGTGGGGCCCATCGGCTTCGTGGCGCTCATCGCGCCCCAGGTGGCCCGCCTGATCAGCGGGGCTCCCACCCCGCCGCCGTGGAACTCGGCGGCCGTGGGGGCGGCCCTGCTCCTGCTGTGCTCCGTGATCGCCACCCGGCTCCCCGTGAGCATTCCGGTGGGCCTCGTGACCTCCGCGCTGGGCGGTGTGACGCTCGTGGTCCTCGTTATTACCGCCGCCACCCGCATGAGAAAGGCCGTAGTGGGATGATTACCGTTCAAGATGTGTACGCGGGCTACCAGCCAGACCGCGATATTGTGCGCGGGGTGAGCTTGCGCGCGGAGGAGGGCAAGGTGACCACCCTGCTCGGCCCCAATGGCTGCGGCAAATCCACCCTGCTCAAAACGATGTCCCGGCTGCTGAGCCCGCGCGCGGGAGAGGTGCAGGTGGGCGGGAGCAACGTCCACGCCCTTGAGGCCAAGGCCGCCGCCCGCACCGTGGCGCTGCTCCCGCAGCACCCGGTGGCCCCGGCGGGCCTGCGCGTGGGGGAACTGGTGGCCCGTGGCCGCCACCCGCACCGTGGGTGGATCGGCGGCCCCAGCGCCGCCGACCGCGCGGCCGTGGAGGCCGCCCTGGAGCGCACCGATACCGCCGCGCTCGTGGATAGGGACGTGGCGGAACTCTCCGGCGGCCAGCGCCAGCGCGTGTGGCTGGCTCTCGCTCTGGCTCAGGAAACGCCCGTGCTTTTGCTGGACGAGCCCACCACCTACCTCGATCCCGCTCACGCGCTGGCCACCCTGCACCTGTGCCGGGAACTGGCGCGGGAGGGGCGCACCGTGGTGATGGTGCTCCACGACCTCATGCTGGCCGGGGCGTACTCGGACACAATGGTGATTATGCGCGAGGGGCAGGTGCTGGCCTCCGGCACGCCCACCGAGGCGCTCACGCCGGAGGTGATGGAGCGAGCCTATGGGCTCCGGGCCGAGGTATGGCCCGATCCTCGGGGGAACGCGCCGGTGATCGTGCCGAGGGGCGTGAGCGAGGGATAGGGTTTGGCATAGCGGGAGCGCTCTTGTTACGCGGCTTGGGAAGTTATCCCTCGGGCAGATCCCTTGCCCGCAGGAGTTGCAGCTGCTCCGAGCCCAGGAATCTCAGATCAATCCCGCTGCTGTGCACCCGATCGCCCAGCCCGGCCAGGGCGCACAGCAGGGATTGCAGGGGATCGATCCCACCGGAGGAAACGGTGATGAGGGGTTCTTTCTCGCTTAACCCCTCGATGCTCCACCGAGTAAACCAATCCCCGCCCTCCTGCGTGGGAGCCTCCATGCGCAGAACCACGGGGCGGCCGTCGGAGCGGGTGAGTTCTCTCACGATCATAGGGAACAGGGTAGTGGCAATTCCGGGGGTACGCGCGGTGGCTGCCTGGCTGATGGTTGTTGCTCCCCGGTGACCGTTCCTCGGCTGCCGGGGCGTCGGCAGCGCGGAACCCTTAGCCCATCTTTGAATAGAATTTCCCGATGAGCGGGGAGATGAGTGCCGTGGGCGTGATCGCGGACAGGGTATTCATGGCCTTGGAGAGCGGGCCGGGCACCACGCGGCGCTTATTATTTGCCAGCGCCTCCAGGGTTTCGTGGGCACAGGACTCATAGGTGGTCCACAGGAAGTCCGGCACCACCTTGTCCACGATGCTGGCCTCGGCGGGATCAATGTGCGCGTCGCGCACCGGGCCGGGGGCCAGCAGGGTGCAATGCACTCCGGTGCCCTTGAGTTCGTAATGCAGCGCCTCCGTAAAGGCATTCACGCCCGCTTTGGTGAACACGTAGGTGGCGTTATTGGGAATGGGGATATTCCCGGCCGCCGACCCCACGTTGCACAGCGCCCCTTCGTTGCGCTCGATCATGGGGCCGAGTACCGCGCGGCTCAAACGGAATACCGCCGTGGCGTTGAGGTGGAATTGGTTAGTCTCATAATCCCAGTCCTGCTTCATAAAGGGACCAAAGGAGGCAATTCCGGCGGAATTAATGGCGATGTGGATGCGCTTGGTACCGATGTGCTCGATGAGCCGGGTGACCTCATCGTCCTTGGCTAGATCGCAGGCAAAGACCTCCGCGGTGACGCGGTGGTGCGCGCTGAGTTCCTCCGCGAGGGAGGCGAGCACGGACTCGCGCCGGGCCACCAGAATGAGGTTATGGCCCCGCGCGGCGAGGTCACGGGCCAGAGCCTCACCGATTCCCTGGCTCGCGCCAGTGATGAGGGCATAGGAAGCGGGGGAGGGGGCGGGCAGAGCCATCAGGTGATCCTTGGGGTAGGGGCTTATCGACGTCCCGCCCATCGTACAAGCGGGGCGTGCGGTTTATGGGGTGATGTGGCCGAAACTGACGATGTAGAGCAGGAATGCGATCATATGGCTGAGCGGTAGGAAGAAAAAGGGCGCGGCGGCCGTGACGAGGGCCGCCGCTATCGCCGTGCCGGAACGGGCGAAGAGCGCCAGGATGAGAGCGATTCCGCCCAGGGGAAGGGTGACGATGAAGTAATCGGTGATATACCGATCACCGATGAATGCGGCGATGAGGGTGCCGAGGACGGTGAGCAAGGAGAGCGAGAGGGAGGCTTTGTTGAGGAGGGGACGGGGTATGAAGCGAGGGTATATGACGGGGCGGGACCCTTGACGCTTATCCGCTCCTGAGGGATACTGGACGGTGGTGGATCACGCCGCGATGGTCGAGGCCGTTACAAACGGCGGAGGCTTCCACGAAACCGGTGAAGAGCGCGTGAGGGTGCGGTTTTCCCGGAAAGAAAAATAATTGTATGTCAGGGGGAGAGATGAAACATGGAATTTACTGTTAAAACTGAGTGGTTTACCCGGGAAGAGGTCAAAGAGCGTCATGCCTGGCTGGAGCAGCACCTGCTGAACCTGGATTACCTCGTGGATGGGGATGGGCCTCTCAGGCGGAGAGAACTCGATGACCTCGCGGCTAGGGGAGCGCTCACGATGGCGGATCGTAGACGCTACGATAAAATGGAAGGGCTTGAATTCCTGCTGGAAGATTAAGGGGGGAGTGTGAATATTGAGGAGTATCATACTCAGATTTCTGATTTTACGAGGCTGCTGAGAGGGGTTTTAAGCGGGGTTCTTCCGGGAAACGGTGGATATTTTGATGTTTACGGTGAGGAGATCCCGTGGAAAACAAATATAGAAGCAGAATTTCCTCTCAGGTTTAACCCGCCGAGGGAGCCTTCGCGTGAGTCCGGCCTCTATGCTGCGAGGATAAGGCTGGGAATGGGGCTCAGCCGCAGCGGCGAGTACCTGGCTGTTATGCAATCGAGCTTTGCGTTGCTGGTGGGGAGCGCACCCGTGCTGCGCTTTGATTATGAAAAGGTCAAGGATTATCACCCTGCCGCTCACCTTCATATTTCCGGTTCAGGAACATGGTTGAGTCCCGCCTTGATGATTAATCGGCCCAATCAAGAGGCCCGGCAGGGAAAGCTGGAAGCGCTGCATATCCCCGTGGGTGGGCACCGATTCCGCCCTAGCGTGGAGGAATTCCTTTATTTTCTGATCCACGAGTGCGGCTTTGAGGGGAGAAGCGGGTGGCGGGATATTCTTGCCGATAGCCGTGCGCGGTGGTTGCGTATTCAGCTTGGAGCGGCGGTCCGTGATGATCCACGGGAGGCCGCGCATATTTTAAGCGATCTAGGGTATGCCGTGATTCCGCCGGAAGGTGGCCACCCGCAGATGGCCTACCATTCTGGCTGGTAAAAGCGCCTCCGGCAGGATTCGAACCCGCGACCAATGGGGTAGAAACCCACTGCTCTAATCCACTGAGCTACGGAGGCATGGCGGCTTCCAACGGAAACCGCCATCAAGATTTTAGCGCATGGCCGCGCCGGGACAAGAGGCGAGTGCCTCCTTAAAAATCCCAGTCCGATTCCTCCGTGGGTTCGGTGGCTCCGATGATGTAGCTGGAGCCGGAACCACTGAAGAAGTCGTGCGTTTCGGAGGCATCGGGAGTCAAGGCGGCGAGGATCTCCGGCTCTACGGCCTCGGCCTCCTCCTCGTAGGCGGGCGCGTAGCCTAGATTCATCAGCGCTTTGTTGGCGTTGTAGTACACAAAGGCCATCACTCCGTCGATGCCGGGGGCGGGCACGAGGTCGTAGAGTTCGGCGGAGTATTCGCGCTCCAGGTCAAGGAGGTTGGCCACGAGATTGTGGGTGAAGTCGCGCATTTCCTCCCTGCGTTGGGGGTGGGCGTCGAGCCCGCGCTGGTACTTATACCCGGAGTAGTAGCCGTGCACGGCCTTGTCGCGCAGAATGAGTCGGATCATGTCTGCGGTGTTGAGCATGACGGCGCGGGTGGAGAACCACAGCGGTAGGTAGAACCCGGCGTAGAGGAGCAGCGAGGACAGGACGGTGGCCGAGGCCTTGCGCTTGAGGGGGTCGGTGCCGTGGTAGTGGCGCAGCACGGCGGTGGCGCGGCGTTGCAGGAGGGGGTTCTGGGTGGCCCAGGTGTAGGCCTCGGTGATCTCGCGGGTGGAGCAGAGGGTGGAAAAGACGGAACTGTAGGAGCGCGCGTGTACGGATTGCATGAACGCGATGTTGGTGTACACGGCCTGTTCTTGTTCGGTGCGGGCGTCGGGAATCTGGGCGGGTTCGCCCACGGTGGCCTGCACGGTGTCGAGGAGCGTGAGCCCGGTAAAGACGCGCACGGTGAGGGTACGGTGCTCCGGGTCGAGCCCTTGCCAGGAGGGGAGGTCATTGGAGAGCGGCACCTTTTCCGGGAGCCAGAAGTTGCTGGTCAGCCGCTTCCAGACCTCGGTGTCCTTGGGGTCTTGGAGGAGGTTCCAGTTGATGGGGCGAATGGGGCCGTCCTGCGGGGTGCGCCAGCGGCTGGGCAGGAGGGAGCGTTCGATGTAGTGCATTTATGCGATCCTTTCGGTGTGGTCAGTGGGTTCGGTGAGGAGGCGTTGGACGCGGGCGACGTCGCGGGAGGTGCCCAGTAGCTCGAAGCGGTAGAGTTCCGGCACTTGGCACTTGAAGGCGATGAGCGGCCCGGCGCAGCAATAGGCGCTGCCGAAGTTGGTGTTTCCGCTGGTGATCACGCCGCGCAGGAGGCTGCGGTGGGTGGGGTCGTTGAGGAAGCGGATCACCTGCTTGGGTACGGCGCGGGTGGGGTCGCCCCCGCCGTAACTGGGAGTGATGAGGATGAAGGGGCGGGTGGGGTGAATGGGGGAGTCGCCACGGCGCAGGGGAATTCGCAGCGCCGGGTGGGCCAGTTTGTCCACGAAGCGCCGCGTGTTTTCTGAGGCGGAGGAGAAGTACACGATGTCGGGCGAGCGAGTAGCCATGTAATTGATATTAAGAGTTCAATAGGTTGAACTCCAATGGCCTGGTGGGGCCCAGGCACGGCGGGGAAGTAGGGTGGACTCCATGACGACCCCCGCCGCACCCGAAGCGCCGCGCCGGAGCCAGGCGCGCATCTCCTGGCCCCTGTACCTGCTCTTTTTCCTCGTGGCGGGTAGCGTGGGCACCGCGATTTCCTGGGGCTTCCTCGGGGAATCCCTCGCGGCGCTGGGTATCCCGGACCCCGGGCGCTTCACCACCGCAGGCCTGCCGTTCTTCCGCGCGGTGGGGTGGTTGCTGGCCTCGCTGGGGGTGGGCTCTTTCCTAGCATCTGCCTTTCTCATCGCCCCGCGCCCGGAACCGATCCTGCACGCCCGGCTGAGCGTGGACGGGCACATTGCCGCCCGCACCGGCTCGCTGAGCCTCCTGTGCTTCGGGCTCGTCGCGCTGCTGATGATTCCGCTGACGCTTTCCGACGTCTCCGGCACGCCCTTTGCTCAGACCCTGCGCCCGGAGGCCTGGGGCGTGGCGATCGGTCAGGTCTCCACCGCCCTCGCGTGGCTGTGGGTGGCGCTGATCAGCGGCGTCGTCGGTGGCCTGGGGCTGTTCTCGCATAAGTGGACGAGCCAACCCTGGCTCCTGCTGGGCGCCATTCTCACCGTGATTCCGCTGGGCATGGAGGGGCACTCCGCGGCCGGTGGCGATCACGATTACGGCACGAACTCTTACCTCTGGCACCTCATCTTCCTGGTGCTGTGGGTGGGCGGCCTCATGGCGCTGATCGCACACGGGCGTCGCTTAGGCCCGCACCTGGACGTGGCGGTGCGGCGCTATTCCACCATCGCTTTGGTCTCCGTGCTGTTCATGGCGGTCTCCGGGGTGATCAACGCCGCCATCCGCATCGAGTTCTCCGAGTGGTTCACCACCACCTACGGCCTGATCATCGTGGCCAAGACTGTGGGCGTGGTGGTGCTGGCCTTCTTTGGCTTCCTGCACCGCCAGCTCACCATCCCGCAGTTGCGCAACGACGCCACCCGTTCCGCCGTCTTCCTGCGCGTGGCCATAGCCGAGGTGGTGGTGATGGCGGCGATCACCGGCATCGCCATCACGATGGGCCGCACCCCGCCGCCCCCGCCGCGCGATCCCAACCTTTCCCCCATGGCCATCGCCATCGGCTTTGACCTGCATGAAAGCCCCACCTTCTGGAACGTATGGGGCATGTGGCGCTTTGACCTCATGTTCGGCACCATCGCCATCATGCTCGCGGTGGCCTACCTCTGGGGAGTGCTACGCCTGCGCCGAGCGGGCAAGACCTGGCCGTGGTGGCGCACCACCTGGTTCCTGCTTGGCTGCCTCATTCTGGCCGTGATGATGAGTTCCGGCATGGGGATGAACATGATGGCGCTCTTTTCCATGCACATGGTGGTGCACATGGGGCTTTCCATGGTGGTGCCGGTGTTCCTGGTGCTGGGTGCGCCGCTCACCCTCATCATGGAGGCGGTGCCGCCCGCGGACGTGGAGGCGGGGGAGGCCCCCGGCCTGCACGAGTGGGTATGGGCGCTGTGCAATAACCGCTTCATCGGGTTCATCACCGCGCCGGGCTTTAACACGGTGCAGTTCATCGTGATCTTCTACCTGCTCTATCTCACGCCGCTCTATGACGTCTTGGTTTCCGAGCACGGCGGGCACGTGGGCATGAATGTGATCTTCCTGATCTCCGGGTACCTCTACTTCTGGGACATGATCGGCCCCGATCCCGTCCCGCGCCGGGGAACTCCCGTGGCGCGGATCGGCTGGTTGATCTTCTCCATGCCGTTTCACCTGTACTTTGGCGTGTATCTCATGCAACTCACGCAGATCCTGGCGGGAGACTTTTATTCCTCGCTGGGCCTGCCCTGGGAGCCGGACCTGCTGGCGGATCAGCGCGCCGGGGGCGGGATTGCCTGGGCCTCGGGGGCCTTCCCCCTGGTGATCGTGTTCAGCGTGCTCTTTATGCAGTGGCGGCGTGAGGACGAGAAAAAGGCGCGCGATTACGATGACCGCGCAGAAGAACAGGGCGACGTAGACATGGATAGCTATAACGCCATGCTGGCCCGCATGAACGCGGGCGAGCAACCAGAGGATCAGGCCTATTACACCGAGGAGTTCGGGGAGGGGAAGAAGAGCTAGCCGGAACCGCTAGACCGCTGGCATCGCTAGACCGTTGGTGCGGTGGGCGCGTGCGGGGGAGTGGGATCTGGCCTGCTACCGGGGGCAGAACTCGGCGCGGCCCCGGCCAGCGGCAGCGCGATGCTATCCACCATCTCCTCGATGGCCCGCAGCGGCACGGAATGTGCCTGCGTGATGAGCATTTCCCGGAGCACGGAAAGAGCGGCGGTGCGGGTCATGCGGGTGGTGATGGCAAAGTCGATCTCCCCGCGCTGGGCCGCGCGCCGGTAAATCTCATCAACCACCTCAAAGCGATCCTCTGGGATCATGCTCATCAGGGGATTGGAGCCGCTGGAATCCTCCGCGCGGAAACCTGAAAGGTGCAGGCGCACCAGGGTAATCATGTTCGGGTAGGTGTTATTCACTTCGGAGAGCAGCGCGATGAGATCGCCGCGCAGGCACCCGGTATCGGGCAGGTGTAGGCGGTTCGTTTCAAAGTAGTGCCGCACGGCGTCGCGGGTGAGTTCCGCTTTGTCCGCCCAGCGGCGGTAGAGCACGGCGCGGCTCGTCTGTGCGCGGGTGGCCACGGCATCCATCGTCATGCCGGTGTATCCCGAGGCCTCTAGCTCCGCCCAGGCGGCGTTGAGCAGCGCGGATTGCAGGGTTTTCCCGTATCTTCTCACGGCCATACAGATGAACTTACAGTATTTCAAGTGTCAGATACCGCACTGTGAAAATAAAAGAGTTATCCACAACTCAGCGGCTCCCCGGTGGTGCTTATCGACGCCCCGCCCCATGCTGGTAGGTGCCAAGTACATCGACCGCGGCCCCGAGGGGTCGCAGATACCTCGGGGAGGATCATCATGGCCAACACACCCATCACCATCACGGGAAACCTCACTCAAGATCCCACGCTCAAACGCACGGAAAGCGGGGCGCTGGTGTGCCGGATACGCCTGGGCGCGGATCGCCGTGTTCCGGCCACCAATGGCACCGGCTGGACGAGCCTGGACAGCCTGTTCATCGACGTAGAAATGTGGGGCGACCTTGCCTATAACACCCGCTGCTCGGTGGCCAAGGGGATGCCGGTGATCGTCAGCGGACACCTGGTGACCACCGAGTGGACGGACCCCGCCACCGGGGAGAAGCGCTCCCGTATTCTCCTGCGGGCGCGGCACGTGGGCGTGGATCTGAGCAAATACCAGGTGCGGTGGCGCAAGTGCCGCGTGACCGCCCAGCACTCCGATAATGGCGCCCTGGTGGCCGACGATATTGATCCGACGTACCTGGACGAGGATAAGAACCCGGAGGCTTCCGTGCCGGTGGAGGAGGAGGGCTTTGCCCAGGCTCCGCAGGCCGTGCCGCTGCCGCCGGAACCGGAGGAGGAAGATCACCCGATGGCAGCCTAGGTTCGCGCGGGTAGGGTAGCCTCTCAGGTGACTGAAAATAACCACGACATGAGGGGAAACATGGGCGAGTTCATCTACACGATGAAAAACGTGCGTAAAGCCATCGGTGACAAGGTGATTTTGGATAACGTCACCATGGCTTTCTACCCAGGCGCCAAGATCGGCGTGGTGGGGCCTAACGGTGCCGGTAAGTCCTCGATTCTGAAGATCATGGCGGGCCTGGATCAGCCCTCCAACGGCGAGGCCTTCCTCGACCCGGGCGCCACGGTGGGAATCCTCCTCCAGGAGCCGCCCCTGAATGAGGACAAGACCGTCCGCGAGAACGTAGAGGAGGGCCTGGGCGAGATCTTTGAGATCAAGAAGCGCTACGAGGCCATCGCGGAGGAAATGGCCACCAACTACACCGATGAGCTCATGGAGGAGATGACCACCCTCCAGGACAAGATCGACGCCGCCGATGCCTGGGAGATGGACTCCAAGATCGAGCAGGCGATGGAGGCCCTGCGCTGCCCGCCCGGTGACGAGCCGGTAACCCACCTCTCCGGTGGTGAGCGCCGCCGCGTGGCCCTGGCCAAGTTGCTGCTTTCCGAGCCGGACCTGCTGCTGCTCGACGAGCCCACCAACCACCTGGACGCGGAGAGCGTGCAGTGGCTGGAAAAGCACTTGCAGGATTACAAGGGTGCGGTGCTCGCCGTGACCCACGACCGCTACTTCCTCGATCATGTGGCCGGCTGGATCTGCGAGGTGGATCGCGGCAAGCTCTACCCCTATGAGGGCAATTACTCCACCTACCTGGACACCAAGGCCCAGCGCCTGGAGGTGGCCGGTAAGAAGGACGCCAAGCTGCGCAAGCGCCTGAAGGACGAGCTGGAGTGGGTACGCTCCGGTGCTAAGGCCCGCCAGGCCAAGAACAAGGCTCGCCTGGAGCGCTACGAGGAGATGGCCGCCGAGGCGGAGAAGTACAAGAAGCTGGACTTTGAGGAGATCCAGATTCCCACCCCGCCGCGCCTGGGTAACAAGGTGGTGGAGGCCAATGACCTGGTGAAGGGCTTTGACGGCCGCACCCTGATCAAGGACCTCTCCTTCACCCTGCCCCGCAACGGCATCGTGGGTGTGATCGGCCCCAACGGTGTGGGTAAGACCACCCTGTTCAAGACCATCGTGGGGCTGGAATCCCCCGATGATGGCTCGGTGGACGTGGGCGAGACCGTGCAGTTGAGCTACGTGGATCAGAACCGCGAGAACATCGACCCCGAGCAGACTGTGTGGCAGGTGGTCTCCGATGGCCTGGATTACATCCAGGTGGGCCAGAATGAAATGCCCTCCCGCGCCTACCTCTCCGCCTTTGGTTTCAAGGGCCCGGATCAGCAAAAGCCCTCCAAGGTGCTCTCCGGTGGTGAGCGCAACCGTCTGAACCTCGCGCTCACGCTCAAGCAGGGCGGAAACTTGATCCTGCTCGATGAGCCCACCAACGACCTCGACGTGGAAACCCTGGGTTCCTTGGAAAACGCGCTGACCAAGTTCCCCGGCTGCGCCGTGGTGATCTCCCACGATCGCTGGTTCCTGGATCGCACCTGCACCCACATCCTGGCCTGGGAGGGCAATGTGGCCGAGGGGCAATGGTTCTGGTTCGAGGGTAACTTCGAGGATTACGAGAAGAACAAGATCCAGCGCCTGGGCGCGGATGCCGCGCGCCCCTCGCGCGTGACGCATCGCAAGCTCAGTCGCTAAGGCTCAAGGAGAAACCCCACGACGATGAGCGCGGAGCAGACGGAACAAGCGGGTGCGGTGCACCAGGCCTACGTGGAACTGCGGTGGTCTGACTTTGACCGCTTTGGGCACATGAATAATGCCCAGTACGTGGAGATCGTGCAGGAATCCAGGGTGCAGTTCAGCCTGGATAACTTCGTGTCCCGTGGTCTGCCCGCGCCGATGTTCGTGGTGCGCCACCTGGAGGCGGATTACCGCATTCCCATCGTTCCGGGGCGCTCCAAAAAGGTGCTGGTGGAGAGCACCGTGATCAAGGTGGGGCGTTCCTCCTTTAACACCCGCCAGGAAATCAAGGATGAGAAGGGGCGCACGGCCTGCGTGATTCACTGCGTGCAGGTGGCCCTGGATCAGGAGACTCTGCAACCCAGGGAGATCACCTCGGAGGAAGTGGAGATCCTCACCATGAGGAAGGCCGCAACGGCACCGCAACCATGAGAGAGTCGCTCCACATTCGCGCCGGTGCCCCGGGCCTGGAATCCCTCCTGGCCCGGGCAACGGGCCTGGACGCCTCCGCGCTGGCGCGATTGCGATCTACTCCCGATGGCACCCACGTGGATGTATTTGTGACCACCCCCTTTGAGGTGGTGGCCACGCGCCGGGTGGAGGGGGAGGCCTCCCGGGAGGGCTCGGTGGTGAGCGCCCACGATCTCTATAACGCGGTGGCGGCGCAGACGAGCGCCCAGGACATCGGGGTGGCGCGCGATCCCAATTGGCCGGGTGCCTTGCCTCCGGCGGAGGGGTTCCAGCTCCTCGATGAGGTGCCGGTTTCCGTGGTTCGGGGCCTGGCGGATCAGGGGCAGGCCCTGGCCCGGCAGTTCTCCGGGCCGTTGGGTCCCCCGGCGAGCCTGCTTAATCAGGCCGTTCTAGAGGTCAGCGGGGAGAGCGGCAGCGTGGAGGTGCCCATGCGCATGATCTTTACCTGCACGGCCCTGGGGCTCATTCCGGGTTTTGCCGCGCCCATGGAGGTGCCGCGTCACCTGCGGGTATCGGCACTGGGCCGGTGGGTGCGGGTGGACGCCCCCTTTGGCACGGTGTATCACTCCACGCGGCTTTCGCTGTTCTAGGGGTTAGTCCGGCCGATTAATCAGCATGGCCGCCACCCGCGTCATGTGATCCCACAGTGCGTGCCGGTAGGCGGGCGGGAGTTCTTGTTCGTCGAGTTCGTCCAGGGAGGCCTCCATGAGGTCCAGCCAGCGCTGGGCGGCCGCGCGATCAATGGGAAAGGGCATGTGCCGCATGCGCAGGCGCGGGTGCCCGCGCTGGGCCTGGTAATCGGCCGGGCCGCCCCAGTATTGGGCGAGGAACATGCGCAGCCGGGCCTCGGCACCCTCCCAATCGTCCTGTGGATACATGGGGCCGAGGATGTCGTCGGTACGCACGCGGCGATAAAAACCGGCGACGAGGCGCTCGAACACCTCGCCGCCGAGGGCGTCGTACAGGCTGCTGGGAGACGTCATGGCCTCCCATTGTAGGGGCGTTAGGCCTCCTGATCGGAGCCGGGACGGGTAATGCCGATGCCGTGGGGGTAGGGCACCGTGATGTTGTTTTCCCGCATTGCGTCCAGGATGCGGCCCTGCACCAGGCGCTGCACGTCCCACTGCATGCCGGGCATGGTCTTGATGGAAATGCGGTAGGAGAGGTGATCCACCTCGAAGTCGGATACGCCCTTCATCTCGGGCTCGTCGAGCACCCAATCCCTGGTGGTGGGGTCGGCGCAGGCTTCTTCGGTGGCCCTTTGAATGACCTCCCAGGCCTTGGTGGAATCGTTGGAGAGGCCCACCGGAACCTGAATGCGGGCGATGGCGTACTCGTCGGAGAAGTTACCCACGCGCAGGATCTCGCCGTTGCGCACGTACCAGAGGGTGCCGTCGATGTCCCGAATGGTGGTCAGGCGCAGGGAGATGTCCTCCACGTCACCGATGATGCCCTCGCCGACGTCGATGGTATCGCCCACGCCGTACTGATCCTCCAGCAGCATGAAGATGCCGGAGAGGAAGTCCTTGACCAGGGACTGCGCGCCAAAACCAATGGCCACACCGATCACACCGGCCGAGGCGATCAGTGGGGCGATGTTCACGCCCAGAGTGTCCAGAATGGAGAGGACGGCGAATACCCACACCACGATCGCCACGGCGGATTTGCCCACCTGGGCGAGGGTTTTCACGCGGGACTGGCGGCGCTTTTCCTGCACCTTATTCATGGCGGCCACCCGCGCGGGCACCTCCTCCGGCTGTTCCGCGCGGGTCTTGCGGCCCAGGCGGTTCAGCGGGGCGGAGTTATTCATGTTGTGCTGGGCAAACTTATCGATGAGCCTGCGCAGCACCCAGTGCGCCACCACCGCCACCAGCAGCGTGATGCCGATGGAGATGGGATTATCAATGAGCCAGGTGCGGGCGAGTTCGCTGTCCCACCAGTTGCTCACGGTTTCCACCGTCTGCTGAGCGGTTTCGGCGCCGGGTAGGGGTTCTTTGGTTGCGGCAAGTGTCAGTTCGTTGAACATATGCCCACCAGCCTAGCGAGGCTGGCCCGCAGGTGCCGGTGCTGTGCAATAAAGTATGCGCGATCTGAACAGCTTGGTCTACCATGTGCTCTTAAAACCACAGGAGGGATCGCCCGCTATGAGCAACCACACCAGCCGCGCCGACGCCGGAACCGCCGCCCGCCTCGCTCAGGGAGCCGCTGCTACTCAGGAACCCCGAGGCTTTGCCACCACCGCCATTCACGGCGGCTACCGGCCCGATACCCACACCGGGGCGATCAACGTGCCCATCTACGCCTCCACCACCTTTGCCCAGGATGACGTGGCCACCCTGCGCGGAGGCTACGAATACTCCCGCGTGGGCAACCCCACCGTCACGGCCCTAGAAAACGTGGTGGCCGCGCTTGAGGGCGGCGCGTATGGCCGTGCCTTTGCCTCCGGCATGGCCGCCACCGACACCGTGATCCGCGCCCTGCTGCGCCCCGGTGACCACCTCATCCTCGGCAACGACGCCTACGGCGGCACCTTCCGGCTCATCGACACCTCCCTGAAGGACTGGGGCGTGCAGCACACGGTGGTGGACATGACCGACCCTGAGCAGGTGCGCGCCGCCCTGCGGGACAACACCCGCCTGGTGTGGGTGGAAAGCCCCACCAACCCGCTGCTGAGTATCACCGACATCGCCGCCGTGGCCCAGGCTATCGACGCCCACCCCGCCCGCCTGGTGGTGGACAACACCTTTGCCAGCCCCTACCTCCAACGCCCGCTGGAACTGGGCGCGGACGCGGTGCTGCACTCCACCACCAAGTACATCGGCGGGCACTCCGATGTGGTGGGCGGGGTGGTGGTGACCAACGACGCCGACCTGGATTCCGAGTTGCTATTCCTCCAGGGAGGGGTGGGGGCCGTGCCCAGCGCCTTCGACGCCTACCTGGCCTACCGAGGGGTGAAAACCCTCCCGCTGCGCATGGAGAAGCACTGCGCCAACGCGCTCGCGGTGGCACGGTTGCTTAAGGAAAGCCCCAAGGTCTCCCAGGTGCTCTTCCCTGGATTGCCGGATCACCCAGGATACGAGGTGGCGCAGCGGCAAATGCGCGGGCCGGGCGGCATGATCTCCGTGCGCTTTGCCGGAGGGCGCGAGGCCGCGCTGGCGTTCTGCCGGGCCACGCGGCTGATCTGTTTGGCGGAATCGCTGGGCGGGGTGGAGTCTCTGTTGGAGCACCCGGCCACCATGACGCACCAGTCCGCCGCCGGTTCCCAGTTGGAGGTGCCGGACGATCTGGTGCGCATTTCCATCGGGATCGAGGACGAGGCGGATCTGTTGGCGGACGTGGAGAGGGCGTTGGGGGAGGTATGAGGTTGCACTGGTATGAGAAAATGTCTAACTTTGAAGAAAGGTGCTTGTAGATAGGGAGGGCAAGATCATGAGCGCTGTACGGAGTGGAAAAGGGCTTCTTTTCTGTGAGGGAGCAACAAGGGAAAATATGTTTGGTTCACAGAAAACCTCTGCGGAAGCTGCGGCTCTGGTTGAGATTCGTCAAGCGGTATGTGAGCAGCGTCCGCTTTCCAGTGTGGAGGCTATACCTCATGTGCTCACCGCCGCGATGGCGTCGGAGATTCTGGGTATCTCGCAGCTTGCGGTGATGGAATACGTGGCCGACGGGCGCATTTCTGTGAGCAGGCTGGGGGAACATTCACGATTGCTCGCCTCGGATGTGGTGACTCTGAGGGAAGAACGAGTGGAACAGGCAGTGCAGGCGGTGTTCGACCTGATGGACTTGGAACGAGAGTTGGAAGCGCAAGAGGCGGCTTTCGGGAATTAGATATCTTTCGGGGAGGGGGACATGGAAACGCGAGTTTTGCCAGATTCTAATATCTGGGCATCGGCTACCTTACACAGTTGGTTTGCGCTGATTGCAGCGCAATCACAAAATATGTGGTCGTTTTATTGGACGGAAGACATCATGGCTGAGGCGGTGAGGGCGCGTCGCCGTAGATTTCCCCGGTCGTCTAGTAAACAGATCGAAGATCTTCGAGATAGGCTTCTTCCTATCCTGGAAGAGAATAGGATATCCAACTATCCGCATGATGATTCTGTGTGGGAATATCCTGACCCTGGGGATGCCCATGTCCATTCCGCTGCTGTGTTTGCCGGAATCCATGAGATTGTTACCAATAATGTTGATGATTTTCGGGGAATCTACTCTGATCGCGTACTTCCATCCTACGTTGTTTATACGGCAGATGAGTGGTTGATGAAGGCTGTGGAATGTGCTTCAGCTCTAGTGGATAAAGTAATACTGGATCAGTGCTCATATTGGGAGCGTGTGGGAAGGCGTGCTGATCTTCAAGTCAGGCTTTCTGCCGCTGGGTGCCCAGAATTCTCTTACTATGTGGGAGAAAGATTGCAGTATCTCACCCCACTTCCCCTAGAAACGCCGCCGTATTCTGAGCATTCGCCTGAGTGAGGCGCGCGGCCCCGGGAACCCAGCGGCGAAATACCAGGAGGCCGCCGTAAGGTCGGACCATCGCGGCACCGAGTTTGAGGTAAAGGATAAAGGAACAGGCCAGGGCGGTGGCAATGCTGACTACCGCCACCCACTCGGAATCGGAGAGCGTAAAGGCGAAGAGAAAGCCCGTCATAATGCCGGGGAACCAGAAGAGATGTCTGGCCAGGGCCTCGCGGAGGGAAGAGGGTTGTTTACCAGGGATATGCGCTAGCCGGAAAATGGGGCCGATGGGGGAGCGGGGTGCGTACAGAAGAAGATTGCCTTGGCGGAGCCCCAGGGCAAACTCAATCCATAGTGCGCAGAGGATTCCCATGACGGCGATAAGCACACCGAGGACGCAAAATACCACCGCCCAGAAAGTGCCATATTTCCATCCCCGGCCGGTGAGGATATAGAGCACGGATACCAGCGCCGCGTACCCGAGAACCACTGCAATGATGAGCCATCGGGATATTTTCTGTGGCGCGGTCTGATCGCGCTCACCCGCCTGTAACACAGCCTGCATATCGCCGCCATGCTGGGTTTTAATGGCGGAGGCAAGTTCCGCCGTGGCTCCCTTGCGGCGCAGGTTATCCAGGGTATCGGCCTGGTACATGATGGTGGCCGCCACGGAACCGAGAATGAGGAGGAACCAGCAAACTCCCAGCCGGATATTCACCTCGGCCAGGCTGTAATCGCTGCTCCGCGCGGGGGTGAACCACCAGAGCAGGGCCAGGACGGTGAGGAAGGCGTGCGCGATGGGGAGAACGCAGGCGATGAAAAGGGTGAGTTGGCTGCGGAGGTCGATGGTATCCACGTCGTCGATATGCGTGGCCTTGCCCTCACTATCGGTGATGGTCAGGGTGCGGTGGGTGCGGCCCTGGAATCGAGTACCGCGTAGGGAAATGGAGGACGCGATGAGCAGGGAGACGGTAAAGGTGAGAATAATGCCCGCCCAGGCGGGATCGGCCGCATTATAAAAGAGGCGGCTATTGGCTACCTCGGCGGTTTGCACGATGGGCTTATCGGTGGGTTGCAGGCCGATGAGCAGGGCGAGCAGAAAGACGATCAGCGAGGGGCCGAGGGAAAGCAGCGCCGCGTACCACCAGAGGTTGCGGCCGCGTTCCTTGATCCGGAGATAAGCGGTGGCCTCCGCGGGGGTCATGCCCGCGTGATCGCTCAACGTTTGCTTGATGCTCACGGGATAAGGATAGACCTATGCCCCGGCGAGAATACCCACCAGTCAGACTGGTCGATAGCGCTCCACCGGGGCTCCGAGGCAAGTTTATAATGCCGCCACGATGTCATCGATAAGCCGCGCTGCAACCTTGGCCGTGCGCGCGTCCACGTCGAAGCGGGGGTTGAGTTCCACCACGTCCACCAGGCGCAGTTTCCCGGAGGCGGCCGCCGCGCGCGCCATCGCACGGTAGGCGGCCAGGGAAACGCCCACGGCGGCAGGCGCGCTCACGCCGGGGGCCACGGCGGCGGGTAGGCCGTCGAGGTCGATGCTCAAGTGCAGGTGATCGGCTTTTTCAGCGGCGCGGGTGACGATCTCGGCGGCGCGCTCGGGGCCGAGGGCGGCGAGGTCATCGTCGGTATGCACCTCCACGCCGAGGTCACGCGCGGTATCAAAGAGCACGCGGGTGTTATTGGGCGTGGAAATCCCCAGCACCGTGTAGCGGAAATCCGCCACGTGCTCCGCGATCTGGAGGAAGGGCGTGCCGGAGGTGGCGTGCTCCGCGCGGCGCAGGTCAAAATGCGCGTCCAGGTTCACGATCTGCACGCTGCTCGGGTGCGTGCGGCGCAGCCCCCGATGGGTGGCCCAGGCGGTTTCATGCCCGCCGCCCAGGGCGATCACGGTGTGCCCGGCTTTGCTTAACGACGCCACGACGTCGCTCACCCTCTCCTGCGCCGATTCCAGGTCGGTACCGGCGGTGACCACGTCGCCCACGTCGTAGCGGGGGCGCTCGTCGTGGACGGCGAGGCTGCCTAGGGCGGTGCGGAGCGCCTTAGGGGCCGTGGCCGCGCCCTGCCGCCCGCCGTTGCGACGCACGCCCTCGTCGGAGCAGAAACCCAGCAGCGCGACGCCGGGGGCGGCGTCTTTGTCGGGGAGGGGCTGCACGACGCTGTGCCAGCGGGCGTGCTCGGGGCCGGGGCCGTCGTTACGGCCGGACCAGGGGGCGGGTGCGGTGTCGATACCGGGCAGGGACATGATTCCTCCTTTAGGCGACGTCGGCGGAGTGCCGGTGGCGGCCCGTGGCGTAGTACAGGGCGGTCATAAGGATCAGGAAGCCCACGCCCACGCCCAGGGCCAGCCAGTATTCCGATTGCCACACCATGATGCCAAAAGCGAAGAGAATGAAGCCGATGGCGAAGTACTGGCCCCAGGGCCAGAAAGGAACAGGGAAAGAGAGGCTTTGTGCCTCGGCGGGGCTGAGGCGACGCCGCGAGGCGACGTGCGCGAGCAGGATCATGAGCCAGACATAAATGGTGGCAAAGGTGGCCAGGGCCGCGACGATGGTGAAGATCCGCTCCGGGAGCACCGCGTTGAGCACCACGCCCACGGTGAGCACCGCCACCAGGGACAGGGTGGTCACGATGGGCACGCCGCGGTGATTCGTGCGCGCCAGGGCGGCGGGGGCGAGCCTGGTGCGCGCCATGCCGGTGATCACGCGGCCCGCGCCGAAGAGATCGGAATTAATGGCCGAAAGCGCGGCGGTAATCACCACTACGTTGAGCAGCGCGGCAGCCCAATTCACGCCCAAGGTGGAGAAGATCTGTACAAAAGGAGACTCCTCGCCCGTGATGGACGTCCACGGATTGAGCACCAGAATCACCAAAATGGCCAGCACGTAAAAGAGCAAAATGCGCACCGGGACGGTATTCACGGCCTTGGGGATCGTCTTTTCCGGCTCCTCCGCTTCCGCGCCCGCCACGCCGATGATCTCCGTGCCGCCAAAGGCAAAGAGCACCAGGATAAAGGCGGAAATCATGCCGCCGATGCCGTTGGGGAAGAAGCCGCCATCCGCCCACAGGTGGGAAATACTGCTGGTTTCCGGGCTGGAACCCAGGCCAAAGGCAAGGATCGCCGCGCCGCCCAGGATCATGGCGATCACCGCCCCCACCTTGATGAGGGTAAAAGCGAACTCCAACTCACCAAAGAGCCGCAC